>JAOUNH010000146.1 GCA_029881055.1 Gammaproteobacteria bacterium
GTTGTTAGCCGCTTGAGTTGCTTGCGTCTGAGTTGGACGAGCGGCTGGTTCTGGCCGTACAGCGACGGTCGCCAGGAAGCGAGCTGTGGGGCTGCTTCGCGCTGCATAGCGGCCGCTCGACTAAACTGAGGTAAGATGTCGGCCTGTGACCCATTGCTGACGTTGACGGAAACAAGCCCAGTCGTAGGCGTTACCGCTTACTTTGGCCTCAATTCAACATAATGTAGAGAGGTCATCCAACAGTCTATTGAGCGAAACTCATTGGAATCATCTATAGTTTGGACGTACCCAATCCGTCCAGTCTAATCGAATGAAAATATTAACTACCCTTGTCTTGGTGCAAACCGGCATATTGTCTTTATTGTTTGTCAAGATAGTAAACATCGAAGAAAAAGTATCAGTTGTAGAACAGGTAGCGCAAAGCAGACCAGTCAGCGATATTTTCAGTGCGCCGCTAACGGATCGCTATTCGAGAGACAGCCACGCCAACTCAAACGAATTACAGTTGCGGAACATTATTCGGGAAGAGCTTGCCGCTCACTTGATCGTCATGACAGGTTCAGACAATCAAGACGATTCCACGATAGCAGTTGAATCAACTTACACGGCGGAGAACCAAGACCAATTGAACCTGGTTGCTCAGAAATTAGACTATTTCGAGTCTGTCGGCAGTATTTCCGAGATGGAGATGCAAAATATTCAGACAGATATTGCAAAACTTCACAAGGCGGATCAAGGCCGAATGCTCAATAGACTCATGAGAACAATGAACGCAGGCGACATTAAGGGTCGTCTTTGATTTCTTGTAAAGCAAAAATAAAAAGGAGAATAAAGATGAAATTGAAACATCTACTGTCAACGGCGGCTCTCGTGCTTTTGTCGTCTATCGTGTATGCGGGATTTTTGCAGCCCGCACCTGTATTGGTAACGGTCAATGCTGATCTATCCGGTGATGCGCAGGGAGACATGGCGACTGCAAGGTTTTCTGCAAGCGATCTTGAGTTGATTGGATGCGGTTACCGTACTTTTGACGATGGTGCGGGTGGCGTTCTTAAATTTGGTTTTTGCCAGGCAGTCCAGGACGATGGCAGCGCTGAAGGGCTACGCGGATTTTGTTCTACACAGAGAGCTGATTTACTGGATACAATGAGAGCTACGAGTGATTACTCGTTTGTTACTTTTTCCTGGAATGCGGCGGGGGAATGCACACGTGTTGGATTTTCAACTCAGTCTTTCTACATTCCTGAGTCCAAAGAAAAAGCAAAATAGTCTGTAGCGACCAAGGCGGGAGCAATGTCCATTCGTCGATACTGACTCACCACTACGAAAACCCCGCTTTGGCGGGGTTTTTCTTTGGGCGCTAATGACCGGAATTGGCCGATTGCCGCCCCTTGCGATTTCCCTAAAGCAGACGCTTGAACGGCAAGTCTTGGAAAAAGCAGCCGCTCAGCCTGGGCGCAAAGAAAGGGTCAGCACTTGCCGCCGGCTGATCAAATTGAGAGAAACGAAGGCGACAAAGGAGTTGTCGGACATGAGGCAAACTATCGTGCATGTCGCGCTGGTTGTTCGTGACTATGATGAGGCAATCCAGTTTTATACGGAGACCTTGCATTTCACGTTGGTTGAGGATATCTACCAGCCCGAGCAGGACAAGCGGTGGGTCGTTGTTGCTCCGCCGGGTTCTAGCGGAACTACGCTGTTGCTTGCAAGAGCATCAAGCGATGAGCAAGAGGTGTTTATCGGTAACCAAACGGGTCGGCGAGTCTTCCTTTTCCTGAGTACCGACGATTTCTGGCGTGACTACAGTGAAATGATTGACAGGGGTGTCAAGTTTGTAAGGGATCCTAAAACCGAGGCGTATGGAATCGTCGCGGTGTTTGAAGATCTATACGGCAATCGCTGGGATCTGCTGCAACTGAGCAAAAACTTCTGACCCAAACTTCGCACCGTTACGCGGCCTTGCGCCCGATTGAACGGATAGTCTCTTCATTCAACTTCCGACACATTTAATTGTGAAAAAACAAAAGGCCTTACTCCGGGAACTGTTTGACGTAGCGGTCGCGGCTGCAAGCCCGGCCAACTGCCTGCGCACCTGGCTACCTGAGCGACCCGCTGGCCGTATCCTGGTCGTCGGCGCGGGAAAAGCGGCGGCCAGCATGTCACATGAGCTTGAACAGGCCTGGCAAGGACCACTTACGGGCCTGGTCATCGTGCCTTACGGATATGCCTCGGATTGCCAATCGATTGAGGTAATTGAAGCTGCACATCCGATACCGGATGCGGCCGGCGTCGCCGCGGCGGCAAGAATTCTCGACAGCGTCTCAGGTTTGTCGGCTGACGATACGGTGGTGTGTGTAATTTCAGGCGGCGGTTCGTCCCTGCTTTGCCTCCCGATTGACGGCGTAACCCTGGCTGAAAAACGAGACATCACATCGCAATTGCTGCTCTCGGGCGCAGCGATCAACGAGATTAACTGTGTCCGCAAAAAACTGTCGGCCATCAAAGGCGGCAAGCTCGCAGCTGCGTGCGCACCCGCCAGGGTCCTGACGCTGATTATTTCGGACGTGCCCGGCAACGATATTGCGATGGTCGCGTCAGGGCCAACAGTGAGCGATGCCAGTCCTGCATCAGAGGCACTCGATATTCTCGATCGCTATGCCGTAACCATTTCCGACACGGTGCGGCAATCAGTTCGGAGCAGTCGGCCTGTGACGATTACAGCAGGTGACGTGCGCATACTCGCGAGTAGCGATGACGCGATCATTGCGAGCGCTGCACTTGCAGAAAAGCGGAAAATCACACCGTACGTGCTTGGCGATCTCAGCGGCGATGCGCGCACGCTGGCTCGCGAACACGCCGAACTCGCGATGCAGATCGCTGCCGGCCACGGCCCCCTGTCACCGCCCTGTGTCGTTTTATCCGGCGGCGAAACGACCGTGAACGTTCGCGGCAACGGGCGCGGCGGACGCAACGGCGAATATGCGCTGGCGCTCGCAATCGCGCTCAACGGGCACCCGGCGATCCACGCAATCGCCTGCGATACGGACGGTATCGACGGCAATGGCGACAACGCCGGCAGTTTTGTGACTCCCGATATTCTCGACCGAGCCGCGAACGCCGGCATCGATGCCAAGCAGATGCTGGAACGAAACGACAGCTACGGATTCTTCAGTGCCACACTTGATTTGATCATTACCGGCCCCACTGGTACCAACGTGAATGATTTTAGAGCCCTGCTAATCTCAGATTCGTAAAGGATGATCCATGCAAGACCTTCCCCATCACTACCAGGTATCGGCAAGCGCAAAGACAGTCGATAACGTTGTCCTCAGCAGCGCGGGCATTCCGGACCTCGAATCCGCGGGGCCTGCTGAATTCGGTGGCCCCGGAGATCGATGGTCGCCGGAAACCCTGCTCGTTGCAGCCGTCGCTGACTGTTTTATCCTGTCGTTTCGAGCGGTCGCGAGAGCCTCGCACTTCGAGTGGGAAGCGTTGACCTGCGAGGTTAATGGCACGCTGGACAAGATCGAACGCGCTACGCAATTCACCCACTTCGATATCGCCGCAACGCTCACGGTTGCGCCGGGCACGGACGTCGACAAAGCGACGAAGCTGCTCGAAAAGGCCGAGCATATTTGTCTCATCAGCAATTCCCTGAAAGCGGAATCGCATTTCAAGGCCAGCATTGTCGTCGGCTAGGGCCGGCGACAGCCAATTCAGGCGAGAGATTTGCGGCCGGGCACATTATAATGCCCAGCCCGCGCTTTCCTGCACGCGTGAAAGTCCCTGAAACCCAAGGAAAAACATGAGCACCGCTAAGATTATTTACACTAAGACGGACGAAGCCCCCGCGCTGGCCACCTATTCTTTCCTGCCGATCGTCAAGGCGTTTACCGATGCGGCCGGCATAGCTGTAGAGACGCGCGATATCTCGCTGGCCGCAAGAATCCTCGCCGGCTTCCCCGAAAAACTGGCCGCGGATCAGCAGCAGAGTGACGCCCTGGCGGAACTGGGCGAGCTTGCGAAAACCCCTGAAGCCAACATCATCAAGCTGCCTAATATCAGTGCCTCTGTGCCGCAGTTGCAGGAAGCGATCGCCGAACTGCAGTCACAGGGCTTTGATATCCCGGACTATCCCGAAGAGCCGAAATCGGAAACCGAGAAGGACGCGAAAGCGCGCTATGCGAAGATCCTCGGCAGCGCCGTAAACCCGGTGCTCCGCGAAGGCAACTCGGATCGCCGCGTTGCGGCCGCCGTAAAAGCCTACGCGAAACAGCACCCGCACTCGATGGGCGCATGGAGTAGCGATTCGAAGTCACATGTCGCACACATGGACGACGGCGATTTCTACTCCAGCGAGCAATCGACCGTAATTGACGCCGGCGGCAACCTGAAAATTTCTCTGCACACGAACGACGGCAGCGAGACCGTGTTGCGTGCCGCAGTGCCCGTGACCAAAGGCGAAGTCGTTGACGCCAGCCGCATGGACTGCGGGGCTCTTGCAGCCTTCTTTGAGAAGGAAATTGCAGCGGCAAAAAAAGAAGGCGTGCTGTTATCACTGCATTTGAAAGCAACCATGATGAAAGTGTCGGACCCGATCATGTTCGGTCACGCTGTCAAGACGTATTACAAGGACGCTTTCGAGAAACACGCGAAAGTACTGCAACAGGCCGGCGTTGACGCAAACAATGGCGTCGGTGATGTGTACGCAAAAATTGCGGCCCTGCCCGAGGCACAACGCAAGGCAATCGAAGCCGATTTCGCGGCGGTTTACACAACACGCCCCGCACTCGCTATGGTGGATTCGGACAAGGGTATTACCAACCTGCACGTGCCCAGTGACATCATCATCGACGCCTCCATGCCGGCCGCGATCCGCAGCTCAGGAAAGATGTGGGGTCCCGACGGAAAACTCGCCGACACAAAAGCGATGATTCCCGATCGATGTTATGCCGGTATCTATGGTGAAGTGATCGACTTCTGCAGAAAGCACGGTGCATTTGATGTAACCACGATGGGCAACGTCTGCAATGTTGGGCTCATGGCGCAGAAGGCCGAAGAGTACGGCTCGCACGACAAGACATTCGAGATTCCGACCGCCGGCACCGTGAAGGTGACGAATTCCGCGGGCGAGGTGTTGCTCCAGCACGCCGTGAATGCCGGTGACATCTGGCGTATGTGTCAGACCAGGGACCTGCCGATTCGCGACTGGGTAAAACTCGCCGTCAACCGTGCGCGGCAAACGGGGACACCCGCAATATTCTGGCTCGATGAAAATCGCGCACACGACAAGCAACTGATCGGCAAAGTGACGCAGTATCTGCAGGATCACGATACCAAGGGACTGGATATACGCATTCTTGCGCCCGTGGAAGCCATGCGCGTGACGCTTCTGCGTGTGCGAACAGGCGAGGACACGATATCGGTGACGGGCAACGTGTTGCGTGATTACCTCACGGACCTTTTCCCGATACTCGAGCTCGGCACGAGCGCCAAGATGCTGTCGATCGTACCCTTGCTTGCGGGCGGCGGACTGTACGAAACCGGCGCCGGCGGATCGGCACCGAAACACGTAGAGCAATTCGTCCGCGAAGGACACTTGCGCTGGGATTCGCTCGGTGAGTTTCTCGCGCTCGCGGTATCGATCGAAGACCTCGCGGAAAAGACCAACAATGCCGCCGGCCGAATTGTCGCTACGGCGCTGAACGAAGCTAACGGTCGTTACCTCGAAAGCAACAAGTCGCCGTCGCGCAAGGTCGGGGAACTGGATAATCGTGGCAGCCATTACTACCTCGCGATGTACTGGGCACAGGCACTGGCGGCAAACGCGCTGGATTCGAACCTTGCGGACAAGTTCAAGGCGGCCGCAAAAGCGCTGGCCGGGAACGAGGCCGCAATCAACGAGGAGCTCATTGCTGCGCAGGGCGAAAAGGTCGATATCGGTGGCTATTACCGGCCGGACGACGCGCTGGCCTCGAAGGCGATGCGGCCCAGCCCCACGCTGAACGCCATCATCGACGCTATCTGATTTCGGCCCGTTTTCCGGCGACGTAGCTTGCGGCGACATGCCTGTCGTCCGCGAGCATCGTGAGCGCGAACAGCGTTTCTTCGATCGACGTCGCGACACGCGAGCGACGTGCGCTGATAACCGTCGCTCCAGGGTCGAGCACGACGAAATCGGCTTCCTTGCCACGCTCGAAGTTGCCCACATGCTCATCGAGGTACAGGGCTTCAGCGGCTCCCAGCGTCAGGAGATACAGAGCTTCGGCTGCGGGCAGGGCCTGGTCCTGAAGATGCAGGACCTTGTACGCTTCATTGGCCGTTCGCAGCATCGACAGACTCGTCCCGCCACCGACGTCGGTTCCCAGACCGCAACGGACTTTCGCTGCGCGCATGGCTTTGAGGTCGAAGAGGCCGCTGCCGAGGAACAGGTTTGACGTCGGACAGAATGCGGCGGCAGCGCCTTTCGTTGACATACAGCCGCGGTCACTTTCATCCACGTGCAGGCAATGCGCAAACACCGAGCGCTCGCGTACCAGGCCGTGTGCGTCGTACACGTCGAGGTAGCTGCGACTCTCCGGAAACTGTTTTGCGATCTGCTCGACTTCCGCCTCGTTC
>JAOUNH010000021.1 GCA_029881055.1 Gammaproteobacteria bacterium
CCGATCACCTCGGCCTGGGCGGTATCGATACCCTCGAGCAACTGGCTGAAGTAAAACGTGTGCCGATCGAGATTGCTACCGACGCAGCCGTACTCAATGCCGACGATGCGCTGTGTTTGCAAATGGCTGACTACACCGACGCCGACCGGCTTAGCTACGTCACTATGAACCCGTCACATCCGTTGGTGAAACAGCACATTCAGGCGGGTGGCCAGGCATTTGTACTCGAGCAGGGTATGAATGGCCACATGATTTCTATCTATGACAATGAGGCCCATACGCCCCTCGTGTGGACGCATTTGATTCCTGCGACGATCGAAGGTCGCGCTTTGCACAATGTGCAGAACGCGATGTTCGCCGCGGCGCTCGCCTACAACATGAAGGTGAGCCTCGAAGATATCCGGCATGGCTTGCGTACTTTCGATTCGTCGTTCTTCCAGGCGCCGGGCCGCATGAATATTTATGACGAACATCCGTTCAGGGTCATTCTGGACTACGCGCACAATCCGGCGGCGGTGCGCGCGATGTGCAGCCTGGTTGATCGATTCAAGATCGACGGGCGCAAGATTGCAGTCCTGTCAGCACCGGGCGATCGCCGTGATGAAGACATTCGTGAAATCGCAGCCATCGCAGCCGGTCATTTTGACTATTTCATATGTCGATGCGACGACAGCCGTCGCGGCCGTGGCGAAGACGAAGTCGCGGTTATGCTAAAGGACAAGTTACTGCAGGAGGGAATCTCGATCGATAAGATCGACGTGATTCACAACGAAGCGGAAGCCGTAGCGCGGGCTCTCGAGATTGCCGAAGCCGGCGATTTGATCCTGGTGCTGGGCGACAACATCAAGCGCACCTGGAAACAGATCATCTATTTCAATTCGGGCGCACATACCGAGGACACGGACAAGAAAGTGTCCGCCGCAATCGAGCTGCCTGATTTGGCAGGATTCAAACTGGACGCCAACGTCGAGATCATCAGCGATGAACGCGGCGTTCGTATCGCCCGGGACGAAGGCGACTGAAGCCGCGACATGGAACTACTTGAGTCTCGACGACTGACGGGACCGAACCTGATTTCTGACAGGCCGGGGCCGGTACTCGATGTCCTTTGTTCAGCCGAGGAAGCCGAGCGCCTGATTCCAGTCTGGAAAGAACAGGTTGCGCGCATGCATATCGCGCTCGGCTGGCAGGAGCCGTTGTTCGCGTGGCGCGGTCTGCGCGGTGGCGTGAGTCTTGCGTTCACCGCGCCGACCGATGCCTTGTACACGGCTTCCGAAATCAACGACTGGGCCTGGCTGAGCAGTGCGCATCAGCTGGGTGAAGATGTTGAGCTTCCCGATTTTGATGACGCGCAGAATGCCCTTCGTGCGCGGGCGGCTGAAGAAGTCAATCCGAAATTGATGCGCTTGATCGACGAGGCCAAGAGCCGTGGCAAGACTTTGCTATGGGACGATGACGAGGTATCGGTAGGGCTCGGGACGGGTTCAATGTCCTGGCCGGTACGCGCTATACCCGACGAAGTGCGCTGGGAAAAGATTCATGATGTGCCGGTCGGGCTGGTGACCGGGACCAACGGAAAAACGACCACGGTTCGACTGGCGGCACACATCGTCCGCATGGCCGGGAAAAATGTCGGGCTGAGCTCAACCGACTGGGTCGCCGTGAATGAGCGCATCATTGACCGGGGAGACTGGTCCGGACCAGGGGGTGCGCGCACAGTATTACGTCAGCAGGATGTTGATCTTGCGATTCTCGAGTCAGCTCGCGGCGGGTTGCTGCGACGCGGTCTGGGCGTTGACCATGCCGACACAGCACTGATTACGAATATTGCCGAAGATCATCTGGGCGATTTCGGCTCGCGAAGCCTTGGAGAACTTCTCGACATCAAATGGATCGTCAGCCGCGCCGTTCGCGAGTCCGGCAAATTGATTCTGAATGCCGATGATGCTTTGTTGCGCCAGAAAGCTCGCGACTACGACGGGGAGGTCGTTTGGTTTGGTCTCGATCCGGACAATGCGCAAATTACCGAAGCAACTGCAAACGGCGATTTGTGTTTTGTACTTGATGGTGACGAGCTGCAAAAGGTGCAGCGGGGCAAGCGCGAGCGCATCTGCGACAGCCGCGATATTCCGATCACTCTCGGCGGGGTCGCGCGACACAACGTCGCGAACGCACTCGCAGCCGCTGCACTGTGCTATTGCCTGGGACTGTCGGTCGATGCGATCGCAGCGGGACTTATGACGATGGACCAGGGCGGTAATCCCGGCCGATGCAATATTTACGAAGTTGGTGGCGTGAAAGTGCTGGTCGATTTCGCACACAATCCGGCCGCCATGCGTTCGGTGTTGAACATGGCGCGGGCGATCCCCGCGCAGCGTCGCGTGCTGTGTTTCGGGCAGGCGGGTGATCGCCCCGATGAGCTGATACGTGCTATGACGCGCGACGCCTGGGCGATCGGACTCGATAAGGCTATCGTTTCAGAACTGGCTGGTTATTATCGCGGCAGGGAAAAGGGTGTCGTGTATTCGATTATCAGGGACGAGCTGCTGCGCTGCGGCGCCCAGCCGTCGCAGATCGAACATCATGCAGAAGAGCTGGACTCCTTCACGGCAGCCATGACGTGGGCCAAACCCGGCGATCTCGTAATCATGCTGGCGCTCGGAGGACTGGCGCCGATACAGGAACGGCTCAGGGAGCTCGGCGCAGAATAAAGTCGACGATGCGCCCCGCGATGGGCAGGGTATTGTCTGGCGAAATAATGTCGCCGGCGAGTACGTGCGCACTCGGCTCGCCGGATTCGAGTACCGGGATTAGTTCTTTTTGCGGCGACCGGATCGCATCAAACGCGGACAGCAATGCCGGAACAGATACGACTTGGTCATCGGGTGAGTAGAACACCTGCACGCGCGGCGCCGGCGTCGATTCGATCTTGCTGAGTGCCCGGTTCACACCACGAATCACCTCGATGAGCGTTTTCGAGGGGTAACGCGTCGTCCAGTACAAAGCCTGCTGCTCGTTAAGCGCCTCCCACGTGCGCGTCTCGCCGGCGATCATTCGCAATAACAGCGGGCCGCCGGGGCGCGTAACCCACATGGCCTTCGGGTCGGCGGGCGCGAAATTCGGCGACACCATTATCAGTGTATCGACAGCTTCCATGGCAGGGTGATCGAGCATCGACGTTGCAAGCGTAGCGCCGTTCGACACTGCAAGAACCACCACCTTGTCGCCGATCATCCTGCCTATCGTCAAAGCGTCCGCAACATCGTCCAACCACTGTTCGGCATGGACATCGACCAGCGCGTTTTCCCTCAGCCCGTGCGCCGCGAAGCGGGTTTCGAACAGGTTGGCGCCAAGGGAATTCGCAACCGTTTCCGCGAGTGGCGCAGTCTCCTGGCGCGAAGCCGAAAATCCATGCAGCGCAACGACTGACCATTCGGTGCGCTGATTCTCGGTCTGCCAGACGATGCGTTTCTCCGTGCCCGGTATCAGACTGGCAGAAGGTTCGGCCAGGTAGGTCTTTAGATCGAGATTCTTGTGATCGCCCGGCACATAATCGAGCGCTGGCGGCGTAGTGGCGACCAACACGCCACCGACAACGGCGACCGCCGCCAGCAACGCTTTCTGCCAGGTCTTCATTCGAGGCTCAGGATTCTGGTCCAGTGTTTTTTCTCGACCGGCATGATCGAGAGGCGATTTCCCCTGCGATTCAAAATCATACTTTCAAGTTTCTTGTCCGCCTTGATTTCGGCCAGGCTGATCGTGCGCGACAGCTTCCTCACAAACTCGACGTCAACCAGTATCCAGCGTGGATTTTTGACGTCGCTTTTTGCATCGAAATATTTGGATGTCCTGTCAAATTGTGTCGGATCCGCATAGGGCGCACTCGCGACACGCGCGATTCCGGTGACTCCCGGCTCTTTGCAGCTGGAGTGATAGAAAAGTATCTCGTCGCCGATTTTCATGTCGTCCCGCATCATGTTGCGAGCCTGGTAATTGCGGATACCGTCCCACTTTTCGCGGCCAGCACTGGCGAGATCGTCGATGCTAAATACGTCGGGCTCCGATTTCATCAGCCAATAGGCCATAGCGATTCCGGGTGATTCTGGTTGTTCAGGGCCGCGCAGTTTAGCACGAGTAGAAGTTGGCAAATTGACACAAATGGTGTGTTAGGATTGCGGCTCTGAAACCCGAGTCCTAGCGGACAACCGAATGGCAAACGTGCTAGCAAATATCTTCGGCTCTTCGCCGGTCAAACCTCTCGAAGAACACATTAATTTGGCGTATCAATGTGCGCGCGAGCTCAGGCCGTTCTTTGCGGCCGCAATCAAGGGCGATTGGGAAAAGGCCAAAGAGGTGCGAGCGGCCATCGATAAACTCGAACACGATGCTGACACCGCAAAAAAACAGATTCGGTTGCATCTTCCAAAGAGCCTGTTCATGCCGGTTCCTCGCGAAGATTTGCTCGAATTGCTGCTCGTCCAGGACAAAATAGCAAACAGAACCAAAGATGTTTCCGGGCTGATGCTGGGACGCAGGATGCAAATACCCGCTGTAATCGCCGAGCAATTCCTCGATTTCGTGGATCGCAATATTGACGCTGCCAAACAGGCGCGAAAAAGTGTTCGCGAGCTTGACGAACTCTTCACAGCAGGATTTCGTGGAGCCGAAGTCAAACTTGTGTCGAGTCTCATTGAAGAGCTCGACAGAATAGAAACCGACACTGACGAAAAGCAGGCGGCGTTGCGTGCGTCGTTGTATAAAATCGAAAAGACCCTGGATCCGGTTGATGCCGTATTCATGTACAAGGTCATAGAATTACTCGGTGAAATAGCCGATATGGCCGAACGTGTCGGTCGTCGTCTCGAGCTGTTGCTCTCACACTAAAAAATAGAAAACGGGGTGCTTGCTAACCTCGGGGGCAGTCAATGGAAGCGCAATACATTTATATCGCACTCGCTGCTGCGTTTGGCCTCTTCATGGCCTGGGGCATTGGTGCAAACGATGTCGCCAATGCAATGGCAACCTCAGTCGGGTCCAAGGCGCTGACGATCCGGCAAGCGATCGTCGTTGCCGCAATTTTCGAATTCCTCGGCGCTGTGTTGGCAGGCGGAGAAGTGACGGCAACCATCCGTTCCGGCATTGTCGATACAGGACTGCTGAGTGACACACCGGAGTTGCTCATTTACGGAATGCTCGCTTCGTTGTTGGCGGCGGGCGTCTGGCTGCTCATTGCTTCTCACAACGGCTGGCCGGTGTCGACGACGCACTCCATCGTTGGTGCGATCGTCGGTTTTGCCGCGGTAGGCATCGGCGTCGATGCTGTCCAGTGGGACAAAGTCGGCACGATCGTCATGAGCTGGGTTATATCCCCGCTGACCGCCGGATTTATTGCCTTTTTGATTTACGGCAGCGTGCAGCGACTCATCCTGCGCCAGGACGACCCATTGCAAAGAGCCCAGCGCTGGGTGCCCGTGTATATGTTCTTCGCCGCTTTTACGATTACGCTCGTGACCATCCTGAAAGGGCTTAAGCATGTCGGTCTGGATCTCAGCATCGGCGAGAGTTACGCCTTGGCAATCGGGATCGGCGTATTGATCGCTCTGATCGGAAAAGTCGCCATTTCGCGAATTAAGCCCAATCCCAAAGCCGAGAAAAAAGAGCATTTCTACACCGTGGAAAAGGTTTTCGGCGTCCTTATGGTCATTACTGCCTGTGGCATGGCTTTCGCCCATGGCTCTAACGATGTGGCCAACGCGATCGGTCCTCTGGCCGCTGTCATCAGTGTCGCATCAACGGGTATGGTTGGGGCGAAATCGGCCTTGCCGCCGTGGGTTCTCATGCTCGGTGGCGTCGGTATCGTCATCGGCCTCGCGACCTTCGGCCGCCACGTGATCGCGACTGTCGGCAAAAAAATCACGCAACTGACACCGAGCCGTGGTTTTGCGGCCGAGCTTGCCGCTGCCACCACGATCGTCGTCGCGTCCGGTACCGGCATTCCAATCTCCACCACCCACACACTCGTCGGTGCCGTACTCGGAGTGGGCCTTGCCCGTGGTATCGACGCCATCGACCTCAGGGTCGTCGCCAGGATTATGATCTCCTGGGTCGTAACGATTCCCGCCGGTGCCTTCCTGGCTATCGTGTTCTTCTCCGTGTTCGTAAGGATATTGCCGTAAGATCCGGAGCATGCGCTTAAGAATCCTGCCTGCACTTGTATTGGCGTTTGCTTTTCACGCGAGCGTCTACGCACAAGAAGATCAGAATGCCATTATTCAATACGGCGATCTGCAGCACCCGGTGCTCGGCAGGTCAGGTATGGTGGCCGCGCAAAATCGAACGTCGGCCGCCGTTGGCGCACAGATCCTGGCGGACGGCGGCAGCGCGGTTGATGCCGCCATCGCGACGGGTTTCTCGCTAGCAGTGACTCTGCCTCGGGCCGGAAACCTGGGTGGCGGTGGCTTCATGTTGATTCATGATGCAGCCACTAACGAAGATATAGCGATTGACTATCGTGAAATGGCGCCGCAAAAAGCGACCCGCGATATGTACCTCGACGAGAAGGGCAACGTCGATCCCGAAAAGTCGCGCTTCAGCCATCTCGCTTCGGGCGTGCCCGGAACCGTTAGCGGATTTTACGTAGCTCACAGCAAATACGGCCGCTTGCCCTGGAAACGCTTGTTGCAACCTGCGATTGCGCAAGCGCGGGACGGTATTGTTGTCAGTTATGACCTCGCCAATTACCTGCGATTGCGGCAGGGCCGTCTGTGTCAGAACGTCGCAACCTGCGGGTACTACTTCAAAGCCGATGGCTCGGCCTATGAGGCGGGCGAACTACTCGTGCAGCCTGATCTTGCGAAGTCGCTGGAGCTTATAGCCGAGCATGGTCCGGACGCTTTCTATAAGGGCGCTATCGCTGATCTCATCGTCGCCGAGATGGCGCGCGGTGGTGGCCTGGTCGATGCGGCGTCGCTGGCGGCATATGAACCTGTCATTCGCGAGGTCGTAAGAGGCAGCTATCGGGAATACGAGGTCGTTACGATGCCGCCGCCGAGCTCGGGCGGTGTGCACGTCTTGCAGATGCTGAATATTCTCGAAAACTTCCCGGTGTCCGAGATGGGCGCCGGCAGCGCAGACAGTGTGCATCTGCTTGCCGAAGTTGCGCGGCTGGCCTATGCGGATCGTTCGAAATACCTCGGTGATCCTGACTATTTCGAAGTTCCGGTCAAGTGGTTGACGAGCAAGGCCTACGGCAAGCAATTGGCAGCCAGCCTCGATATGCGAAAGGCACGCGATTCGAATGACGTGTCGCCAGGGGTCGAGCCCCTGTTCGAAAGTGACGACACGACGCACTTTTCGATTATGGACAAGGACGGGAATGTCGTTTCGAATACCTACACTCTGAACTTTTCCTACGGTTCCGGTATCGCTGTTCCGGGCGCTGGCTTTTTGCTCAACAACGAGATGGACGACTTCGCGGCCAAACCCGGCGTGATGAACGCGTTCGGAATGCTGGGAGATGAGGCGAATGCGATCGAGGCTGGCAAGCGCCCGTTGAGCTCAATGACACCTGTCATTGTTTTTGCCGACGGCGAGCCCTGGTTCGCGACCGGCAGCCCGGGTGGCAGCCGTATTATCACTGCTGTCTTGCAGGTTATCGTGAATGTCATTGACCACGGCATGAATCTCGCTGAAGCCGCAGATGCCCCCCGAATGCATCACCAGTGGTTCCCGGACGCATTATTCCTCGAACCGGGATTCAGCCCGGACACCATACGCCTGCTGCAGCAGCGCGGCCATAACGTGCAGCAGTCGCAGAATTCGAGCGGCAGCACGCAATCCGTCGAGTATCGTGATGGCATTTTTCGCGGCGCCTCCGATACGCGGCGGCCCGGTGCCGGCAGCGTTGCGCCAGGTGAGGCTGTCGACCACTGAACGCTAACGCCGACCCGATCAGTCAGGGCGTGCGCCGATACGCGATGGTGATACTGGCCATTGTCTACATGTTCAATTTCGTCGACCGGCAAATTCTCGCGATATTGTTGCCGCAGATACGCGATGAGTTCGGTGTCAGCGATGCTTACCTCGGGTTTCTGTCGGGCACGGCATTTGCGTTGTTCTACGTGACCCTCGGTGTACCCATCGCCCGCTACGCTGACCGATGCAACCGACGAAACCTGATCGCGGCAGCGGTGGCCTTATGGAGTGCAATGACGGCCGTATCCGGCCTGGCGCTCAATATCTGGCAGTTGACGGCAGCGCGCATCGGGGTTGGCATTGGTGAAGCAGGCTGCAGCCCGCCTGCGCATTCGATGATCGCCGACTACTATCCGCCCAATTCGCGTTCGTCGGCGATGGGCTTTTACACGCTGGGCATATCGGCAGGCATCATGCTGGCGTACCTCGCGGGTGGCTGGGTGGCACAGAATATTGGCTGGCGCGAAACCTTTTTCATCGTCGGAATTCCTGGCTTGCTGTTGGCGGTGATCGTTCGCTTCACTGTGCGGGAACCGGAACGGGGTGCGTCGGAAAGCAGGGCAGGGTCCGGAAAGACGCCGCGACTGATCGAGGTCGTGAGATTTCTCGTGGGTCGCCGTTCATTCATTCATATGGCGATAGCGGCGGGACTCTCGAGCTTTGTCGGCTATTCGGTCGTCGGATTCCTGCCCAGTTTCATGGTGCGCAGTTTCGACATGCCGCTGGCCGAGCTTGGGGTCTGGCTGGGCCTGATTCTGGGACTTTGCGGTGGCGCGGGTTTTTTCTTTGGCGGTTATATTGCGGATCACCTGGGTCGCGGCAGCCACAAGAAGGCGTTTCATTTCGTCGCGGTCACATCGATGCTGTCGGCCGGTCTTCTAGCCCTGATGTTTCTTGCCAAGACATCCGCGACCGCTTTACTGCTGTTCATCGTGCCGGCGGCGACCATGAATGTGTACCTCGCGCCGGTATTGTCCCAGGCGCAAAGCCTCGTTGGCCTGAGCATGCGGGCGACCACCTCGGCGCTGGTGCTGTTGGTTATTAACCTCATCGGTTATGCCTGCGGGCCCTGGACGACTGGCGCCATAAGCGATTTACTTCGACCAGAATTCGGTGAAGAATCAATGCGTTATAGTCTTCTGATTGTCACCCTGGTCATCATGCCCTGGGCTGTCTGGCACTACCTTCGCGCGGGTCACTGGATTGATGCCGACCTCGTCCGGGCCAGAGAGCACGATTAGACCCAAAAGATTTACCGCAAAAGAAGGCTCTTGCTGCCGTCGCGGGCCGTGCTAGCATATTGTGAAACTCAAAGTCACATTATGGAATGGTCATGCGACATCAAGCACCGCCACAGGGCGCGCAGGCGGCTCTGAGAGCGATACGCCTGCTAAAACTCTTTACAGCCGAGTTGCCCGAACTGCAGCTCGCTGACATCAGCGCTCGTTCCGGTCTCAACAAGACGACTACGCACCGACTGCTGCAGGCACTGCAGAGCGAGGAACTGCTGGATCGCAATCCCGGCAGCGGCGCCTATCGACTGGGTCCTGGCATGATGGCTCTCGGTGTGCAGGCGCTGTCGAGCAATGACCTGCGACTGCGCGCGCGGCCCCTGCTTCGGCGCCTTGCTGACGAAACCGGCGAGACCGCGACGCTTGAGGTGCCGATCGACGACAGCATGTTGATTCTGGACGAAGTGACCAGCAGGCATGTCGTGGGCGCCTCCGGGAATGTCGGTACACGCTGGCCAATACACGCCACTTCAACCGGTAAGGCGTTTATTGCTTTCGATATAGATGGCACGCAACGCCTGCGCGGAAAACTGCTCTCGTTGACGTCGAAAACGATCACACGGCTGGACGTACTGGAGAAGCAACTCGGCGATATTCGCCGTCGCGGCTTTGCTGAAACGGTGGACGAGCTCGAAGAGGGTTTTTCGGGCGTCGGCGCAGTGGTCCGTGACGGGATGGGCGAGGTGCTGGGGGCGCTGTCCATTTGCGGACCCAGCCAGCGCATGTCCGGGGCCCGTCGGGCCCAGCTCGGTGCGAGCCTGTGTGCGGCTGCGTCACAGCTCCAGCCCCGCTACTGAGCACAGACCCCGTGGTAAGATGTTCAACGACAATCAGCCCAGGAAAAATCATATTAATACTCGCAAGCTGGTCACCAACAACGTCTCAATAATTGTCTTCGCCTTAAGCCTGTTCGCCGCGACCCTTCCGGTTCCCGCCAACGCTATAGAAATCGAGACCCCGGCAGTGGGTCTGTCGGGGATTCCGATGGACTACGCAGTCATCGCAGCGGCTCCTTCGGAGGCCGTCAGCCTGACTGTCGCCGGTCGACAATACGACGCGATCGCGAATGCTGACGGCCGCGCCGAATTTGACGATGTTGCTATTGCCGAGACGGGCCAGGCGATGCTGGTCGCCAGGGCCGGATTGGAGATCACGGAATCTGAATTCCGCGTGATTCCAGCATGGGTATCCGTGTTGCCAGCAGTAGTTGCCATTGCCGTCGCCCTGACGCTGCGCAACGTTATCCCGGCCCTGTTGCTGGGCCTGTGGCTTGGCGCGACCGCTTTGCAGTCGTTCACGTTTAAGGGTGCCGGACTCGGCTTGCTGGACAGTTTCCAGGTATTCGTGCGCGGTGCCCTGGCAGATTCGGATCGCGCCTCGATTATCCTGTTCACCTTGATGATCGGTGGCATGGTCGGAATCATTACTCGCAATGGCGGCATGGCCAGCATAGTCCTCGCGATTGTGAGTCGGGCCAAGAGCGCCATCGGCGGCCAGGTAGCCGTCTGGCTGATGGGCCTGATGATTTTCTTTGACGACTACAGCAACACGCTTGTCGTTGGCAATACCGCCCGGTCGCTTACCGACCACTTGAAGATTTCTCGCGAAAAGCTGGCTTACATCGTCGACTCAACAGCCGCACCGGTTGCCTGTATCGCCCTGATCACAACCTGGATCGGTTACCAGATCGGCCTCATCGATCAGAGCCTGCGTACGATTGAAGCGTTGGACGGTGTGCAGGCCTACACGATCTTTATCCAGTCCATCCCTTACAGTTTTTACCCGATCCTGGCGATCGTGTTCGTTTTCATCGTCGCCGCGTCCGGCCGCGATTTCGGACCGATGTACACGGCCGAGCTGCGCGCGCGCAATGGTGAGGTGAAACCTGTTTCGGCCGAGGAACTACCGGCGCTCGAGGGCGACGAACTCGTGCCCAAACAAAACATTCCACTGCGCGCTCTCAACGCATTCATACCGATCATCGTTTTGATTATCGGCCTGGGAGTAAGCCTGGTGATGCTGGGTGAGGGCGAGACTTTGACGGAGATTCTCGAATCGACCGAACCTTATAAAGCGATGATGTATTCGTCTTTTGTTGGCGTGCTGGTAGCGGCATGTTTAAGTATCGGCCAGCGAATCCTGTCCGTGCACGAAACCATTGATGCCTGGTATGGCGGTCTTCGAGCAACCATGTTTGGCATGATTATCCTGGTGCTGGCGTGGTCTTTGTCCGACGTTACTGCCGCACTGAACACCGCCTCCTACCTCGTCACCTTGCTGGCCGATGCAATCCCGGCCGCGTTGATTCCCGCTGTGGTGTTTGTCCTCGCCGCGATAACGGCATTCACAACGGGTACGAGCTGGGGAACGATGGCGATCCTGATGCCCCTCGTGCTGCCGCTGGCCTGGGCCGTCATGACGGTATCCGGGATTGCGGATCCCGGCGGTATGCACATTTTGTATTCGTCTGTGGCCTGCGTGCTGGCGGGCGCTGTCTGGGGAGACCATTGCTCGCCGATTTCGGACACCACGGTGCTGTCCTCGATCGCCAGCGGCTGCAACCACATCGAGCACGTTCGTACGCAACTTCCGTACGCACTGACCGTCGGCGGCGTGGCAATCGTCGTCGGCACGATTCCGGGCGGCTTTGGTTTATCGCCATGGATATCGATACTGGGCGGTGTGGCGCTACTGTATGCCACCATGAGATTCTTCGGCAAACGCGCTGAGGCCTGATCCGATATGAGCAACAAACCCATCATTGCAGTCCCCTCCGATCGACGAATTCTCGATCCTCATCCGTCGCATGTTGCGGGTGAAAAATATTTGAAGGCGCTTATCGACGGCGCGGATGCCATACCCATTATCCTGCCGTCAATGGCGGAGGATATTGATATCGACGACATTCTCGATCGAGTCGACGGCATCATGCTGACCGGGAGCTATTCGAACGTAGAGCCGCATCATTACGGCGGCAAGGCGCCTCTGCAAGGCGGCTTTCACGACCCGCACCGCGATGCGCTGACGCTGCCACTCGCGCTGCGTGCGCTCGAGCGGGGAGTGCCCATGCTCGCGGTCTGTCGCGGGCATCAGGAGCTCAATGTAGCCTTGGGTGGTACATTGCACCAGAATGTGGCAGAAGTTCCGGGCTACCACGATCATCTTGAGAACAAGAGCGACCCGCTGGACAAGCAATACGGTCCCGCGCATCCGGTGACCCTGATGGAGGGAGGCTTGATGCGACGGTTGGCGGGGGCGGATTCCGTGATGGTAAATTCCCTGCACGCGCAGGGTATCGAGAGATTGGCGCATGGCGTCACTGTCGAGGCAGTTGCAGACGATGGACTCATTGAGGCATTCAGGATCGATACGGCACCCGGATTTAATCTGTCCGTGCAATGGCATCCGGAATGGCGAGTGACAGAAAACAAATTTTCTATGGCTATTTTTAAGGCGTTAGGCGACGCGTGCAGGGCACGCGCGAAACAACGATAGGTGTAATGTGGGTGATAACCAAGTATTTCAGTCCTGGCTACAGAAACGAGGCATCGAAGATGTCGAAGCCTTCGTTCCCGATATGGCAGGTTCCGCACGCGGCAAGGTAGTTCCTGCCGATAAATTCGGTGCTAGTCAGATGAAGATGCCGGAAGCGATTTTCTCGCAGACGATATCCGGCGACTACATCATCGATCCGGGCAACATCGAAGACAAAGACATGTTACTCGTGCCGGATCCGACGACACTTCGTACCGTGCCCTGGGCGAGCGATCCGGCCGCATCCGTTTTCCTGGACTGTTACCGCCGCGACGGATCTCCGGTTCCGAAATCGCCGCGCGCGGTCTTGCGCAGCGTTCTCGCGCAATTCAAGGCGCGAGGCTGGACGCCGGTCGTGGCTCCGGAAGTGGAGTTCTATCTGTTAAGCCCGCACTCCGACCCCAATGCCGAAGCAGAGCCGCCTGAGGGTCGTCTTGGCAGGACGGAGGGTGCCCGCCAGCCCTACAGCATCGACACGATGAACGATTTCGATCCGTTCATAAATGACGTCTACAAGTATTGCGAAGAGCAGGGCATATTCGTTGATACCTTGTCGCAGGAAATGGGCCCTGCGCAGTTCGAGATCAACTTCCTGCACGGCGATGCGGTGCAACTCGCTGACCAGGTATTCCTTTTCAAGCGCACGATTCGCGAAGCAGCGATCGAACATGAGATGCACGCAACTTTCCTTGCCAAGCCTATGGAGGATGAAGCCGGAAGTGCGCTACATATACACCAGAGTATTGTGGACAAGGACGGCAACAACATTTTCTCCAATGCGGATGGCAGTCCGTCCGAATTGTTCTACGGTTACCTTGGCGGATTGCAAAAGTATATGCCCGAGGCGATGCTGATATTCGCGCCTTACGTCAATTCTTACCGTCGCTTCCTGAATCCGGATTCGTCGCCCGTGAACCTTGCGTGGGCGGTTGATAATCGAACGGTCGGACTGCGTGTCCCGGATTCGTCGCCTGACGCTCGTCGCGTTGAGAATCGTTTGGCCGGCTCTGACGTCAATCCCTATCTCGTCCTGGCGGCGTCACTGTCCTGCGGCTTCCTGGGCATGCTCGAGGGCTTGAAGCCAACGGGCGAAGCGAAAGGTAGCGCTTACGGCGGACCGTTTGAATTGCACCGCCATATATACACGGCGATCGAGTCGCTGCGAGACAGTGCTGCCATGCGCAGCATGCTGGGCGACGAATTTGTCACTGTGTATACGGCTCTGAAAGAAGACGAGTATCGGGAGTTCCACGAAATCATTACGCCGTACGAGCGCGAAATTCTGATGTTTAACGTCTGATCCTGGCGAGTGTTTCAGCATATGGAGTGGAACAGACTCGACAACTGTCGGGCGCTAGAATTCGAAGGGATACAAAATTTATTTGGCCCCTGGGGGCCGGGTTGAGGAAATCATGGCAGCAATAGAAAAGCGTTCTCGCGAGGACTGGCAGGAGCTGGATAAGAAGCATTATCTGCATCCGTTTACCAATCACAAGGAGTTGCACGCACAACGCTCGCGGATTATTTCGCGCGCAGACGGCGTGTACATTTACGATGCGGACGGTAACAAGATGCTCGACGGCATGTCGGGTCTTTGGTGTGTAAACGCGGGATATGGTCGACAGGAACTTATCGATGCAGCGACCAGGCAACTGAAAGAACTGCCGTACTACAACAGTTTCTTCCAGTGCGCGCATCCGCCGGCCATCGAACTTGCGTCAATCATCCGGGACGTCAGCCCGCCGCAGTTCAATCGGGTATTTTTTGCCGGTTCGGGATCGGAATCGAACGATACGATCCTGCGCATGGTACGCACTTACTGGGACCTGATGGGGCAGCCCGAGAGACATACGATTATCAGTCGTAATAATGCCTACCACGGGTCTACCGTGGCAGCGGCCAGCCTGAGTGGCATGAAAGCGATGCACAAGCAGAGCGGCTTGCCCATTCCGGGTATCGTGCATGTCGACCAGCCGTACTGGTTTGGCAGTGACCGGTCACTGTCACCTGACGAGTTTGGCCTCAAGGCCGCGCGCTCAATCGAAACGAAGATACTTGAGCTTGGGGCCGAGAAGGTTGGAGCGTTTATCGGGGAGCCGATCCAGGGCGCCGGAGGGGTCATCATTCCGCCGGATTCATACTGGCCGGAAGTGCAACGCATTTGCGACAAGTACGGCATTCTCCTGATTTCGGACGAAGTCATCACGGGCTTCGGTCGCCTCGGCAAGTGGTTCGGTGCTGAGCACTTCGGCACGCGCCCGGATTTCATGACCTTTGCCAAAGGTGTCTCATCCGGTTACCTGCCTCTGGGCGGCGTGCTGGTCAGCGACCGCGTGGCCGATGTGCTGATTGAAAAGGCCGGCGAGTTTTACCACGGTTACACTTACTCCGGTCACCCGGCCGCCTGCGCCGTTGCGATCGCGAACATCAAGCTGATACAGCGCGACAAACTGGTTGAGCGCATCCGCGACGACATAGGCCCATACCTGCAGAAGCAATGGGCGAGTCTGATTGACCATCCTCTCGTCGGCGATACCCGCATGGTCGGGCTGATGGGCGCCTTTGAACTCGTGAAGAACAAGGACCCATTAGAACGATTCGACGAAAAGCTGGGCGTAGGGCCGATGTGTCGCGATAACCTGATCAAGGGCGGGCTCTGCCTGCGCGCGGTTGGCGACACGATTATTTGTGCCCCGCCTTTCGTGCTGTCGCACAGTGAAGCGGACGAATTGATCGAGAAAACCTGGAAAGCGCTGGATCTGACACAAAAGGCATTGGCGGAGTAATTCCGATGGACAAACACAATAATGACTATGCGATAACGCGCAAGAGTCTTCACGGCACAACACCCGAGCCGACTTATGGCGGTATCACGTCTTTCATGCGACGCAAGTACACCAAGGACATGGCCGGCGTGGATGTCGCTGTTATGGGCGTGCCCTTCGACACGGCAACGACCAACCGCTCGGGCACGCGTTTCGGGCCGCGTGCGATTCGTAATGCATCAACGATCATGGCCTGGGAACGTCCCTATGGCATGGAATTTGATCCCTTCGACAAACTGGCCGTCGTTGATGCAGGCGACGCGCATTTCGATTTTGGCCGCCCCGAAAAAGTGCCCGACGCAATAGAAGAGGCGGCCTATGGAATCATTTCCAAAGGTCCCGCGCTACTGACGCTCGGCGGAGATCATTTTATTTCCTATCCCCTGATCAAGGCGCACGTCAGAAAACACGGTGGTCCGATTTCAATCCTGCATTTCGATGCGCACAGCGATACCTGGGCGGATGAGAATGATCGGATCGACCACGGCACGATGTTTTTCTGGGCAGCGAAGCAGGGCCTCGTAAATCCAAAAACTTCGGTGCAAATCGGGCTGCGCACCAGCAATCCGGACACGATGGGTTTCAATGTCATCGACGCGCCGGCGGTTCACGCGCAGAGTATCGATGCTACGGTTGCAGCGGCTCGGCGGCACCTCGCCGATACGCCCGTCTACGTGACTTTCGATATCGATTGCCTTGATCCCAGCTATGCGCCCGGCACCGGCACACCGGTTTGTGGTGGACTGACCAGTCACCAGGCGATGTCGATACTGCGCGGTCTCCAGGGCATCAATATTATCGGCATGGATGTTGTTGAAGTCGCGCCGACCTACGACGTAGGCGAGATTACGTCGCTGGCAGCGAGTCACCTGGCCATGGAGATGCTGTACCTGTACGCGAACCGCCCGACTGGATAGTGGGCGGTCCGCTGATTGCATCAGAGCATACGGCGTCCTATTACGCGGCGACGGCCAATAATCTCACCCGTTACCCGTCACTGCAGGGCGAACACCGCGCAGATGTCGTCGTTGTTGGCGGCGGATTCACCGGTGTTTCCGCAATGCTGCATTTGGCCGAACGAGGCTACGATGTCGTGTTGCTGGAGGCGAATCGCATTGGCTGGGGAGCGTCGGGACGTAACGGCGGCCAGCTGATCGACGGCTTCGTTAATTCCGACAGAATCGAGAAACGGCTCGGCCCTGATGCGGCCAGGATAACCTACCAGATGGGTATCGACTGTCGACAAATCGTCGTCGATCGCATCTCAAAATACGCTATCGATTGTGACCTGAAATTTGGTTACGCCGAGCTCGCATTGCGTGAGTCGGAGGTTCGCGATCTCAACACCTGGTTCGAGGAAAAGGAACGGGCGAACTATCCGCACGAAATGAGACTCCTGAATCGGGAAGAGCTGCGCTCGGTCGTCGGATCGGACAGCTACCTCGCCGGCCTGGTGAACATGGGCAATGGCCATCTGCACCCACTCAATCTTTGCGCTGGCGAGGCGCGCGCGGCGGCGTCACTGGGTGCCACCGTATTCGAACAATCGCCCGTCGTGAACATTCATCACGGCCAGAAGCCGCGCGTGGAAACCGCGTCGGGAATGGTACATGCGAGCAAAATAATATTGGCCGGAAATGCATACCTCGGCCGAACAGAACCCAAACTCGCATGGAAAATCATCCCGGCCGGAAGTTATATGCTGGCGACGGAGGTCCTGCCGACGGAACTGCAAAAGGAATTGCTGCCGACGGACATGGCCTGCATCGATCTTCGTTCGGCGTTGGACTATTTTCGTCTGTCCGCCGATGGACGGATGCTGTGGGGAGGCATGTGCAATTATTCCGGTCGTGTGCCGAGGAGTATCGAGGGTTCATTGCGACCCAGCATGCAGAAAGTCTTTCCGCAGCTGCAGGATGCGCGGGCCGACTTCACCTGGGGCGGAAATATCGCGATCAGTTTGAACCGGATTCCGCAGTTTGGTCGCATTGAGGGCAATACCTACTTCGTGCAGGGCTATTCGGGTCATGGCCTGGCCCCGACGCACATGGCCGGAAAAGTGCTCGCCGATATCGTCGCCGGCGAATCTGAACAATTCGAACTCTTTTCGAAGATTCATCATTGGGGGTTGCCGGGCGGCAAATGGTTTGCAAACCCGGCGCTTGCGCTTGGGATGCTGTACTACCGCTTGAAGGAAATGCTGTAGAAAGATTCTGGCAGTGAAGACTCAGGCCGCCGTCTGTTGCTTCCAGTTTTCGGGCATTTCTCCAGGCAGGAATACCTTGATGATCAATTCGGAAATGGCATCGAGCGTTTCCGGCGAATCAACGTCGATGCCGCTGGAGGCTTTGAGCTCGTTACCGAGAGCCAGCAGGCCACCCGACGACAAGCGAATCATATTGAACAGCAACGCCGGGTCGCCCGGTGGCGCGACGCCCAGTTTCTGCAATTCCACGAGCATGCCGAAAGTCGCATCGAAGAGCGGTTTCAGGTGTCTCTCAATAAGCCAGTCCAGCCTGGGGTTGGGGTAGCTGGCCTCCTGCACCATCACCTTATGCAGGGCAGGTTGGCTCCGGGCGTATTTGACATAAGCGGAGATCATTCGCGCCATACGCTCTTTCGGACACATATCCTTGTTCTGTTCCAAAGACTGCGCGAGCGATCGCGTGAAGGCTTTGAATATGTGGTTCGCCGCCGCTCGCCAGAGCTGGTCCTTGTTTTTGAAATGGTAAGTGATCAGGGGATGGTGAACGCCTGCGCGTTCAGCAATGTCACGTGTCGACGTACCTTTGAAGCCATTTTCGGAAAACGCTTCAACAGCGGCATCGAGCAGTTTTTGCTGCGTTACGATGCTGCGTTGCTGTTGCTTGCGAGCCGGCGGGACGGACGGAACTACGGTTTCTTCTGACACTTTTTTGTCCAAACTGGAGAAAACGAGGCAACTCTAACCAGATTCACCCTTTTGGTCCAGCTTGGAAAAAACGTTTACCGATCAGACAATAATCTGTCGCCGTTATTCGAGCGCGAACATCATCCGGACGCCGACTTTCTTCTCGACGCGAACGCCATTCTCGACCACCGGGTCGAACTCCCATCGCTCGACCGCGTTGATCGCCGCGTTGACGAAGGTCTCGTCGGGCTCCGCGGCGCGAATTTCGATGTTCGATACGGTGCCGTCACGGGTAACCACGAATACAACATCGACCCAGCCGGAGAGATTGCGGCGCTCGGCATTGCGCGGGTATTTCGGTGCGACGTACCTGGTACGCGTCAATGAGCTCACTGCGACCATCTCGACACCTTCAGACGCCTGTTGCTGGTCATTTGCCTGCAGAGTAGCCGCCTGGTCGGGTTCTGCCTCGGCAGGCCCGTTATTCACTGCGGTGTCGACAGCGACAGCCTCGGTATCGGCGCGAGGAACATCCGCGGCCTTCGCCGTGTTGGTGTCCGAAGTCGGGACAGTTCGATCGCCTGGTGCGTCTGTGGCAACAGTGGCCGCAGCGGTCGCGGCGGCAAGGCGCTTGGCCGCGGCCTGTCGCTCAGCCTCTGCCTGGCGATCGACAGCCGCTTGCTTTTCGGCAGCGATTCGTCGCTGCTCGGCTGCTTCGCTAGCAGCGGCGTCACGGCGCTGTTGTTCGGCGACTGCAGCACGTGCACTCGCGAGCGCGGTGACAGTAGCCGTAACGTCGGCATTCGTCGAGTCCAGGGCGTGTGCGTCTGCCAACACGGTTTCTGCCGCGTCGAGATTGCCACTGTCAATGTCGGCGCGTGCCTGCAGCGCCAGCTTTGATGCGATGACATTCAGTCCCTGGCGGGCGATCGTGTTGCCGGGATCATTAGACAATACGAGTTCGTAGAAATAACGTGCGTTGTTGTTCGAAGGACGAATCAGGGCGCCGGCATCCAGTCGCGCTGCGGCCTTCGCGAGCACGTCATCGACCTGTTGCGCACTACGTGCAGTCGACAGCTCGGTAGAAATTGCGGCTATTTCACCCGTGTCCGGCAAATTCAGGCTGCGGGCAGAATTCAATGCGGTTGCGGCGTCTTCAAATCGATTCTCGCGGATAGCAAGGCGTGCCTCGTCGAGGCGGGACCGCAGTTGCATCTGGGAAAGCTGCGCGTTCAGGAAAGGCAGCCGCACGTTCTGCGGGTCAACGGCTGCGACACGCTGCAGTGCTGCAGCCGTGTCATCCAGCCTGGACTCCAGCAATGCGGATTCAGCCATCGACAATGTCTGACCGATCGCAGCGTCCAGTTCGGCAGCGATCAACGCATTACCCGGCTCAACCGCCATGGCGGCAGCGAATAATTCAATAGCATTACTGCCGACCGGATTAAACAATTGTCCCGCATCCCGCGCGAGCCTTGCTTCCGCAACCAGTGCTTCGACGTCCAGGTCTTGCAGAGCGGCTGGCGCTTTCCCGAATTCGACATCGGCTTCAGTGAACGACGGCGTGCGTTTTATCTCGCCCGGCTGGCTGGCGAGCTCGTCCGAACCATTCATGGCCCAGTACAATGCACCAACCACGACAACTACGAGAGCGGCTGCGACGCCCATGATCTTCGGGTTCTGTAGCAGCGACCCGCCAGAGCTCGCCGCAGGCAATTCCGGTTTCGGTGCCTTCGCTGGCGCTTCGGGCTGAGCCGAAGCCTCCTTATCTGATGAGAACTTCCTGGTAACCGTGCTAATCAGGCCCGTTACCGTTTCCGTGAAACTCGAATCGTCGTTGCCAAACGTGTCACCAAGCCCATCCAAAACAGGGGACGCCTCGTCGGGGACGAATGAGCCCAGCGGTGGGTCAGCCGGTGCCGGCTTGCGCTGTGCAACTGCTGCAGGCGCCGCAACTTTTGGAGCCGCGGGCCTCGACGCCTGGTTGGGCATTACTTTCGGTGCCGGTGCTACAGGCTTTGGAGCGGGTGGCGGCGCAATCTTCGGTGCGGCGGCTTTCGGTGCAGCTTGCGGTGCAGCGGGTGCTGCTTTAACGGCGGGCCTGGGCGCAGCAGCGGCAGGTGCCGGACTGGCGGCGGGAGTCCCGCTTATTTTGAAGGCCGCATCGGGCGCCTCCAGGTGATGCTTTACGGAGGCCTCAACGGCCAGGCGTGCGCGTCCCGGGGAAACGGGCTTCAACAGGAAGCGATAGACCTTACCGCGATTGATGAGATCCATGAGCATTTCACCATCGTCACGGCGACCTGCAACGATGGATACCAGGCGCGGTGATCCCTTACGCAAGTGTTGCGTCAGTTGTTCGATTCTTTCGCCGACCATCGCTGCATCTACGACTGCAACGCCGATCTTGTGCTTACTGATGGCCTCGTTTGCCTGTCCCAGCGTGTTGGCGTAATAGACCTTATGCATGCCGCGAGACGAATCCTTGATTGTCTCGAGGAACTCCTGATCCTTGGTCAGCACAAGTACGTCGACGGAGCGTGAACCAACTGCGGCTGATGCGGCCACTTTTTTCGGATCGAGCACGGGCAGGCGACCCGTACCATCGCTGATGATCGTTGATCCATTCTCGGAGGTTTCCATGATGATGTGTTCGACAGGCTCGTCGACATCTGCGGTCATATCGTTGGCGGACTGAGCGAGCGCCATCAAGCGCATTTGACGAGTGGCTTTGTCCACCAACTGCAAAAGGCCGTCGCTGGTGATCTGACCGCTCACGACCTGGAATACTTCTTCTGCACCTACTAAAGCCTGGATATCTCGCGTGGCGTTCCCGGCAAGAAGAATCCCGATTGTATCGGGCGAGCGTTTTTTCGCTTCGCGAAGTGCATCCAGCCCGCTCATGCCAGGGAGATCGTGCGCCGTGATGATGACGTTAATTGGCGTTTCGACGAGAGTGTTCAAAGCTTCACTTCCGCTGGTCGCACAGTGCACTGTATAGCGGTCGCTGAACCCGGAACTCAGATTGTCCAGGGTGCTTTGCTCGCTATGCAGCAGCAGAACTTGTGTTTTGAATTCGTCCAACGGCACTTCGATTCCTCCACGGTCTTATGTCGAATGGCTCTCGCGCTCCAAACGTCGTGAAAGTATAGCCCCGGTTTTTCATAAGATTGTCGTGAGCTGGCGACGGAATGGTGAATCTGTGACGCGGCGCACAATCAAAGTGCAGGACGCGTCACGTTTGCCGTTCGAGGGTGGTCGCAAACGCCGCATACGGCGGCGGCGTTGGGTTTGCGGGCCCGGAAGGGGGTTCCGGCTACGCGATCAGCGATCAGTTTCCGCGGCTTTCGATTTCCGCTCTGAGCGCGGCGATAGCGTCGTCGAGTGACATCACATCCTGCTGCTTGGAGCCCAGGCGGCGAATGGCAACCGAGCGGTTCTCAACTTCGCGTTGGCCGACCGCGAACTGCATCGGTATTTTCGCAACGCTGTGCTCTCGTACCTTGTAGGATATTTTCTCGTTCCGAAGGTCGGCTTCGGCGCGCAGTCCGTGGCTGCGCAGTACGGTCACTATTTCATTCGCGTATTCGTCAGCATCCGAAGTGATCGTCAGGACTTTCACCTGCACCGGTGCCAGCCACAAGGGCAAATTCCCGGCGTGATGCTCTATCAGGATTCCCATGAAACGCTCGAGCGAGCCGAAGATAGCGCGATGTAACATGACCGGCAGGTGTTTCTCGCCGTCTTCGCCGATGTAACTTGCGCCCAGTCGTCCCGGCATATTCAGATCCACCTGCAGCGTTCCGCACTGCCAGTCGCGGCCAATAGCATCGCGCAGCACAAACTCCAGTTTGGGTCCGTAGAAAGCGCCTTCACCCGGGTTGTGGGTGTATTCGAGACCTGCGACTTCCAGTGCCTTGACAAGCGCAGCCTCAGCCTGATCCCAAACCGAGTCTTCGCCGACCCGGACTTCAGGTCGGTCGGCGAACTTGATGCGCACGTCCGTGAAACCAAAGCTTCGATAAATGCCAAGTATCAGTTCGCAAACCGCAATCGATTCCGAAGTGATTTGTTCGGGAGTGCAGAATATGTGCGCATCGTCCTGGGTAAATGCACGTACTCGCATCATGCCGTGCAAGGCACCGGAGGGTTCGTAACGATGGCATTTACCAAATTCGGCAAGCCGTATCGGCAAATCGCGATAACTCGTGATGCCCTGTTTGAATACCTGCACATGTCCCGGGCAATTCATCGGTTTGATAGCGAAAGTACGGCCGTCCACCGTAACTGTCGTGAACATGTTGTCGCCGAAAGACTGCCAGTGTCCCGAGGCCTCCCACAAGGATCGCGCCACGACTTCGGGCGTGTTGATCTCCTGGTATCCCGCGGCATTCTGTGTCTCGCGCATGTATCCGACGAGACTCTGGAACAAGCTCCATCCCTTCGGATGCCAGAACACCGCGCCAGGCGCCTCTTCCTGAAAGTGGAACAAATCCAGGGCCCGGCCCAGGCGTCGATGGTCGCGCTTTTCTGCCTCCTCAAGCATGTGCAGATAGTTCCGCAATTCTTTTTCGCTGGACCAGGCAGTGCCGTAAATACGCTGCAACATTTCATTGTTGGAGTCGCCACGCCAGTACGCGCCGGAGACGCGTGTCAGTTTGAAAGCTTTGCCCAGGCTGCCGGTTGAGGGAAGGTGCGGGCCGCGACACAGATCGATGAAGTCACCCTGACGGTACAGCGTGAGATCTTCGTCCGACGGAATGCTTTCAATAATCTCCGCTTTGTAGGCCTCACCGATGCCACGGAAGAATTCGGCTGCTTTGTCACGCTCCCATACTTCCCGCAGAATGGGCTCATCACGGTCGACGATTTCCTTCATGCGCGCTTCGATGGTTTCAAGGTCTGTGTCCGTGAACGCCTCTTCGCGTGCGAAATCGTAATAAAAGCCGTTCTCAATGGCCGGTCCGATGGTTACCTGGGTATCCGGCCAGAGTTCCTTGACGGCTTCGGCGAGCACATGCGCCGCATCGTGACGCAGTAACTCCAGGCCCGCCTCCGAATCGCGCGTCAGAATCTCAAGCTTTGCATCGTTCTCGATCGGGCGCGTCAGGTCCCAAAGCCGGCCGTCCACGCGGACGGCTACCGCCGCTTTGGCAAGGCCCGCACCGATGCTCGCGGCGACGTCTTTTCCACTGACGCTCGTATCGAACTGACGCACAGAGCCGTCAGGTAAGGTTATTTTTGGCATATTTTTGGCTACAAACGATGAATGCTACGGGACGGCGCGATATTGTACGCGAATTGCCCCGCGGATAAACAAGTTCGAGTACAATACCGCCCCTTCCAAATTCAGCCAGTTGAAACCATGAGCGAGACCGAAACGCGGGACTTTATCCGCCAGATCATTAATGACGATCTTGAGTCCGGAAAGCACAAAGAAATCGTGACTCGATTTCCGCCGGAGCCTAATGGTTACCTTCATATCGGCCATGTCATGTCGGTTTGCCTGAATTTTGGGGTCACCAGTGAAACAAAGGGGCGCACCTACCTCCGGCTCGACGACACCAATCCCGGGAAAGAGAGTGAGGAATACGTCGAAGCGATCAAGCGCGATGTGCGCTGGCTGGGCTTTGACTGGGAAGATCGGCTGACGCACGCGTCCGATTATTTCGGCCCGATTTATGACGCCGCCGTCAGTCTGGTGGAAATGGGCTCAGCGTATGTCGATAGCCTGAGTGCCGACGAGATTCGCGAATACCGTGGCACACTGACGTCGCCTGGAAAGAACAGTCCGTACCGGGATCGCAGTGTTGAGGAAAACCTGGATCTGCTTGCGCGCATGCGCGCGGGTGAATTTGCGGATGGAGAACTCGTGCTGCGCGCCAAGATCGATATGAGTTCGCCTAACATGAATCTTCGTGATCCGGCGCTCTACCGAATTCGGCATATTGCGCACCAGCGCACAGGCAGTGATTGGAACATCTACCCGATGTATGACTTTGCGCATACGCTGTCGGACGCGTTCGAGGGCATCACGCACTCTTTGTGCACGCTTGAGTTTGAAGATCACCGCCCGCTGTATGACTGGTTTCTCGATCGCTTGCAGCCGCCTAATCGTCCGCGGCAAATCGAGTTCTCACGACTCAATCTTGCCTACGC
>JAOUNH010000147.1 GCA_029881055.1 Gammaproteobacteria bacterium
AAAAATCCCGGCGCGATCCGGGTCAAAAACGACCTGTAACAAGCCTTCGCGATCGCGCAAATCGATAAAGATCACACCGCCGTGGTCGCGGCGCCGGTGCACCCAGCCGCAAACCTCGATTTCCTTACCCAGCAGGGACTCGTTGATCTCACCGCAATAATGACTACGCATCGCTAAACTCGAAAAAACCCGTGAAAAAAGAGGCGGAATGGTACGGGGCGCGGATCACTCGCGCAAGCTAATCCCCGGGCCTCCCCGCGGGGATCGACGGGTCGACAGGAGGTTTGCCGGCGCTATCCCTGTTCCAGACCGGCACGACGACGCCCAGGGAAATGATCATCTTCAGTGCCTCATCGACGGTCATATCCAGCTCAACAGCATCTTTCTTCGGCACCACGATGATGAAGCCCGAGGTCGGATTCGGCGTCGTCGGCAGGAAACAGCAAATTACTTCGTCACCCGTTCGCCCGTCTATCTCTCCCAGGCTGTCCGCTGTTTGAAATGCAAGGCTATAAAGACCTTTGCGCGGGTACTCGATCATGAGCACCTTCTTGAAGGACTGGCTGGAATCGGAAAAAACAATCTCGGCGAAATTCTTTGCCGCCGAATAGATGGCACGCACGACCGGTATGCGATCCAGCAGGGACTCCCAACCGCCGACGAACGCACGGCCGACGAAATTGGCGACCAGTACTCCAGTCAGGAGTACAACGATGACAATCAGGATGACGCCGAAACCGGGAATTTCGACCGGGTTCTGGGTCCCCAGCCAATTCTGCAGCATAACGCCCGGTTGAAATTTATGCGGTAGCAAGCTGATGGACCTGTCCATCTGCCCGACCGCAAACTTGACGAGTATCAGGGTCGCGCCCAGCGGTATCCAGACCAGGAGTCCGGCGACGAGATAGCGTCGGAACCGCTTCACGCGGACTTCACTTTACTGTCCACCGACGGCTTTTTCGTCTCGGACTTCGTCTCTTTAGACTTGGTTTCGTCTTTCTTTACCGGTTTATCCGCTGCGGCGGCCTTGTCGGCGTCAACGGATTTCTCGGTGGCAGCCGCTGTGGACTTTTCGGCATCGCCAACAAGATTGCGTTTGTCACCGGTCTTGAAGTCAGTCTCGTACCAGCCTGCGCCTTTCAGACGAAACTTCGGTGCGGATAAAAGCTTCCGCAACGACGGCTTGCCACACTCGGGACAATCGACCAACTTCGGGTCACTCATCTTCTGCAGAGCATCAAATGAGTGCTTACAACTATCGCAGGCATAACCGTATATCGGCATCTGCTGAAACTCCGTACTTAAATAGGTATCGCCGAAAGCCGGCGATTATAGCTCAGTTCGCCCTGAGGTTGGCGATCACGCGGCATTGAGGAACTGCAACTGATCCTCGGCAACATTGACTTCAATTGTGTCGCCAGCCTTGAAGCTGCCTTTCAGAATTTCCTGCGCCAGCGGATTCTCGACCTGCTGCTGAATCGCCCGTTTTAACGGCCGCGCACCATACACCGGATCGAATCCAGCGTCGGCCAGTTTGTCGCGCGCCGCGTCGGACAAGTGTATGCGTATGTCGCGTTCCGCGAGACGCTCGTGAAGATACGCGAGCTGAATGTCGACGATCTTGCGAATGTGCTCGCGTGCCAGCGGATGAAACACAACCAGGTCATCAATACGATTCACGAATTCGGGCCGGAAGTGGCTGCCAACGATATCCATAACTGCACTCTTCATCGCATCGTAATTGTCCTCGCCCGCCATCTCCTGGATCAGCTGCGATCCGAGGTTCGAGGTCATGACGATGACCGAATTTCGAAAATCGACAGTGCGGCCATGGCCATCCGTCAGCCTGCCATCGTCAAGAACCTGCAACAGGATATTGAAAACATCCGGGTGCGCTTTCTCGACTTCATCAAGCAGTATTACGGAATACGGACGGCGACGAATTGCTTCGGTAAGGTATCCACCTTCCTCGTAGCCCACGTAACCTGGCGGCGCTCCGATCAGGCGAGCGACTGAGTGTTTCTCCATGAACTCGGACATGTCGAGGCGCACCATGGCTTCGTCCGTATCGAACAAAAAATCCGCCAGTGCTTTCGTCAATTCGGTTTTGCCGACGCCGGTCGGCCCAAGAAACAGGAATGAGCCTATCGGGCGTCGCGGATCGGACAATCCAGCCCGCGACCGTCGAATAGCGTTTGCCACGACCGTCACCGCCTCGCCCTGACCCACTACGCGTTGCTGCACTACGGACTCCATCTGCAACAGCTTTTCCTTCTCGCCTTCCAGCATCTTGCTGACCGGAATACCCGTCCATTTCGAAACGATCTCAGCGACCTCTTCTTCCGTAACGTTGTTGCGCAGCAGCGTGGTTTCCTTGTGCTCCGCCTGTGCTGCAGTAGCCAGCTGTTTTTCGAGCTCGGGTATACGCCCGTACTGCAGCTCGGACATGCGGGCAAGATCGTTCGCGCGATGCGCTGTTTCAAGTTCAAGCCGTGCACGTTCGAGTTCTTCCTTAATATGTGTCGCGCCCTGCATTGCAGCTTTTTCGGCTTTCCAGACTTCATCCAGATCCGCGAACTCACGCTCCAGTCCTTCAAGCTGCGTTTCGATGTCGGATAATCGCTTCACCGAGGCATCATCTGATTCCTTTTTGAGCGCTTCGCGTTCTATCTTCAGCTGAATGATGCGGCGCTCGAGCCTGTCCATCGCTTCCGGCTTGGAATCGATTTCGATGCGAATCTTGGATGCAGCCTCGTCGATCAGGTCGATTGCCTTGTCGGGCAACTGGCGATCACTGATGTAACGATGCGACAACATCGCCGCCGCGACAATCGCGGGGTCCGTAATTTCAACGCCGTGGTGAACCTCGTAACGTTCCTTCAGGCCGCGCAGGATCGCGATCGTATCCTCCACGGTCGGTTCTTCAATGAGCACCTTCTGAAAGCGCCTTTCGAGCGCCGCGTCCTTTTCAAGGTATTGGCGATATTCATCGAGTGTCGTTGCGCCAACGCAATGCAGTTCGCCGCGGGCGAGCGCCGGTTTCAGCATATTGCCCGCGTCCATCGAACCTTCGGCCTTGCCGGCGCCGACCATCGTGTGCAACTCGTCAATAAAGAGAATGATCTGGCCTTCCTGTTTCGCGAGATCATTCAGGACGGCTTTGAGCCGCTCCTCGAACTCGCCGCGAAACTTGGCGCCAGCGATCAGTGCGCCCATGTCCAGCGACAGAATTCGCTTGCCGCGCAGTCCTTCCGGTACTTCGTTGTTGACGATGCGCTGTGCGAGCCCCTCGAGAATCGCGGTCTTACCGACACCGGGTTCGCCAATCAGTACCGGGTTGTTTTTCGTGCGCCGCTGCAGAATCTGTATCGTGCGCCGGATTTCATCGTCCCGGCCGATGATCGGGTCCAGCTTGCCCTGTTCAGCTCTCTCGGTCAGATCGATCGTGTACTTGTCCAGGGCCTGGCGCGTTTCCTCCGAGTTCGGATCGTTAACCTGCTGGCCGCCGCGCAGGTCGTCAATCGCTTTCTCGACGGCCCCTTTGACGCCGCCAGCCTGCTCGAGCAAGCCCTTCAGCGGCGATTTGCCGTCCAGGGCGGCGAGCACGAATAGTTCGCTGGAAATGTATTGGTCGTTGCGCTGCTGGGCCAGTTTGTCGGTGATATTAAAGAGCCTCGTCAGCTCCGCACTGATATGCACCTCACCGGCGGCACCCTCCACCTTTGCGAGGCGATCAAGCGCATCGCCGAGCTGTGAGCGCAACAGGTTCACATTCACACCTGACTTGGTCAGCAAACCACGGACACTGCCCCCCTGCTGGTCCAGCAGCGCCACCATAACGTGCACGGGCTCGATAAATTGATGGTCCTGACCGATGGCCAGCGACTGGGCGTCAGCCAGGGCCAGTTGAAATTTGCTTGTCAGCTTGTCTAAACGCATTTGAATCACCTGCGCCGCGAATCGGCGAATCCCGGAACTGCAATCTAGGTTGCGCCTTGAGAGCTGTTTTCAAGGGGACTTTGCACCGACGAAGCTCACCATTCGGCCGCAAGCCGGGTCTCGCCGGTAGGAGTGAAAGCGCTGCTCGTCAAGGTAGGTACAGAATCCGCCGCCGTAAATATGATGCACTCCGGCTGATCGGAGCCTTTGCCTCGCGAGGCCATATAAATCGGCCTGCCAGCGGTCGCGGCTGTTCCGGGCAAAGCACCCGGCAGCGTCAGGCGCCGCGGAAACGAAGGCCTCGCGGACCTCGTCGCCAACCTCAAATGACGGCTGCGATATTGCCGGGCCCAGCCAGGCCAGCAGCTCAGTGGGATCGATAGCCAGTCTGCTAATCGTGTTTTCGATGACGCCAGCCGCCAGGCCGCGCCAGCCAGCATGCGCCGCGGCGAAGACGCGGCCGTCGGCCGAACAAACCAGTACGGGAAGGCAGTCTGCGGTCCGGACCACACACACCTGTTCGAAGCCACTCCCGACCGAGCCATCGGCGCGCGGCCGGGTTTCAAAATCACCTGCTGTTACGACATTCGTGCCGTGTACCTGGTCGAGGAAACAGGGCTTGCCGGGCAATGGCACCACGGACTCCGCTTCCCCTTTCAGTGTTGTGCCCGCCACGATGTGTTCGGGCGCCGGCCAGTCAGCCGCAATCCACTCACTCATTCCGCATATCCCGACGCAAGGTTTCGATAAGTTCCTGGAAATCTTTCGGCGGCGCTACTTCAAGGTCGATCATCTCGCCGCTAACGGGATGTTGAAAGGCTAGCCGGGTTGCGTGCAGCGCCTGCCGCTTGAACTGTCTCAGGGCCTGTATCAGTTCCTCAGATGCCCCTTTCGGCAAAGCCAGTCGACCGCCATAAGTCGGGTCGCCCACGAGCGCGTGGCGACGATGAGCGAAGTGCACGCGGATCTGGTGCGTCCTGCCTGTTTCGAGGCTTACGTCGACATAGGTGAATGCCGCGAAACGTTCCTTGACCGTGTAGTGCGTGATCGCCGGTTTGCCGTCCTGTTGCACACTCATGCGCTTGCGGTCAACCGGGTGCCGGCCAATAGGCTCCCTGACCGCACCGCCGCCGGTCAGCACACCGTAGCAAACCGCGAGGTAATGACGCGAAATCTCACGATCCGCCAGCAGGCGCACCAGGGCGGTGTGCGCTGTCAGGGTTTTGGCGACCAGCAGCAGACCGCTGGTGTCTTTGTCGAGGCGGTGAATGATACCGGCGCGCGGAATTTCGACCAGGGACGGTACGTGGTGGAGCAGTCCGTTCATCAGCGTACCTGCCGGATTCCCCGCGCCGGGGTGCACAACCAGTCCGGCAGGCTTGTTAACGACCAGGAGATCATCGTCTTCATACACGATATCGAGCTGGATCAGCTCCGCTTCCGCACGAACATTGACCTCCGCCACTGGCTGGAAGGTCACAGTCTCCCCCCCGGAAACCGCATCGCGTGGCTTGGCGGGCCCGCCCTCCACCACGATGGCGCCGCCTAGCAACCATTCTTTCAGGCGGCTTCTCGAATAGTCGGGAAACATTCGGGCCAGTGCCTGGTCCAATCTCAGGCCCGCCAGTTCGGCGGGAATCGTTGCTATTTGTTTTTCGGCGTTCATGACTGGGCCTTAGTTTACGGTATACTCGCCGGCCTTGAATCGCCTCACGGGCTTTGGCGGTACCTCAAAAAGACGACAGTATGCAATTTAAATCACCACTCAACCCGGCATTTCTGCGAGGCGCGCGTCTTGTCTTCGTCGCGTCGCTGTGCGCCGGCTTGATCGCCTGCGCGGGCAAGGACGCACAAACCGAGGTACAGAACATTACCGAAGCCTACGAACTGGCCCAGGCCTCGATCGATCGCAAGAATTACCGCAAGGGCATTCAAATTTTCGAGGCCATCCAGTCTCGCTATCCGTTCAGCGACCTGTCCCGCCAGATCCAGCTCGAGTTGATGCATGCCTACTACAAGAGCGGTGAGTTTGAGCAGTCTATAGAGGCAGCCGATACTTTCATACGGGAAAACCCGATTCACGCCCGCGTCGACTATGCGCTCTACATCAAGGGCCTGTCCTACTTCGAGCCGAATGCAGGCTATCTTGAACGGGTGTTTAAGCGAGACATCACCAAGCGCCCGCCGAAAGATGTCGACCTCGCCTACTCAACATTGCGCCGCCTTGTCGAGCGTTACCCAACCAGTGAGTACGCGGCCGATGCCGAGCAGCGCATACTGGCGATCAAGGAGCGGATGTCCGCCTACGAGAATCACGTTGCCGATTATTATTTGCGGCGTGGGGCCTATGTCGCTGCCGCTAACCGGGCGAAGGACGCGCTGGAAGAGTACAACGGCGCCACGAGCAACCCGGAGTCGCTCAGAATCCTGATCGAGGCATACGAAAAGATGGGGATGGATGACCTTGCGGCGGACGCGCGCCGTGTCCTTGAAACCAATTTTCCAGACGAGAGTTAGCTTAGACGCGAGATTTGGCTGGCGCGCAATAGTGAGCTAGCGCGGGAATTTGTACCCTGAAGTAATCGGGTATCGCCAATCCCGCCCGAAAGCCCGGCCGCTGATACGAATACCGGGCGGCGCCTGTCGCCGCTTGTACTCATTGCGCTTGACCATTTC
>JAOUNH010000148.1 GCA_029881055.1 Gammaproteobacteria bacterium
ACAGCGGGACAACGAGCGGCCCGATATTTTCAACAGCGCTTCGATGCCGACCACTGCCTGGTTGCCGCGCATGCGCATCAGGCCTTGCTGCACGAGTACGCGGTTGTTGTGGTCGAGCGGAACAACGTCAGCAACGGTTCCGAGCGCAACGAGATCCAGGTAGCGCGCCGGCACCTTCGCAGCACCGCTCTGCCCTGCCTCTTCGAGCAAGCGTCCAATACGCGCCATCAGGTAGAAAGCAACACCGACACCGGCAAGGTTGCGGCTCGGGAAGCGGCTGCCCTCAAGGTTCGGATTCAGGATAACCGCGGCATCCGGAAGTTCACTGCCGGGCAGATGATGATCCGTAATCAGCACCGGAATGCCGAGTTCGTTGGCCCGCGCAACGCCCTGGACACTGGATATGCCGTTGTCGACAGTGATCAGCAGCTCCGGGGAGCGCTGCGCCGCAACATCGACGATTTCAGGTGTGAGGCCATAGCCGTATTCGAAGCGATTCGGCACAAGGTACTCGACTTTCCTGAACCCGAAATCACGAAGGCAGCGCAGGACGAGTGCGGTGCTCGTAGCGCCGTCCACATCGAAGTCACCGATAACGGTGATACGCGCGTCGCGTTTCGCGATGACCAGCGCGGCGGCTGCATCGATATTTTCGAGCGCGCTCACGGGTGCGAGACGGGCCAGGCTGTAGTCGAGGTCGTCAACCGATGTCAGGCCGCGCATCGCGAATAGCCGCGCATGCAGGGGATCAATGCCACCCAGGTTCTCCACTGCCGATGGCGGCGGAGCCGGCCGGCATACGACGGGGCGGAGCTTATTCATTCGTCGTTCGCCGCATCGAGCAATCGGGAGCTGCGCCGCCAGACGCGCACTGTATGGGAGCGCCGCACATTTGCACGCAAGCCGTCGCGAAACAGTAGCGTCAGGCTACTGAGGCGTCCCGACCGCAACGCAGCATGTAGCGCATTCAGGCAGGATTCCAACATGTCCAGACCATCATCGAACTCCGGTACTACCGCAATGAATCCAGCGACGGACTTTTCGATGCATTTTTCAATCGTGCCGGGCCACGATTCAGCAACAGCGGTTGCCGAATGCCAATAACCACGCAACAAGCCGTCGTCAGAAAAAAGCGGCGGCTGCGGTCGTATGATTTGTTCGGGCGCAGTGCCACCTCCCCACAGCCACAGAGAATTTACCGGCAGTTGACCGGCAGCCTCACGCTCGAGGTTTGCCGCGTGCTCATGCAACGCCATTTCGATCTCGCTCTGCAAAGTGCGAAAACTCGCAGAGTCCTTGCCAACGGGAAGGTACTCGTCCGGTTTTTTTTGATCGACGACGTAGGCGGGTAAACTTGCGGTCGCAATTGGCCGGCTGGAACTCAGGTAACAACAGGAACCCAGCTGTAAAAATCCAAGTCTTTTATCGCCCGCCAGCTTTGCCTGCAAGTGATCGATGAGTGCCCGCATATGTCCGGGATCCACACCTGCTTGCAGGAGTGCGTGCAGACAAAGGTGATCCAGACGAGGCTCCAGGTACACAGGATCGGCACCCGCAATCCAGTTTGTCGGACGATCACCGGTTTGCCCCCAGAGCCTGAGCGCGGCCATTCCCTGATCGGGGTACGGCAAGCCGATTTCCTGGATGATCCGAGCGAGCAGCTCTTTGGGGCCCGGCTCGTGTGTCAGATCCGATTGCGCCAGCCAGACTTTCAATTCGGCATTATTGAGACGGCCGTTCCCAACTGGGGGCAAAACGACAACGGCCGCGTTTTTATCATATGATGCGTTCATTAATGGCGCAGATGGTAAGGGATGCGCGGGTGAAATTCACAAGAGAATTGTCGGGGACACTCACTGTCCAGAGCGTAGACAGGGACGGAATTCGTATTAATAACCGCTACTGGTCCGAAACCATCGCCCTGACTCCGCAGGAAATCATCGACAACTGGATTCCGGTTCCTGTCCGCGAACTCGTTGAGGAGCATTTCGCGACTGTGCTCGCAAGCTCGCCGGAGCTGGTCATCGTCGGCACAGGCGCAAAAGCCGAATTCCCGCCCCGCGAGTTGACGTTTGCATTCGCACGTCGGGGTGTAGGCCTCGAAGTTATGGACACGGCCGCCGCTGCGCGGACGTTCAATGTGCTTGCCGGTGAGGGCCGCCGCGTCGCGGCAGTGCTGTATACAGGCTAGTCCGGAATGGCGTCGCCTGAAATGCCGTCGCTTTCCAACATGTCGCGCAGGTTCTTGAGCGCGTCGAGCTGAATCTGCCGCACTCGTTCCCGCGTCACGCCAATCTCCTCACCGATTTTTTCCAGGGTTTCCCGGCGATGACCGTGTAATCCGAAACGGCGTTCGACCACGACTCGTTGTTTGTCGTTCAGCTCGCAGAGGCAATGGTCGACGATGCGGTGCATCGCAGCCTTATGGACCCTTCGCGGCGGCTCGATATCGCTGTCGGCGCGCAGCAGGTCGACAGGCTCGTCGCCTTCTTCGTCGGCCGACCCGGCGCGCAGCGTAACGCGCTGGTGCAGCCCCAACAGGTACTCAACTTCTGCGGGATCGCGTTGCATGTGTTTCGCGATGTCGGCGATTGTGGGCGCCTGTTCCGAATTCTGACGCAAATGGCGCGCCGCCCGTAAGCAGGAGTTGAGGTCCTTGATGATGTGTATGGGCAATCGCACCGTACGCGACTGGTTCATGATGGCACGCTCTATGCTCTGACGGATCCACCAGGTCGCGTAGGTCGAAAATCGAAAACCCCTTTCAGGATCGAATTTCTTCACCGCGTGAATGAGCCCGAGATTGCCCTCCTCGATCAGATCCAGCAGTGCCAATCCGCGATTGCTATAGCGTTTCGATATTTTGACGACGAGCCGGAGATTGCTCTCGATCATACGTTGCCGCGCGGCTTCATCGCCCTGTTGCGCAAGACGCGCAAAACGTCTTTCGTCCTCCGCATTCAGGAGTGGCGCGACCCCGATTTCACCAAGGTACTGTCGCGTCGGATCCAGCAGTTGTCCCATGCAGTTCCCCTCTGCAAGCAAGACTGCATGGGGATAATCAGATCGTTACAGCGGCTCGATTCATCTCGCAGGCAAAAACTGTCGCGGGTTAACCGGCTTGCCGTTGCGCCTGATTTCAAAATGCAGTCGCGCCTTGCGTTCCGGACCCTCACCCATGGTCGCGATCTTCTGGCCCTGTTTGATTTGATCACCTTCTTTGACCAGCAGCGACGCGTTGTACCCGTAGGCACTAAGGTAGGTGTCGTTGTGTTTAAGAATAATAAGCTTGCCGTATCCGATCAGTCCACTGCCGGCATAAATCACTCGGCCTGACGCCGCGGCGTAAATGGGCTGACCTGTCTTGCCATCAATTAACACGCCCGTTCCCGTGCCAGGTTTTGCGCCAAAGTCGATATTGATCCTGCCTGCCGTCGGCCAGGCCCATTGCGGCGACGGCATCGCTGGAATGGACGGCAGCGGTCTGGCTTCCGGGGGCGTGGGACGGCCGGACGTACTGGCTGTCGGGCGACTGGTGGTCGCAGGGCCATTAAGTTTCAGAACCTGTCCGGGGTAGATCAGCGAGCCGTTGCCGAGACGATTCCAGCGTGCGAGGTCTTCCGTATTCTTGCCATAGCGCCAGGCGATCGAAAACAGCGTTTCGCCCCTGCGTACGATGTGCGTCTCGGGATCATTCTGCCAGGTCGACTGCGTTCCACAGGCGGAAATGACGAGGAGTATCAGGAGAGCGCTTGAGTGACGAAATGTCATTGTCCTCGCATCATAAACCAGGCTATCACCAGGGCCGCAATGACGGCAACGGCCCAGCCAATGCGCTCGACATGCTTCTGTAATCCGTCCTCGAAGGCCTGGCCGCCGGCCTTGACGAGACCAGCGACAAGGAAAAACCGGCCAGCACGACCGATGAGCGAAGCAATGAAAAATCCGGGCAGGTTCAAGACGGCAACACCAGCGGCTATCGTGAAAACCTTGTAGGGGATCGGCGAAAACCCGGCGACGAAAACCACCCAGACGCCATAGTCATCGAACCAGGCGCGGCTGGTTTCGTAGGCCTCCCAGTAATGCGACTCTCTCAGCCAGGGCTCGATGCTGTCGAACAGGCCGTAGCCGATCGCATACCCGATCAGCCCGCCGAGGACCGAGTACAGGGTAGCGATCGTGGCAAGACGCACCCAGCGATCCCGGGTCGCGAGCACCATCGGCGCCAGCATGACGTCAACGGGCACGGGGAAAAAGGATGATTCGGCAACGCTCAAAGCAGCGAGGTAGCGTTCGGCGTGCCGATGCCGCGACCATTGAAGGACGCGCTCGTACATGGGTGCAAATAATCTCACGACAGTGCCGGAACGGGACGAATTAAGGTGATAATCAATTTAAATATAATCTGTTATGTATTGTTTATTAACGATTTATACGCCACGAACCAGGGGCACAAAACTGACAGCCCCCAGGGAGACCTGTTCGAAACGTTCCGGATGGTTAACCACCATGACGAGGTCCTGGCGCCCCGGTGGACCCACAGGCATGACCAGCCGCCCACCCGGAGCAAGTTGTTGCAGCAGCTTCTCCGGTATCGTCGGGGCTGCGGCCGTCACGATGATTCCGTCATACGGACCGTACTTCTGCCATCCTTCCCAGCCATCGCCCGGCCGAAATTTGACATTGTAGATATCGAGATCGCGCAGACGCTGACGCGTCTTGGTCAGCAATTCACGGACGCGCTCCACGGTGTAGATTTTTTTGACGAGCGGCGCGAGCACGGCGGTCTGATAGCCGCAACCCGTGCCGATCTCGAGGACGCTTTGCCCTTCGAAACCGGCGAGCAGCGCTTCGGTCATGCGTGCGACGATAAACGGCTGGCTGATCGTCTGGCCAAGGCCGATAGGCAATGCGGTGTCCTCGTAAGCACGGCTCGCCAGCGCTTCATCGACAAACAGGTGACGCGGCACATTGCGGATCTGCTCGAGGATGGGTGCCGACCGTATACCCTGGTCGATCAATCGCCGCACCAGGCGGTCGCGTGTCCGTGCCGAGGTCATGCCAATACCCTGCCGCGAAGTCGACACCTATTTCCGCCCCAGCCAGCCTGAGAGCTCGTCTATGATTTCTTTTCGGGTCAGGTCCACCCTTAGGGGCGTCACCGATGCGAATCCCTGTTCGACGGCGGAGAAATCTGTGCCCTCGCCGGCGTCCTGCCCCGGTCCCGCAGGACCGACCCAGTAAATCGGCCGGCCATAGGGATCGGTGTCCCTGAGTATGGGCTCGGACTTGTGACGAAAGCCGAGGCGCGTGGCTTTTACGCCCTTAAGTTGCTCGATAGGTACATCGGGCACGTTCAGGTTCAGCACCACATTGGACTCAAACGGGGCCCGGTCGATTTTCCGGACCAACTCGGCCGCGACCATTGCCGCCGTCTCAAAATGGACAAGATTGATTCCGACCAATGACACTGCCAGGGTCGGCAAACCGAGGAAGCGCCCCTCCATCGCTGCCGCGACCGTGCCGGAGTAAATCACGTCGTCGCCGAGGTTGGCGCCGTGATTAATTCCGGAGACGACGAGGTCCGGCTCATAGTCCAGGAACCCCGTGACCGCAAGGTGCACGCAGTCCGACGGAGTGCCATCGACTGCGTATCGATTCGGTCCCGTCTGCGTTACCCGCAGCGGCACATTCAGGGTCAGCGAATTGCTGGCTGCCGACCGGTTCCGATCCGGCGCGACCACAACCACCTCTGCAACCTTTTCGAGGGCTGCGGCGAGAGTGATGATGCCAGTAGCGAGATAGCCGTCGTCGTTACTTACAAGGATTTTCATTTTTTGAACGAGTCGGCCCGTGATTGGCTGTTGGTCTGGAAGATCGCGCTCACTATACTCAATGTTTAACGCACACCATAGTCTCAAAGACCCAGCCGTGAACGACGAAGACAAAGCCGTATTTCGAAAAGCCGTATCGGACGCGAAGCCGCTGCGCGCAGACGAGCGGGTTCCGCTGCAAAAGGCGAAACCCAAACCACGCGCGAGATTCCGCCGTGCTGACGACGCCTCGGTCCTGGTTGAAAGCCTTGACGATGATATTGACACGCTCGAACACGAGTCCGGTGGCGCGCTGCGCTTCCACCGACAACACGTTGGCCGTCGCACCTTGCGCAAGTTGAGCCGGGGCGGATTCAGCGTCCAGGCAGAAATCGACCTGCACGGCATGACACTTGCGGAAGCGAGGCCGCGGCTGCGCGAGTTCATCCAGTACTGTGCAGATCAGGATCGCCTGTGCGTGCGGGTAGTTCACGGCAAAGGATTGGGTTCCGGCGAACGCGGGCCCGTTCTCAAAAGCGCCGTCAACGCCTGGCTGCGGCGATGGGACAACGTGATCGCGTTTGTGTCAACGCGCCAGGTGGATGGCGGCACCGGCGCCGTCTACGTATTGCTGCAGCGCAGCTGAGACTTCAATCAGGCGACGACGCCGAACAATCGGCCGACGGCGGCCGTCAGCACCATCGCCAGAACGCCCCAGAAAGTCACTCGCAGTGCGCCTACCGTGATGGCCGCGCCGCCGGCGCGGGCCGCGAGACCACCGAGGACCGCCAGGAATATC
>JAOUNH010000149.1 GCA_029881055.1 Gammaproteobacteria bacterium
GGCGCCGTGATATTCCTGCTGCTGCTGATGTCGATGCCCGCATCAGGATTCCTGCGCAAGAGATTGCCCTCGAAATTCATCGACACTGAGCTGGGTGTTGCCAAAACAGGCGTCGGCGCCGCGGACGGGCATGAGAGTAAGCCATTCAGCCTGGCTGGCGCTGCGAGTGGACTGGCTGTCAGCCTCGTAGTTTGTGCCGTCAGTACCGCGCTTGTTGCGGCCTTCGACATCGAATCGATGTTCATCCTGGTCGTTACCGCGTTGTCACTGCTGGTGGCGAACTTCGCGCGGCCGCTGGCGGATCGAGTGTCGTCGGATTTCGAGCTGGGCACGCTTTTCATGTATATCTTCTTTGTCGCGATTGGCGCCGGTGCAAACATCAGCGAAGCGATTGGCTCGGCGTTGCCGATCATCGCTTTCATTATCGTGATGGTCATAGTCCACCTGATCCTCCTGGTCGTTATCGGCGGCTGGCTGAAACTTGATCTCGCCGAGGTCCTGGTCGCGTCGAATGCCTGCATACTGGGGCCGGCGCCTGCGGCGGCACTCGCCGCCAGTAAAGGGTGGCAAGCACTGGTCGCACCTGGAATCCTGGTCGGCATGTTTGGTTATGCAATAGCGACCTTTATCGGCGTTGGACTTGCCGCAGTGCTCGGCAGCTAGACTCTTGAAGCGTTTCTTTCGTATCTACATCGTGCCGGGCGCCATCATTCAGTCGGTGATGGTCGGCGGTGGATACGGGACAGGGCGAGAGATTGTCGAGTATTTCTCAGGACACGGCGCGCTGGGCGGCATACTCGCGATCGGCGTTGCATTCGTCTTACTGGCAGCGGTCACCTCAGTAACTTTTGAATTTGCTCGAACATTCCGTGCGTTCGACTATCGGCTATTTTTCAAGACGCTGTTAGGCCCTGCCTGGCTGGCATTTGAAGTTCTGATTATCCTGTTATTCCTCTTGATACTGGCGGTACTGGCATCAGCGGCCGGGAACATATTCCTGGATGCATTCGGGCTGCCTTACGGTGCCGGTCTGCTGACGATGCTGGCGGTAATCGGAGTGCTGACGTTTTTTGGCCGTCAATTGATCACGGCTGCTTTATCATTTTGGTCTGTCGTGTTGTACGCCGTCCTGATTGTCTTTCTTGTTGCGGTGTTCAGCAGCAGTCAGTTCAGTTTGGCCGGACATTTTAGCGAGGCAGGCGACTTCGGTAGTGTTGCCGGATGGGTGCGAAGTGGCGTGCAGTACACAAGTTACAACATTGCTGTTATTCCGTTGCTGCTTTACGTCGCACGCGATTTTCAGTGTCGAAAAGAGGCCATCGGTTCGGGCGTCATGGCGAGCATCATCGCTTTATTGCCCGCGTTGATGTTTCACATTGCGTTCGTTGCGGCGTCTCCGGAAGTGCTGAGCGAGGCGCTGCCGGTGTTCTGGATGATTGACAAGATGGGGCTCGGGGCGCTATTGCTGGTCTACTCCGTCATGCTATTCGGCACATTCATCGAAACCGGCGCAGGAATATTGCAGGGCATCAATGAGCGTATCGATGGATACCTCGAGGAAACAGGCAGTTCGAGATTGAGCCCCCCGAGTCGCGCAGGAATTGCTGTCGTTGCGATACTGGCGAGCGCAGGTCTGTCCCTCATCGGAATTACTGAACTCATCGCCAGGGGCTACGGCACGATGGCATGGGGATTCCTGCTGGTTTACGTGATTCCGCTTGTGACCATTGGCGTTTATCGCTTGTCCGGTCGGAATACATAGCGCCGTCCGCTTGCCCTGACAATCGCGATTCTGTTAAGAACGTGACCTTGTTCACGAAGAATCCGGTGGAATTGTTTTATACCTGTACATGTCCAACCTGGTGTATGGACGGGGAGGTCTGAAGCTATGACCGCATCGCACGATCGCGTCGTCGCAGTTACCAGCCTGCGCGATTTCTTCCGCGAGTCGATCAATTCCGCGATCGACAACCAGCACGTGGACGTCGATCCACACACCAGTCACTACGTCGTCAACCTGCTGACGCTCTTTGCCCGCTCCGAACGATTCTACAACGACGACGATGAACACTGCGGCGTCCGGCCGCTGGCACTCATGATGGCCGACGCGGTGGCCGCGGAGTCACGCGAGCAACGGTCGACCTCCTTGCAACGTATCGGTGATGTCGCGTTGTTCACCGCGGGGTTCTTTGCCGACAGCCTGGCGCACCGGCCGGTCGACATCGACTACTACGTCTCCATGGGCGGCGGCGCTTACGGTTCATTGTCCGACGAGATCAAAGGCACGACGCGCGGCATGGCGCTCGTCAATGTATTTCGCGAACTCGCAAGAAAGTTCCAGTCGCTGGTCGACGTGCTCAATGAAGTTCGCGATGGCGCGCAGCTATCCACCGACGTGGACGTGGCCCGCACCTTCGAGGTGTGGCGCAAGACCGGCAGTAAGCGAGCGGCAGCCATACTCGAACAGCATGGTGTCGTGCCGATTCGGGGCGCGCCGAAAGCACACTGATGCTCGCGGACCTGCAAAGCCTCATCGCGAATATTTACGACGCCGATTGTGGCCACCGCCTGCATGACTTCCTGATTACCGATCGCGCGCTCGCGACGACTCTGGGCCGCAAGAAACTCCCCGGCAATATTGAAGAGACCGTACTGGTCACCGAAGACGAAGACGGCATTGCAGTGAGCGTGTTCCTCGACGAGGCGCTGTTGTCGCGGCTCGATAATGCGGATCCACTCAACAAGCTGCGAGCGGATCAGCTTGCGGATCTTGTCGTGGTACTCGAAGGCATCAGTCACTTTAATTACATCGGTTGGTGCGCGGGCCGCGACAAGGCCGTGACCCTGCTTGAGCTCGAGCTTCAGGCAGAGGTCGACAAGTTCGTCACCACTGCCATGCTGGCACGAAAGCAGGGAGATTTTTCCTTGCTGCGAAACCTGCACCGCTTGCTGTTTGACGAAGTCGACTATGAGCCAACGCTGAATCGACACGAGCGCGAGCGATACGAGCTTGCCAACAGCTATGCCGCGCGTTTCTGCCGGCGGTTGCTCGAACGCGTGTCGCGGGATCCCGGCAACGAACAGCTGCGCGAGTTCTACCGGCTGACGCAAGCGGAGAAGATGAGCTACATCCACACGCTCGCCTGGGAGAACTGAGACTGTATTGCCGCAAGGTCGCGCCTGTGGCGTACGGCTTTCGAATATGTCTTAATGCCACGACTAAAATGTCGGGCGGAAAACATAATGACTCTTGCCACACTGTTGCGTCGCGCGAAAATTGCACTCTTGCTCGCCTTACTGTTGCCTGTCGCCCAAAGCGCCTATGCAGAGTGGTCGGTTCCCGACGAACTGCGAACCAAGGTCGCCGCACTGAGCGATGAACAAATACAGTTCATTACCTCCGGGGCCATACTCGAGATCATTCCCGAGCGTCAGTTGCTGCACGAACTCGCCAGCCGCGATGCCGATAGCCTGAGCAAGCTTGTCGATGACCTCGTGTCGGTCTCTGAAAAGATGGCTTACGACCCTGAGCGCGATATGGGTGCTGCCCCGCTCAACCTCTCGTCCACGCGATTCAACCGCGGTGCTTTGCCGACACCCGCCGCCCTGCGTGAGATCGAACGCGCGGATGGACCGTTCAGCGTTCACCGTTATCTGTATCCGAAATCCGGCGTACCGACGTTTGGCGGGGCCGATGTCGCAATCTGGCCCGAAGACCTGGTCGCGGGCAAGGTCGACGTTGCGATTGTCGGTGTACCGCAAAACATGAGTAGCGGCCGGCGCGACGCGGGCGCCGGGCCGGATGCGATGCGGGGACTGAATACAATAGCGACGCCTGATTTACAGTCCTTGCTGAAGCCGCTCGACGTCTTGTCGGTCGTCGACTACGGCAACTTCTATCCGGACTGGCTCAGCGTGGAGCGTTCCGTCAAACATGTCACCGAGATGGTCGCCGAGACCGCCGCGACCGGTGCTATCCCAATGCTCGTGGGCGGCGATACTTCGATGCTGTACCCGGGTGTCAAAGGCGTAGCGCATGCCCACGGCGCCGTTGCATTCGGGCTGCTGCATTTCAGCGCCCATCCGGATGTCGAGCGTGTCGGCGACCATACGCTTTCTGACCGGCAGGCACTGTTCCGGCTGCTGGACGAGAACGTCGTGAACGGCAGCGCGGTGGTGCAAGTCGGATTGCGCGGGCCTGATGTCGATGTCGAAACACTTGAATGGCTACGTGACAAAAAAGTGCGCTACCACACCATGGCGGAGATGCAGAAGCACGGCGTCGACAAGGTCATGCAGCGGATACTGCGCGAAGTGGAAAAAGGACCTGAGGCCTGGTTCGTGTCCATCGATGTCAGTGTTATCGATCCTGCCGAACTGGTTGCGGCCGGCCGGTCGGTGGCAAATGGTTTGGGTATCGATGCGGCTACCCGGACGATACGTTACGTTTGCGCCGCGAAAGACATCGTGGGCTTCGAGATCACTGACCTCGCACCGATGCTGGACTACTCCCGGTTATCCGTAAGCAATGCGAACGCCTTGCTCAATGCCTGTCTTGTTGGCATCGCTGTGCGCAAGGCGGGTCTCGCACCGGACTACATTCATCCACTGGCTCTCGATCATGGACAACGATAACGTGCGCCCGCATCCGCTTTGGAGAATAGCGATGAGCTTGAATTTTCGTAACGTCCTGGTTATCGCTGCGATGGGCCTGGTAGCGCTGGGCGCGATCGCGAGTGAAGTACCCGACACGCCCGAGCACGTCGTTGGCGACAGCGCCTATCCATTCAATACCGTCGATCCGCGCGTTGAAGAAAAAGAAGCGATCGAGTTACCCGATAGCGTAGTGCCGAAACTCGAGTTACTCACGCCCGGAGAGATCGCGTTTCTTGAAAGTGGCGAAGCCGGATCATTTGAGGATGTCGTCAAGGAACTGGAAGAGCGTTCGCCGGAGGACATCAAGGCCTGGGTCGGCGCGATGCAGTATGTGTACGAACACAATCGCTACCGTGAGGGGCGCGACTCGCCGAACGTGCCATTCAATACGGCCTCGCCGGAATTCAATGCCTGGAAAACAGAGCGCCCGCGTTCGATGGATCCGCCGCGCGAGGATGGCCCACTGCCGCTCGGCCGCTACGATGGCGAGGGCGGTCCACCAACCTTCGGCGGATACCCGCTCGCGCTCACCAAAAAAGACCTGGTCGCCGGTGAAGTCGATGTCGCCATCATCGGTGCGCCACTCAACATGGGCTCGGGCTGGCGTGATTCCGGTGAAAAAGCCACCGTCGATCTGCGCCTGCTCGGCTGGCCCATGGGTGGCATGGACCAGTATGTACAGATCGACGCCAGCGAGGTTTTGACGGTCGTTGACTATGGCGATGTCGCGGTCGATAACGACAGCACGGAACGCTCGATGCAGCACGTTCGTGACATCGTGCGTGAGATCGCGGAGACCGGGGCTATTCCGATGGTTGTCGGCGGCGATCATTCACTGGAATACCCGAACGTTGCCGCACTGGCTGATGTGTATGGCAAGGAAAAAGTGTCGGTCATTCATTTCGATTCGCACTACGATGCGTGGTGGGGTGGCAGTCACCTGATCAGCCACGGCTACCCGGTGTATCGGTTGATCAACGAGGGACATGTGCGGGCGGCCGATTACATCCAGGTCGGTCTGCGCTCATCCGGGCCGGACAAGTCGGGCTTCGAGTGGATGCGCGAGCAAGGCATGCGCTATCACACGATGGCGGAAATTGAACGACGCGGTTGGACCGCCGTTCTCGACCGGATTGTTGCCGAGGCCAGCGAAGACGGCCGCAAACTTCACATCTCGTTCGACATCGACGTGCTGGATCCGGCGTTCACTCCCGCAACCGGCACGCCCGTTCCCGGCGGCCTGACGATGCGTGAAGCGATCACCATAGTGCGTCGCCTCTGCGCCGAGTCCACTGTTGTCGGGTTCGACCTCGTGGAGCTGCATCCGGCGCTGGATCCCACCTACAAAACAACACTCAATAGCGCCCACATCGTCAAAGCCTGCCTGACCGGTATCGCGATGAACAAGGAAGGCATCACCGAAGAGCACTACCTGAGCCCCCTGTCATCCGAACATGCCATCGACGATTACTACGGCGACCAGCAGCAGTACCTGGACGCCACGAAGGCCGAGGAAGAGAAGGCCGAAGCCAAGAAGAAAGACGCCTCGAACTAGTGCGCCCCGCCAACAAACCAAGGTCCCTGCCCATGTTCCGATCGATTGCACTGCTTGCAACCACTTCTGCCTCGCTTCTTTTGTTGTCCTGCCAACCGGCGCCGCCGATAAATGCCCGTGCTGCGATCGATGCACTGGACAAGATCACGGCAGACGATCGCAAAACCAGGATCTCGAATCTTGAGTACGACGCGCTCGTGGATGTCACGGACGACGAAGCGCTTAGTGGCGACGTGCGAATTCTGTTCGACCTGTCCGATGCGTCCTCCGACCTGACCGTCGACTTTGCGGGTGGCACGGTGGGTTCGATTGTCGTGAACGGCGTTGCCAGCACCGCCGATTACAACGATTACTTCATCACGCTACCTG
>JAOUNH010000150.1 GCA_029881055.1 Gammaproteobacteria bacterium
CGCTGCTGACCAGCGAGGCAAAACCCTGGAATTTGTCCCGCCGGAGCTTGGCTTCATCCAGCCGGTGGCCAAAATTGTCTTCGAGGTAGGTCAATGCTTCCAGTGCGCCCTGGTAATTTTCTGCACGAGCCCGGACCCGCAGTAAGGACCACCAGCCCAGCTCGAGGGTCGGCTCATCTTCGGTCGCTTCTACTGCGTACTTCTCCGCATCTTCCATCTGGCCTAATGCAAGTGCCAGTGCCGACAGTCTGGCTGGAATTGCGCCTTCCTGCAGCGAAAAGTCTGCGTGAAACCGTTGCAGCGATTCGTACGATTCCTCGTACTTTTGAGTCCTGACAAACAGGTCGGACATCATGAGCGCAAACTTCGGATCCTCGGCGAACACCTCGGCGAAAATATCCAGTGCCCGCACAAATCGGTCGGTGTCCTTGCTGGCGAACGCCAGAAAAACCGCGTTTTTGGCAATGAAGGGTTCGCGCTTAAGCGACCCACTAAACTCGTCGTAGATTTGAAAGTAGCGAGCGGGCTGGAGGTCCCGCGCCGCTTTGAAAATTTCAGTTACCTGAAAGAGCTCAAGGTCGCTCGGATTTTTGATTGATATCTGCTTTTGAGTTGCCGCCTTGGTGGGCATCAGGATGACCAAACCCTCGCCAATCTCTGCAGAAAACTTGAGTCCCTTGCTTGAGTCAAACCAATCGACAATCTTAAGGCGCGAACGGTTATCGTAGCTCAGCTCGAACACCTGGTACGCGTATTCAAAATTCGGCTGGTTGAATCTCACTCCCGCATGCCCTTTGCCGTTCTCAAAAGCAAAGTCAACCAGTTGCACTTTGACATTCGAGCCGGCTGGCGGCAGATTCTGAAGAAAGCTTTCCTCAATGATTTGCCAGAAATTTTCATTCAGAACCTTTCTGGCTGAGGGCTCGATAATCCGGGAGTTGAGTATGCGATTGCTCAGGTCGGCCTGATCGATGGCGGCCTGAATGGGCGCAAATTTTCGGCTCTCAATGCCTGCAAGTATCTGCTGGAATTGGCCGAAAGCTTTGTCGTCACCCTCGGCCGCGAACAACGGCGCAGCAACAAGAGTGAGCATTGCCAGATATTTAGCCGCTTTTATATTCTTCATACCAGCACCTCGCATACGGTCTTTCCAGGCAGCCTTGCGAGCGACGACTTCGGTATACACATCTTCAGGTAAGGCTAACCCGTGCGAATTTTCGCTTGCCAACCTGGTAGACGTGGGTTGTCCCGGCCGTTACCGTCAAAGATCGATCCTCTACTTTTTGACCGTCGATCTTTACCGCCCCTTGCTGAATCATTCTAAAGGCGTCGGATGTACTACCCACCAGACCCGCGTTTACAAGCAAATGACCGATTCCCAGACTGCCGTCGTCACTTTCAACTGTCACTTCGGGAATTTCTTCCGGCATGGCGCCTTGTTGAAACCGCGATACGAACTCCCGCTTTGCGGCCTGTGCGTCATTGCTGCTATGGAATCTGGCAACAATTTCCTCGCTTAGTTCAAATTTTGCATCGCGAGGATTCATCCCGTCCGCGACGGCCTTTTTCAGCGACTGAATACTGTCCAGGCTGCGAAAGCTCAAGACCTCGAAATAGCGCCACATCAGTTCGTCGGATATCGACATGATCTTGCCAAACATATTGTCAGGCGCGTCGGTAATTCCAACGTAATTACCCAAAGACTTGGACATCTTTTGTACGCCATCCAGCCCTTCCAGCAGAGGTGTGGTCATCACAATCTGTGGTTTCTGCCCATAGTCCTGTTGCAACTGACGCCCAACAAGCAAATTGAATTTCTGGTCGGTACCACCCAGCTCGACATCGGCCTTCAAAGCTACCGAGTCATACCCCTGAACCAGGGGATACAGGAACTCGTGAATCGAAATGGACTGCCCACCCGTATAGCGCTTGTTGAAATCGTCCCGCTCAAGCATACGTGCGACCGTGTGGCGCGCAGCTAGTTTTATTAGACCGGCTGCGTCCATTTTGCCCATCCAGCTGGAATTGAACTCAACGCGGGTCTTTTTCTCGTCAAGGATCTTGAAAATCTGCTTCTCATACGTAGCCGCGTTCGCCTTGATTTCTTCCGCGGTCAACGGCGGGCGCGTCGCGTTCTTCCCAGACGGATCACCAATCATCCCGGTAAAATCGCCAATCAGGAAAACCACATCATGGCCCAGCTGTTGAAATTGGCGCATCTTGTTGATCAGCACCGTATGGCCGATATGCAAGTCCGGGGCGGTAGGGTCGAATCCCGCCTTGACGACCAGCGGTCTGCCCTCTTTCAGCTTTGCCTCAAGGCCGCCCTCGGGCAGCACCTCGTCGGCACCGCGGGTTAACTCGCTGATTTGTTCCTTGATACCTGGCATGTGCCTTATTTCTTGCGTGTTTCGAGGGAGCGAAACTGTAGCATTCCCCGGCCGGTTAACACCATGAGTTATAACACTTTTTCTTTGACCTAAAAAAAACCGCGCGGTAGAGTAGCGACTCACAGGCACCAAGGGGCGCAGACTTGAATCGTCCGGTCAGTCCACTACTTCACGATTACAAACAGTCTGTTTCAGGCCGCCCCAAGAAATCAAAGGCACTTCAATGGTTTGCGGTAGGTTTTGGCTTGCCGCTGATGGTGGTCGCGCTCATTAGCGCGCTGAATGATCCGACGCCGACGGCGCCGAAGACCATGGCTCCCGCGATGAGTGCGGATATCAATGAACCTCCGGTAGTTCCGCCCGTTGATCCCGCTGAATTGTTGCAGGAAGCCGTTGCCCTGTTACCTGAGCCATTGCCTGCGTTTGAAACACTCGTCCTTCGCGTTGCCTCTGGCGATACCATGGAAAAGCTGTTTCGAAAAAACAAGCTTAGCCTGGGTAACCTGATGTCTATCGCACAACTGGACGAAGCCAAAACGCGCTTTCGCCGAATTAAGCCGGGCGATGTGTTCGAGGTGACGCACGATAACGGCGAAGTGCTCAGCCTGTACTCCGAACTCGGCCTGACCAGTGCGTTAAAGATTGACCGGCGGGAATCCGGTTTTGCCGCCGAGATCATCGATCGTCCGATCGAAATCAGAAAACGCATGGCTCACGGCGTAATTAAGACCTCGTTATTTGAAAGCGCCGCCACGGCAGGCCTATCCGACAAAGTCATTATGAATGTTGCCGGCATATTCGCCTGGGACGTCGACTTTGTGCTCGATATTCGACAGGGTGACAATTATTACGTGCAATACGAGGAGATTTGGCAGGACGGCGCTTATGTCTCGGATGGCGAGATTATTGCCGCAGAGTTCAACAACAACGGTCGCACTATTCAGGCAATACGCTTCATCGACGATAATGAGCGCAGTGAGTACTTCACTCCGGACGGCGACAGCATGCGTAAAGCCTTTATACGTGCGCCCGTGGACTTCACGCGCATCAGCTCAAACTTCAACCCGAACCGCAAGCACCCCATACTCAACAAGATTCGCGCACATCGCGGCGTGGACTACGCGGCACCAAAAGGGACTCCCATCAAAGCGTCCGGTGATGGCAAGGTTATCTTTCGCGGCACCAAATCCGGTTACGGCAAGACAGTAATTTTACAGCACGGCGGCAACATAACGACCTTGTACGCCCATATGTCGAACTACGTTCTCAAAGTAGGCGTCGGCACACGAGTCAGGCAAGGTCAGACCATCGGCTATGTCGGCATGACCGGGCTCGCGACGGCAAACCACCTGCATTACGAGTACCGATTGAACGGCGTCCACAGAAACCCCCGGACCGTGGAACTACCTAACGCCGATCCAATAGATGCCGCATATCGCGACAGGTTCATGGCGACGGCAGAGCCTATCCTGAAAGAGCTGGAGCAATTCAAGAGTACGCAGACTGCATCTCTCGCGTACAACAGCCAGTAGACTCAACGTGACCGCTTATTACGTCGGCTTGATGTCCGGCACCAGCATGGACGGCATCGATGCCGCCCTTGTCAGTTTCGGTGATCGGACTGTTGCGATACATGCGACGCATACCCTGCAATATCCGCCGGAATTGAAAGCGGCTCTGCTTGCCGCCATCCGCGAACCACTTGATGTGCCACTGGATCCATCCGGCGATCTCGATCTCCGCGTGGGTGAATGTTTTCGTGATGCAGCCCGGGCTGTCATCGAATCCGCCCGCGTCGATCCTGCCGACATAGTTGCTATTGGCAGTCACGGCCAGACCCTGCGCCACCAACCGGGCGCAGCAAAACCTTTTTCCCTGCAAATTGGAAACGCCAAAATCATTGCCAGTGGCAATCGAATAAGTACTGTTAGCAATTTTCGGCAGGCGGATATCGCCGCTGGCGGCCAGGGAGCTCCCCTCGTACCACCGTTCCACCAGTGGCTGTTCAGTTCGACAGATTCAGATCGGGTCGTGGTGAATATTGGCGGCATAGCCAACATCACCATTCTTCGTGCAGATGGCTCAGATGTCATTGGCTTTGATACGGGTCCGGGCAACGGCCTGATGGACGCCTGGATAGGCCACCACCTTGGCAAACCCTACGATCAGAATGGGCAGTGGTCAGCAAGCGCGCCTGTCATCCAGCCCTTGCTCGAACAGTTTCTGGACGACCCCTATTTCGAGCTTCGGCCACCCAAAAGTACGGGCTTCGAATACTTCAATCTGCGCTGGCTGCAGGGATTTAAAGTTGGTCGCTTTGACCCGGTCGAAGTACAAGCCACCCTATGCGAGCTCAGCGCGGCAAGTATTGCCGGAGCAATTGCCAGGTACGCAGCCACTACGCGCGAGGTGTTTGTTTGCGGCGGTGGCTCACACAACGATGAGCTTATGCGTCGCCTGCGCCGGAATATTCCAGGTGCCGAAATTTCCAGTACAGCTGCTGTCGGCCTGGATCCTGACTGGGTCGAGGCCGTTGCATTTGCGTGGCTCGCCATGCGGACAATGCGCGGTGAAACCGGAAACCTGCCCAGTGTGACCGGTGCAAGTCACAAAGTGGTGCTCGGCGATATACACTCTGCCAGACCATGAATGATCTCTACATCAACCGCGACCTCAGCCTGCTTGAGTTCAACAAGCGTGTCCTGGCACAGGCAGAGGATCCCGGCGTGCCGCTCCTCGAGCGCCTGCGGTTCATGTGCATCAGCTGCACCAATCTCGATGAGTTTTTTGAGATTCGCGTCGCTGGCCTGAAGCAACGCATTGAAATTGGCGCGCCCGCCCAAGGCCCGGAGAACAGGCCGGCAGCCGAAGTTTTTGATGAGCTGCATGTCCGGGTAACCAGCATGGTCGAGCAGCAATACAAGGTGTTGAACGAACAATTATTTCCGCAACTGGCGAACGCCGGTGTGCGGTTTGTGCGAAGTAAAGACTGGACGGTGAAACAGCGCAAGTGGCTGGACACCTACTTCAACGAACAGGTTTTGCCGGTGCTGACGCCGCTGACCTTCGACCCATCGCGCCCGTTTCCCCGCGTACTGAACAAGAGCCTGAACTTTATCGTGCGGCTGCACGGCAAAGACGCTTTTGGCCGGCGCCGGCATCGCGGCATGGTACAGGCACCGCGCTCCTTGCCTCGCCTCATTCAACTTCCGGATAGCATAAGCAAGAAAGGCGAACACAATTTCGTATTCCTGTCGTCAGTTATTCGCGTCAATGTCCACAGTCTGTTTCCGGGACTGGAAGTTGACGGCTGCTACGAATTCAGAGTAACGCGAAACAGTAATCTGTACGTTGATGACGAAGAAGTCAGCGACCTCGTTCGAGCCCTTGAGGGACAACTCGAAGCGAGCCGCTACGGCGCCGCTGTTCGTATCGAAATAGGCCAGCAATGTCCTGAAGATCTGCGCGAGTTCCTGCTCGATCATTTCGAATTGGGTGACGACGACTGTTACATGGTCGACGGTCCGGTTAACTTAAATCGCCTGGCAACTGTATGCAGTCTGGATGATCGCCCGGAACTCTTATACACACCGTTTGTGCAAGGCCTGCCGCCGGAACTTCGCAGCAATGAAGACATTTTTTCGATTCTCGACAAGAAGAATGTTCTCCTGCACCACCCATACCACTCGTTTGCACCCGTTATCGACTTCATAGGCGCGGCCGCAAAAGATCCCGATGTTCTTGCCATCAAGCAGACGCTATATCGCACCGGTGCCGGGTCGCCAATCGTCGACTTTCTCGTAGTCGCGGCACGCTCCGGTAAAGAGGTCACTGTCGTAATCGAGTTAATGGCTCGATTTGAAGAAGCCGCAAACATTGCGCTTGCCAATCGCTTGCAGGAAGCCGGCGCTCATGTTGTTTACGGACTTGTGGGTTTCAAGACACACACGAAAATGACGCTGGTCGTGCGCAGGTGCGAGGGAAAGCTCGTTCGATACGTGCATCTTGGTACCGGCAACTATCACCACGCCACGTCTTCGGTCTATACGGATTACGGCTACCTGAGCAGCAGCAAGCGCCTTGGCGCCGACGTACACAAGTTGTTCCTGCA
>JAOUNH010000151.1 GCA_029881055.1 Gammaproteobacteria bacterium
CCTGTCGAAGAACTGTATGGCGCGTACACCACTTTGCTCGACCAGGGCTGGCAGCTCGACATTATTTTGCAGTCTCAACCAGATGGCACTGATTATGCTTTGCCGATCATCGCACTACGATCGCCACGCATCGGTCCGGCCGTGTGGATTCTTTCGGGGATTCACGGAGAAGAACCCGCCGGCCCTCAGGCGATCTCAGCCACAATAGACAGCATCGCGGAGCTGGGTAAACGTTGGGGTGTGGTGTTGCTGCCTCTCAATAATCCGCATGGCTACGTTCGCAACTGGCGCTATCTGAATACTGCGGTCTACTCGGCCGAAGTGGATGGGCACAGCGTCGGCGACTCATCACACCTGTTGGCTGATGCGGATAACGCGGGTCGGGCGCGAGCGGCGTCGGCCTCGAGTCCGGAAGCAGATGCAATCACGTCCTATATCCTCGCGCAGGCCGCAGCGTATCCACCCGTCTTGAGCATCGACCTGCACGAGGACAATCTCATCAACGCGGGCTACGTTTACTCGCAAGGAGTCCTGGGAGCGAGCGATCCCATGGCTGCCTCGGCCGTCCGCATACTTCAGGACAACGATATCCCGATTAAAGTCGACGGAGTGACGCGATTCGACGAGCCGATCATCAATGGCATCATCGGGCCCGTCACAGACAGCTCCATCGACGAACTCATGAGTGCCGAGGAAGTCGTCGTAGATGGCCATACCAGGCCCGCCCCACGGGCATTCACAGTGCTCGTCTTTGAAACGCCCGCCGGCGATACTGACCTGCAATCGAGAATTGCGGCACACACGGCGTTGCTGCGAATGCTTGTTCAAGAACTCATCACTCCGCAGGAGCGTCGATGACATATAGATACCTGCAATCCTCCGCGATATCGATGCTGGTCATGATACTTGCTGCCAGCACGGCTAATGCTGCGCTGGATCTCAAAAACGCCAGGGTAGAAAAACTCGATAACGGGCTGACCGTCATCCTCCTCGAAGACCGCAACTTCCCGGTGGCGAGCGTGCAGATGCTATACCGGGTCGGTGCGCGCGACGAGGTCACGGGCAAGACGGGACTCGCTCATTTTCTCGAGCACATGGCTTTTCGCAACTCGGAGAATTTTCTCGAGGAAGGGCTGACCGCACCGATCTACGCGCTCGGTGGCGAGTGGCACGGATACACCTGGACCGACCAGACAACTTACTTCGCGACTGTGCCGAAAGAACATCTTGATCTGTTGCTGCGCATAGAGGCCGATCGCATGGCCCGGCTCACGATCTCGCCGGAACACATGGATGCCGAGCGTGGTGCAGTGCTGGCCGAAATGCACATGTACGAGAACTATCCGACTTCGATGCTGATCGACGCCGTGGTCTACACGTCTTTTCTGGCACATCCCTACCGCAACAATACTATTGGTTGGCAAAGCGACATCGAAAACCTGAAACACCAGGACGTCGTCGACTTTTACAAAAGCCACTACCATCCGGCGAACGGCGTGCTCGCTATTGTCGGTGACATAGACAGCGCTCAGACACTGTCACGCGTCACTGAACTGTTTGGCGAGTTTCCGCAAAGAGCACCGACCGCGCTGCCGCATACGCTGGAGCCGGAGCAGCAGGGTGAGCGGCGGGTCAGAGTGAGGGGCAGTTCGCCCGGCCGCCAATTCATGATCGCTTACCGTGCGCCGTCGGCCAACGACCCCGACTTTCCCGCCTTTCTCGTGGCGCAATCGTTGTTGGGAGCGAGTTCCGGCGTCAATTTCAACCAGAACGACTGGGGCACCCCTGTACGCAAAGGGTCCGTGCTCGACGGGGCGGCGACTGGCATTACGACCTGGTATCCACCCAGTGCACAAAACTACGTGTTTGTTATTGGCGGTTTTGCCGACGCGGGTGCCAGCGAAGCCAGCATCGAGCAGGAAATCGAAAGACGAATAGAATCGCTGCGCCGCCGCACGGTTAGTGACAAACGGCTGTCCAGCGCCGTCAATGAGGTTCTTGAACAACTCGTGTTTGATGTTGAAACGACTGAAGCAGCGGCGCATCAGCTCGCCTACTTCGAAGGCCTCGGCGCGCTCGAGACGCTGCTCGAGCTGCCAGACAGGGTCGCGGCTGTCACGCCGAGGGAGGTAAAAAGTGTGCTTTCGCGATACCTGTCGCCGGAGCGAAGGAGCATTGCCTGGTACGAACCGGCAAGCGACGGCCAGTCGACGCTCGTTTCCGCGAAGCCGAGCTCTGGAGAGCGGGTTTCGATAACGCCGCCGCTGGCAGTCGATACCACTCCTTTACCATCAGTCGAAACTGCGCAGCTTTCCGGTGGTATTCCGGTCATCGTGCAGAGTAACGATCTGTCGCCGTCCGCCTACCTGCAGTTGGTATTCGCATCCGCCAGGAGCGATGCAACAGCGAACAAGCCCGCACTCGGATACTCGGCCCTGGAGTATCAGCTGCGATCCGAAGATCTCGAAAAGATCATCGCGAAAGTTCGCGCGTCTTTGGCCGATCCACTGGACCCACCGGAACCCGTTTCCCCTTCAACGGATCCGGAGACCAGGCTCGAGCAAGTGTTTGGCGAGATCATGGGAGGCGGGACTGCCGTGATGACAAAGTCGACGTCCCCTGTTTTGATTGTGGTCAGTGGTGATGTGGCGTTTGGCGACACGATGGCGCTGCTCGAAAAGGGATTCGGAAAATTAAAGGCACCGGAACTGCTGGCAGCACCGACGGCCAACTTCGCTGCCGAAGACATCAGGGTAAACCTCGGACTCCGGATAGCGCAGGCGCAACTCGGTTACATCGTTCCAGCCGCCGCACCAAACAATAAGGAGGCCGATGCACAGCGATTGTTGTTGTACATACTGAGCCATGGGTATGACGGTCGTCTCGGCAAAATCGCGATCTCGGATCGCGGGCTCGCCTACTACATCGACAGCCGGTATCGATCCGACGGCAATAGCGCGTACATAACCCTGGGTATCGGCGTCGATGTCGATAAACTCGAAGACCTGAAGGCTCTGCTGGAAAGCGAACTGCAGCGCCTGCGCGATGAACCGCCCACGGAAGCCGAATTCGAAGAGGCGAAGACTTACCTGCTCGGTCGAGCGCGGAGTGCGGCGCAAAGCAATGCAGAACTAGCGACCACGCTCGCCGAACAATGGCTGTGGTACAAGGAAACCGTAACGCCGGAGGCGCTGGCCGCGAAGCTCGCGACGATTACTTACGAGGATTTGCTGGACGCCGTTCCCGCCTTTACCGGCGGCACAACTATCGTTGTAACGAATTAAATCTATAAAGTATCGGGTTCCATCGAATGACTGAATTGACTCATCGCCTGGCGCGGGTGGCGGATGTTCCAGCTATCAAGGAACTCATGCAGCTTTCAATCGCCGAGAATATGAAAGCCTTCTTGTCACCGCAGGAAGTCGTGGCCGCACAGGAGACCATGGGCGTCGACAATAGCCTGATTGAAGACGAGACCTACTACCTGGTCGAAGCGATGCAGAGCGGTGCATCGGTCCTGGTCGGTTGCGGTGGCTGGGGTAAACGCAAGACGCTCTACGGCGGAGATCACACGGTCGGTCGGGACGACAGCTACAGTGATCCCGAAACGGACGCCGCTCGTATCCGGGCAATGTACACTCACCCGGCGTGGGTGCGTCGTGGTATTGGCAGCCTGCTGCTGGATATCGGCGAGGCTGCCGCGCGGGATGCCGGATTCAAAACGATCGAACTCGGCTCAACCATACCCGGCGAACCGTTTTATCTCGCCCGGGGCTATCAGGAAAAGGATCGGGACACGCACATGGGTGCTAACGGCGCTGAGAGCGTCGTTATAAAAATGTTCAAAGTCTTGTAATCAGTTTGCGTATTCGAATATTTGGTCTTACGCCTCGCAGGTCTTTGCGATGGTCTTGTATTGTCTGCCTGATCTGCCAGACCTGCGGCGCCTATGCACAGAGTCCGCCAGCGCCTCGGCCTGAGATGCGGGCACAGCAACTGCTCGCCTCGCCAACGCTGGACGGTGACGTAATCGGCGACGCAGCATGGCAGGGTGTCGTTCCGGCTACGGGATTCAGGCAGGTGCAGCCGGATGATGGTCAGCCCGCAACGCAGGAAACCGAGGTTTACATCGGTTTTTTGGATGATGCCCTTTATATAGGCGTCGTTGCGTATGACAAACAAGTGGATGCGATCACCGTCACCGACAGTCGCCGCGATGCGAGCCTCGACGACACTGACAGCTTTCAAGTCATCATCGACGGACTCCGCGACGGACAAAACGGTTATGTGTTCGGCACCAATCCGGCGGGCCTTGCCTACGATGGCCAGGTCGTTCGCGAAGGGTCGGGCGGGCAACTCGGTTCCGGTGCAGGCGGCTTCAATCTCAACTGGGACGGAAGCTGGGACGTTGTGGCGACGATTTCCGACATCGGCTGGAGTGCGGAAATGCGCATTCCGTTTCGAACCCTGCGTTACGGGCCGGGTGAGACGCAAACCTGGGGCATCAATTTTCAGCGCAACATCCGGCGCAATAACGAAGTTGCGTACTGGGCACCCTTGTCGCGACAGAGAAACATCCACCGCGTTTCGGATGCCGGAACGATCGCGGGCATCGTGCCGCCAGCGCAGAAAAATCTGAAAGTGACACCCTACGTTCTCGGCAAGTCATCTCGCGGCGGGAATATCGTTGGCACGGAAAGCGAGGCCGATTTTGGCTTCGACATCAAGTATTCGATCACGCCCAGCCTGACCCTGGACGCCACCTACAACACCGACTTTGCCCAGGTCGAGGTCGACGAGCAGCAGGTTAATCTTGATCGGTTCAGTCTTTTCCTGCCGGAAAAGCGCCCGTTCTTTCTCGAGAATGCAGGCCAGTTTACGGTGGGCAATGCAGAGCAGGTCGAGCTGTTCTTCAGCCGCCGTATTGGCATAGCGGACGATGGCGAGCAGATTCCGATCGATGGCGGTGTGCGTCTGTCGGGCAAGGTCGGCGGCAGCACCAACCTCGGTTTTCTATACATGAGTTCCGAGGCGGTCATGGGCGTGGCGCCGGGGAACCAGTTTACCGTCGCACGCGTGAACCAGGAGTTGCCAGGTCGGTCCGCGGTCGGATTTTTGATTGTTGATCGTCAGGGCGACGGCAGCTACCGGGTTGCAGCGGACGACGATCAAAACCAGACCTATGCGATCGATGGTCGATGGGGCATCGGTGAGAACCTGATCTTGTCGGCCTGGGCAGCGAAAACAGCGACACCCGGCCTCGCGGGTCGCGATGATGCGTACGCATTGAAGGCCGATTACGATTCGGCAACCTGGGCTTACCGCCTGAGTTACACGGAAGTTGGTGGCGACTTTAACCCTGAGGTCGGCTTCCTGAGTCGCAGCGCGTACGAGCGAATCGAAGCATTCGTCATGCGCCGTATTCGTCCGGATGATTTATGGGGGCTTCTGGAAATCCGGCCACACATGAGTTACCAGGGCTATTGGGACTTCGATGGCTTTCAGGAAACCGGCTACTGGCATAACGATGTGCACTGGGCGTTCCGCAACGGTTACGAATTGCATACGGCGGTCAATGTTACGCGTTCGGGATTAACGGACCCGTTCGAGATTGTTGATGGCGTTATCGTTCAGCCAGGCACCTACGATCATGCCGAGGGTCAGATTGTTTTTTATACCAACCAGGCGGCTCCTTTGAGCCTTTCGTTTCAAGGTATCATTGGTGGACGTTTTGGCGGCGACCGACTGTCACTGGGTCCCGAGCTGAAATATCGTATCGGCGAAACGTTCAGCTCGGAGTTATCGTACATCTACAATAAGTTCGACCTGCCCGTTCCCGGTGGACAGTTCGACGCCAACCTCGCGAGATTGAGGCTGTCATATTCATTTACGCCGAAAATCCTTTTGCAGGCGCTCGTGCAATACAATGAACTGGATGATGTGCTTTCAACAAACCTGCGTTTTGCCTGGCTGCAATCGGCGAACTCGGGGCTCTATCTTGTATACAACGAGATCGACGAAGGCGGTGTTGGCGCTTTGCCCGCCGGCCGCGAGATCATTCTGAAGTACAGTCACATCTTCGACGTGTTCAACTAATGACAAAACTAAATATTACGCGGCGGGACTTTCTGAACGGTATCGCTCTCAGCACCGTAGCGGGTTCGACCTTGAGCCCGCTCGAGGTGCTCGGCGCCGTTCGCCCGCCACTCGTTTACCCACCTGGCCGTACCGGCCTGCGCGGCGCGCATATCGGCTCTTTCGAGGTGGCGCACGCGATCTCGTGGGAAGGCGTCAGGTACGCAAAACCAGCGGCCCTAACGGACACGGTCTACGACCTTGTCATTGTCGGCGGCGGTCTCTCGGGATTAGCCGCCGCGGTCTATTACCAGCAACGATGCGGCGAAGATTCGAAAATCCTGATACTCGACAATCACGATGATTTC
>JAOUNH010000152.1 GCA_029881055.1 Gammaproteobacteria bacterium
CTGTACGCTGCCCTGGCCGGGACCGCCGGCGATAGGCACCACGGGGTCCGGCTCCGGCGTCAAATTCAGCGCTGGCACCACGACCACACGAAGCTCAATCTCCACCCCCCCAAAGGGGTCAGAGCCCTTTTCGTCCTTCTCGCCCGAAGGGCCTTGATTCTGTTGGGGTTTCTCATCACTTTCGCCAAAAGGGCTCTGACCCCTTTGGGGGGCGGCGGGGTTCAGGGGGCGGGTGAGCGTGCCGCAGCGGGCCTTCATGCTGGGGGCACCGGGGCCGGCGCTGATGCGGCAGTCCTTGAGTTCGAGCGTCCCGGCCGCCGCCGGGCTGACGGCAAAGAGGGCGATGAACAGGGACAGGGCAAGGCCTGGCGCGGCGGCGGATCTTTGCATGCGGTGCTCGGGGCGCGAAAACAGCGCGCTATCTTGGACAAGCAGGGGCAAATAGTAAAGAATGCGCGACCCGGATTGATCAATAATTAACCAATGACCGAACACTACGATGTCATCGTGATTGGCGGCGGACACGCCGGAACGGAAGCCTCGCTGGCAGCCGCGCGCGCCGGTGCGCGCACCTTATTGATCACGCAAAACATCGCGACGCTGGGTCAGATGAGTTGCAACCCGGCGATTGGTGGCATTGGCAAGGGGCACCTGACGAAAGAAATCGATGCCATGGGCGGCGCGATGGCGCGAGCCATCGATCTCGCGGGCATCCAGTTTCGTACGCTGAACTCGAGCAAGGGACCAGCCGTTCGTGCCACACGTGCACAGGCGGACCGGCAGCTTTACCGGCACGCCGTGCGAAGCATGATCGAGAACCAGCCGAACCTGTCCGTGTTCCAGCAGTCGGTCGAAGACCTCATCATCGAGGGCGATCGCGTCGCAGGCGTCGTTACGGGCGAAGCGCTACGCTTCAAAGCAAAAACCGTGATCCTGACAGTCGGCACCTTTCTCGCGGGCCGCATACTGATCGGTCTCACGGAAAAAGCCGGCGGCCGCGTAGGCGACGCCCCATCGAACAAGCTCGCGGCACGCTTGCGCGAAATGCCGTTCAATGTCGCCCGCTTGAAAACCGGCACGCCGCCGCGTCTCGACGGCAAAACGCTCGACTACGCGCGCATGGTTGAACAGCCGGGTGATGAACCCGTGCCCGTGTTTTCGTTTCTCGGCAAGCGCAGCGATCACCCGCAGCAGATTTCCTGCCACATCACGAACACGACCGAAGAAACACACGACATCATTCGTGGCGCACTGCACGAGTCGCCGATGTACACAGGAATGATTGAGGGTGTCGGTCCACGCTATTGTCCGTCGGTCGAAGACAAGATTGTGCGTTTCGCCGACAAGGTCTCGCACCAGATCTTCGTCGAGCCCGAAGGCCTGACGACCAACGAAGTTTATCCGAACGGTATTTCAACGAGCCTGCCCTATGAAACGCAGCTGCGGTTCGTGCGCTCGATCACCGGTTTCGAAAACGCACACATCATGCAGCCGGGCTACGCGATCGAGTACGACTATTTCGACCCGCGCGACCTGAAGCCCACACTCGAAACAAAGCACGTGAACGGCCTGTATTTCGCCGGCCAGATCAACGGCACTACCGGTTACGAGGAAGCCGGCGCGCAGGGACTGCTCGCCGGTATCAACGCCGCACGTCAATCGCAGCAGCAGGAAGAGTGGTTCCCGGCGCGTCACGAGGCTTACATCGGTGTATTGATTGATGACCTCATCACGCGCGGCGTCAGCGAGCCCTATCGCATGTTCACGAGCCGCGCCGAATACCGCTTGTTGCTGCGTGAAGACAACGCCGATTTGCGACTGACGCCGAAAGGAAGGGAGCTCGGCATCGTCGACGACGGACGCTGGCGACAATTCAACGCGAAGTACGAAGCTGTCGAACAGGAGCACACGCGACTCGGCAAAATCTTCTTGCAGGCAGAAGGCGTAACGGCTGCGGCACTGCTGAAACGCCCCGAGCGGCGTTACCGTGACATCGTTGCGCTAGCGCAGGTCGGTGCGAGCGAGGAGCTGAATTTCGACAGCGACGAACAACGCGAACAGGTCGAGCTGCAACTCGAAGTGCGCGCGAAGTACGCGGGCTACATCGATCGCCAGGAACGCGAAATCGCACAGCACGCGAAGCAGGAAGTATTGCGACTTCCGGAAGACATCGACTACGCAGAGGTCGATGGTCTCTCAAACGAGGCGCGCCAGAAGCTCGTCGCCGCGCGACCGGTCACGCTCGGCCAGGCATCGCGCCTTGAAGGCATGACGCCGTCAGCCGTGTCGCTGTTGCTGGTGCACCTGAAGAAACGATCCCTAAGAAAATCCGCCTAGCGCTTGCACGCATAAGGGATCGGATTAATCGTCTCGCGCTGCACTCCCTGTGCCACCAGTACTTTCGACAGGTTCGGATATGGCCGCGGATCGAAATGCGTGTAGGTCAAAAGGCGAGACAACTGATAAAGCGTTGCCGGGTTGTCAAGCGGTCGCATGAGGTCCAGGGCTTCGTCATCGAGGCCGAGAATTTTTAGCGCCAACCAGCGCATGAGAGCGCTGGAGTAGCTGCCCGCAGCTTCGCTCGCCTCGTGCAGGGCGTCGGCATCGGCGACCCTTCCCTCTGCACAGGCCTGGCGAAGCTGAAGTAAGGCTGGCAAGGCCACATCCGAGCGCAGCGCAAGGAATCGCCGAGCCGTTTCAGCCGCCTCATCGACAAGGCCTGCATACAGAAAAATGCGGTGTGCCTGGTACAGCGCCCCCGCGGACGGAGAGGTTTTTGCCAGGCCGCGACGCGCCATGGCAAGACCAGCAGTCAAGTCCATCCGTGCCACGGAGGCTGCCAACAAGAGCGCGCTGTCACCGTCGAGGACCTCCGTGGGGATTCGCGCGACGGCAGCAAGCGCCTCGTCAAACTTCGAGGCAGCTGTTAGCGCGGTAATGTAATCGTTCCAGGCAACGGCGTCGTAGGGACGCAGGCGAGCGAGCGCGGCCGCCACGTCGACCTGATCGCTGATGCGTACCTGCGCCTGGTTTCGTATTAGCTCCACGTCAAGCCGGCCACCCTCGTTGCGAGCGTGTTCCGCAGCCGACAAGGCGACCTCATTAAAACTAGCCGGGAGCGTATCGAGCGGGAAACCGTCCGGCGGGCCTCGCGTGTCCGCGTTATCCATCCAGGCGAAAAAGATTCTCGCCATGAGCGCGTGCGCCTCCCCAAACCGCGGGTCCCAGCCAACAATCTGGTCGTAGAGCGCCAGTATCTCGTCACCGCGCGAACGATCGACATCGTCCAGCGACGCCGTGAAAAGCTCCGACAGCTGCAGGTAGGCTTCCCACGCCGCAATCGAATCCGTGCCGGCGGCAACCATACGCTTGAGTTCCTCCGGATTCATTGCCGTGTCCAGCAGGGAAGCGATGCGGAAGGCGATGCGCTCCTGTATTTCGATCGAGTCATTGCTGTCGCCGTCGAAGGTATCCGACCACAGGTGCGCGTCATCACTGGCGCGTATCAGCTGCGCCGTGACACGAATGCGATCGCCCGCGCGACGTACGGAACCCTCGAGTATGTGCGCGACGCCGAGCTCGCCCGCGATCGTCGGCGCGCCGAGGTCCGAGCCCTTGTAAGCGAAAGACGAGGTCCGCGAAGCGACGCGCAAATCCCGCGTACGAGCCAGCGCGTTCAAGATTTCGTCCGTTAGTCCGTCCGCAAACCAGGCGTAATCACCACCGGAACTGAAATCAGCAAACGGTAAAACGGCGATCGACTTTTCGCCGATGGCCTCCGTCGTTGTCGGCCCCTGCAGCTTGTCCCAGCCCAGCCAGGCAACAGCGATCAACAACCCAACAATTGTAAGTCGACTCAGCAGGCGCCCCGAACGCGGGTCCTTCGGCATGTCGGCCGGCAGGTCCCTGGCTTTCTTTACGCCGTCCGGGGTTAACTCAAATGCCCATGCGAGAAACAGCGCGACTGGCAAACCAAGCAACAGGAAAACGATCAGCACCTTCATGACCCACTCAGGCGCAGCGAAACTTTCGGCCGCGACATCCGCCACTTGTACAACAAGCCAACCCACGACCGCGTAGGCCGCGGCGACCTTTAGCACGTTCCGGTGCCGCAGTTCTTCAAACAGGTTCATGATTCACGCACACATCGGTAAGCCATCGGTCTCGCTGGCGGGCGATCAATGCCCTGCGAGGTTAGAGTTTTCCAAAGCAGCGGATAGTCGCGCGCTTCGAAGGAGCGGTAAACCAAATAGTTGCTCAGTGCGAACAGGCCCTCCGGCGTATCCAGTGCCCGCAGTCTTTCCCTGGCCTCGTCATCGCGTCCCAGTGTTTTCAGAAACAACCATTGCGTGTTGGAGTTTGGATCGACGCTAGCGTACAGCGCAACGGCATCGTCGACGCGGCCCTCTGCGCAGGCCTGCCGAAGCCGCATCATCGTATTGCCCTCCGCATCGCCGGTCACTTGTCTGTGTCGACCAATAAGCTCCGCGGCCTGCTCAACCCGTCCAGCGGCGAGCAAAGCACGATGCGATTGATACAGGGTATTTGCATCAACGGCAGGTGATTGCAGCACCTCTTCGATCATGGCGACGGCCTCCTGCAGGCTGACGCGATGCATGTTCTGGATAACAACACCATCGCGCACATCGCGAGGTTCTTTGATTGCCCAGGCCGCCCGAGTCGCATCACGTGCTTGGTCGAACGCCCCGATTTTTGCGTAAAGAACGGCAAGCCAGACCAACCGATCGCGGCGCTCAGGCTGCAACTCGGTCAGGCGCAAAACGAGAGCAATCTGGTCCATCAGTCGCACATCGAGCGCCGCCGCGTTCGCTTGAATGGCCGTGCGCGTAACATCGGAGCGTGCGTATTTAATGGCTGCCGCCATCGCATCGTCGAAATGCTGCCGACGCTCTGCAATCGGCACACCCGGCGGGACGTAAGCGATGGACGTCGGGTCGAGCTGCTCCTGCCAAACCGAGGCGAGCTTGAGATGCGCCTCCGCGAAGCCGGGATCCATTGCTACGGCCTTATCGAATACCGCGATGACGTCATAGACCCGGGCGATATCCATTCGACTGCGAACCTCATGTTCCAGAGCGAGGCCGCGAAGCCAGGTTTCCCACGCCGCCACCGAACGCGTGCCCGCAGCAACCATTCGAGCGAGCTCCTCCGGATTCATCGCGGTGTGCAAAGCGTTCGCGATCTCGAAAGCGATTCGTTCCTGGATGGCGATGGAGTCGGCGCTGTCGCCGTCAAAGGTTTCTGACCAGAGGTGCTTGTCGTCAGTCGTGCGTATGAGCTGTGCGGTGACGCGCAGTCGATCGCCGGCGCGCCGGACCGAACCTTCCAGTATGTGAGCAACGCCCAGAGCGGCGGCGATGGCCGGAATGTCGTCGTTGGAGTCGCGATAAGCGAATGACGAGGTTCGTGACGCGACCTGCAAGTCGGTGGTCCGCGCCAGAGAATTGAGAATTTCTTCAGTCAGGCCATCGGCGAACCAGGCCTGGTCGCCGTCGGGACTGAAGTCATCGAAGGGTAATACGGCGATGGACTTGTCGATTTTGCTAACGATGTCTGCGGTGTCAGGGTCTGTCGTATTGAGCTTGTCCCAGCCCAGCCAGCCGACCGCGATCACGAGTGCCGAGATAATAAGGATATTCAGCGTACGGCCCGAGCGCGGATCTTTCGGCGCATCAGCCGGAACCTCATGCGCCTTCTTCACACCCTCCGGTGTCAGCTCGTAAGCCCAGGCAAGAAACAACACGACCGGCAAACCAACCAGCAACACGACGATCAGCATCTGCATCAGCCAGTCGGGTGCATGAAACGCATCGGCGGCAAGATCGACCACCTGTGCGAACAACCAGCCCGCAACGATGTAGGCGATGCCGACGCGGATCACATTGCGATGCTTGAGTTCCTCGAAAAAACTACGCACGGATTAGCGCTTGCACGTAAAGGTTTGTGGACGCGGCGGTGCGCGCTTGATGCCCTGAGCCTGCAGCGCCTTCCAGAGCAAGGGATAATCGCGCGGATCAAAAGCGCGATAGTCGAGAAACGCGGCCAGTATAAACAGGTACTCCGGCGTATCGAACTGGCGCAGAAACTCCCTGGCCTCATCGTCCCGGGCCAGCGTTTTGAGATACAGCCAGCGCGAGGCGCGGTCCGTGTCGACACTTTCGATCAGCTTGTCGGCATCGTCAATGCGGCCCTCGGCACAGGCCTGGCGCACCAACATCATCGTCTTGCCGTCCTCGTCGACCGAGCGCAATACGTAGCTGTCGATCATCGTAGCGGCGCGCTCCGTCTGGCCGGCATCCAGCAGGGCGCGCTGCGCCTGGTAAAAGAAGTTCGGATCCGACACATCTTCTGCCAGCAACGTGTCAATAAAGCGCAGCGTGCTGTCGAGATCCACGCGG
>JAOUNH010000022.1 GCA_029881055.1 Gammaproteobacteria bacterium
CGTCGGTTTCTCGCGAACAGGTCGCTCAGGCTCGCGAACTGGGGACCGATCCAAAGAGCGGCAAGCCTGTGACCGTTCGCATGGGGCGCTACGGGCCTTTCGTGCAGATCGGCACCAAGGACGACGAAGAAAAACCGAAGTTCGCCGGCTTGCGTCCGGGTCAGAAGATGAACGATATCGATCTCGATACCGCACTGGCCCTGTTCACGCTGCCGCGCGCGTTGGGCCAGACCGAGGACGGCCTGCCCGTGTCCGCGAGTGTTGGCCGATTCGGCCCCTATATTCGTTACGGCGACAAGTACGTCTCGATGAAGGATGACGACCCGTACACCGTGGAACTGCCCCGGGCGCTGGAACTCATTGCCGAAAAAATACTCGCCGATGCGAACCGCCTCATCCTCGATTTCGAAGAACAGGGCATCCAGGTCCTGAACGGGCGTTATGGCCCGTATATTACGAACAAGGAAAAGAATGCACGCGTCCCCAAGGATCGCGAGCCCAAGTCCCTGACGCTTGAGGAATGTATAGAGCTGCTTGCAGCCGCACCTGTGCGTGGTCGTCGTGGTGGCAAGAAGACCGCCAAGAAGAAAGCTGCGAAAGACACGCCGAAAGCTGCCACCAAAAAAGCAGCGAAAAAGAAAAAAGCCAAGAAGAAGGCCAAGAAGAAAGCTAAAAAGAAGGCTACGAAGAAAACAGCAGCGAAAAAGAAGAGCGCCAAGGTCAAACAAGACTAAAGGTTAAAGTATGTCGGTCATCGACAAAGCTGCGAAAGTACTGCGTAGCGGCGGCGTCATCGCCTATCCGACGGAGGGCGTGTTCGGTCTGGGTTGCCTGCCCGGGAACCTCGATGCCGTGGCGCGGCTGTTGCAGATCAAACAACGCGAGGCGTCGAAGGGACTCATCCTGATCGCAGCCACGGCGGCGCAGTTCGAAGACTGGATAGACCTGCCCGACAACGTTTCCCTGCCAGACCCCGACCCGCAAAAACCAACCACCTGGATAGCCCCGGCGGGAAAGCGGGTTGCTGCCGTCGTTCGCGGCGACAACACGGGGATTGCCGTCCGCATTACGACCAACCCCGTCGCCCGGGCAATATGCATTGCGGTCGCATCACCCATCGTCTCAACCAGCGCTAATCTCAGCGGCCAACCGGTAGCGCCGAGCGAGGACGCGCTTCGCCGCCAATTCGGTGATCGAGTAGACTACGTCGTGCCAGGCAAATGCGGACCCTCTTCCGGCGCATCGGAAATTCGCGACCTGTTAAGCGGAGCGATACTGCGACCGCGTCAATAAGAGCATCAGCTGTGAGCAACATCGATCAGGTAAAAGACTATTTGCTGGCGTTACAAAATCGCCTGACATCCGAGCTCGAGCGGCTCGACGGCAAGGCTGAATTCGCGCGCGACAAGTGGGTGCGCGCTGCCGGGGGTGGCGGAGAAAGTCGCGTACTCGCCGGTGGCCAGGTTTTCGAACAGGCGGGCGTTGGATTCTCACATGTATTTGGTGACCAGATGCCCTCTTCCGCCACGAAGCATCGCCCGGAGCTGGCGGGCAAACAGTTCCAGGCGGTCGGTGTGTCTCTTGTGCTGCACCCTCGCAACCCCTACGTTCCAACGACACACGCAAACTTCAGGTTCTTCAGTGCCGGTGACAAGGACCCAATCTGGTGGTTCGGCGGCGGTTATGACCTGACGCCGTATTATCCGTTCCACGACGACGTAATTCATTGGCACAAAACCGCCAAGGCCTCCTGCGATCCTTTCGGTGCGGACTTGTATCCCCGGTACAAGAAATGGTGCGACGAATATTTCTTTCTTCAGCATCGTAACGAGACACGTGGCGTAGGCGGCCTGTTCTTCGACGACGTAAACGATGCAGGTTTCGATCGCAGCTTCGCTTTCCTCAAGTCTGTCGCCGACAGCTATCTTGAAGCCTATGTACCTATCGTGAAAAAGCGCCGCGATCATGCCTATGGCGATCGGGAGCGCGACTTTCAATTGTACCGGCGGGGACGATACGTCGAGTTCAATCTGATTTACGACCGCGGCACCTTGTTCGGACTCCAGTCGGGAGGTCGAACCGAATCCATTCTAATGTCGCTGCCACCGGAGGTTCGCTGGAGGTACGCCTGGCAACCGGATCCAGGGTCGCCCGAAGAAACCCTTTACCGCGACTACCTACACGCACGAGACTGGCTGGGAGAATCCAAATGAGTCCGGAGTTACAACCGTTTCACCTGGCCCTGCCGGTGACAGATCTCAACGCTGCCGAAGAGTTTTATTGCGGGCTGTTGGCCTGTGGCAAGGGACGCACAGCATCACGATGGATCGATCTCAATTTTTTCGGTCATCAGGTCACTTTACACCTGGTCGATGGCAGTGACGGCGCGGCACCCGTGAATCCCGTTGACGGTGATTCCGTACCTGCGCGGCATTTCGGTGTCGTCCTCGACATGGACGACTGGCAGGCCCTCGCCACCCGCCTTGAGGATGCCGGGTGCGAGTTTCTGATTTCGCCCCGCGTTCGCTTCAAGGGCGAAGTCGGCGAACAGGCGACACTTTTCATCCTCGATCCCTGCGGCAATGCCCTCGAATTCAAGAGCTTTGCCGATCGGACGAAACTTTTTGCCTCTTGAGTGCACCTCAACAGGGAGGTCTCTGACGGCCGAGAGATGGTGACTATCGGCCAGAGCTGACCAGGGGACGTTCGACTTTCTCGAGCACTTGCCAGACAATGGACGAAATTCCGATGCGGCTGGCAAGACCGCGGTTGCGAGAAATTATGTCCTGGATCAAAGAAATTGAAGTCAGTGAAGCTGAAGGCAAGCTGGCCGAAACCTATGCGACGCTGCTCAGGCGGCGCGGCAAGGTATCCAACATTCTAAAGGTCCACAGCCTCAATCCCGAGGCGATGGGCAATCATCTCGATTTGTACATGACAATCATGTTCGGCGAATCGGGGCTAAGCCGCGCCGAGCGCGAGGCGGTCGCTGTTGTCGTGTCCGCGAGCAACGACTGTCAATACTGCGTCAACCACCATGCCGAAACGTTGCGGCGTTATCTCAAGGATGAAGAAATTGTCAGTCTCCTGATGACGGCTGACGGCCTCGAGACGCTTGAGCCCCGCCTCAGCAATATCGTCCGATACGCCGAGAAACTGACCACCGCCCCTGCGGCAATGACTGAAATCGACCTCGGCGAACTCCGTTCCGAGGGCTTGTCCGATGAAGATATACTCGACCTTACCCTGATCGTAGGCTATTTCAATTTCGTGAATCGCATCGCGCTGGGACTCGGCGTAACGTTCAGCGACGACGAATTGAGCGGCTATATAGACGACTGATTGTGCTGTGGCAAATCCTGTGAATTTCTTACGCTTATTATTTCTTTGCTGCCTGCTACTGAGCTCCCTCGACGTCGGCGCTCAGCAGGAGTCCGCAATCAAGAGCGGCGGCAATATGCGCCTGTCGGGCGCGGAGGACCTGGCCAGCACGAGCGTTTTCATCGTCCAGTTACGCTCTCCCTCGGCCGCGGAGCGCCACGCCTCATTGACCAAGTCGTATACCAGCGGCATCTCTGTGCAGCCACGATTTGAGAAAAACAATGCCGGTACGGAGGCCTACGCCGCTCAGCTTGAATCGGAACATGAGCGAGTATTGGCGAAAGCCGGACCTGACGTCGAGAAGATATACAGCTACAAGTACGGCTTGAACGGCTTTGCTGCGCGAATGACGCTCGCGCAGGCGCAAAAACTGAAGGGGCTCGAAGAGGTTCTCAACGTTTGGGAAGACGAGGTCCGGCCGCTCGCTACTCGTTACAGTGCGAGCTTCCTGGGCTTGTTTGACAGTGCGGATGGTCTTCGCAGCGCGCAAGCGCTCGACGGCGACGGCATAGTGATTGGCATTATCGACAGTGGCATTGCGCCAGAGCACCCGTCGTTGCAGGAAACTCGTGAGGCTGATCGCCCGCGAGTGTGCCGCAGTAGCTGGGCTGAGACGTCACTGCTGGGCAAGTGGCTTTGCGCTCGATTCGGCAGGATGCCGGACGTGCTGGCGTTCGAAGAGCCCGAAAACTGGAACGGCGAGTGCGAAGCGGGCGAGCGCTTTGCGGAAACTGACTGCAATAACAAATTAATCGGTGCCCGCTGGTTCATTGATGGCGCAGAAAATACCGGGCCCATCGATGAAAACGAATTTCGTTCGCCGCGCGATGCTGATGGTCACGGCACACACACAGCGACCACCGCCGCAGGCAATCGCAGCAGAGCGTCAATTTTTGGCACGTTGATCGGCGATGTCGAGGGTATGGCCCCAAGAGCACGTATCGCTGTATACAAAGCCTGCTGGTTGCGCCCGTCCGATTCGCGCGCAAGCTGCAATACGTCCGACCTCGCCAACGCCATTGATGCGGCCGTCGCAGACGGCGTTGATGTCATCAGTTATTCAGTCGGCAGTTCGATGCGGGAAATCACCGCGCCGGACGACGTTGCGCTGATGGCCGCGACCAAAGCCGGAATCCTTGCCGTCGTCGCCGCCGGCAATGAAGGGCCCAACCTTGCGACCATAGGATCGCCTGCAGGCGCTCCCTGGGTCATCACGGCCGCCGCATCGACGCGCAAGGGCGAATCGTCGGTTGAGGCAATGAAGGTGATCTCGCCATCAACCATTGCAGGCAAATATGCGACTCGGGAGGCCCTGTTTTCGCCGCCGCTTGCCGATCGCGATCCGATCGAGGCGAAGCTCGTACTCGCGGACGATGGTGATGACACCTTGCCGTCCGGCGCGAGCGGCGTAGCGAGCGACGGTTGCCAGCCATTAATCAACGCCGACGACATGCTTGGCAACGTCGCATTGCTGCAGCGCTCCGGTTGCCTGTTCACCGACATGGTGAAGAACGCAGAGGATGCGGGTGCGATTGCTGCAATTGTTTACAACATCGCCGGCGACCCTATCGTGATGTTTGGCGCCGAAGGGCTCGTGGACATACCGGCACTCATGATCGGCCAGGCCGATGGCAACCTGATCCTGGCCGAACTGGACGCGGGCAGTGAGGTCTCGGTCGTACTTGAGAAGAGCTTCCTGCTGACCACCGAGGATACCGGCAATATCATGGCTCGTTTCTCGGCGCGCGGCCCCGGGCCGATTGCGGACATACTGAAGCCCGACGTCACCGCACCAGGCGTCAACATTATTGCCGGATTCACACCCGACCCCGCGAATGCGAAACCCGGCGAGAATTACGCCTACCTGAGCGGCACCTCGATGTCGACGCCCCACGTCGCCGGCGTTGCCGCGCTACTGCGCCAGGCTCACCCGGAGTGGTCGCCCGCCGCAATCCGGTCGGCGCTCGTTACAACGGCACGCCAGGACCTGCGCTTGCCGGACGGCATCGGGTCGGCAAACCCGTTCGACTACGGCGGCGGGCACATCGTGCCGAACAAGGCCTTGTTCCCCGGTCTCGTGTACGAGGTCAGTGATGATGAGTACGACGCATTCGCTTGCGGAACCGCATCGCCCGCTGTCAGTGCCGCACGTTGCACGGAACTTGGCACCGCCGGTTACTCAGGTATGGCCAGGGATCTTAACCAGCCGTCGGTGTCGATTTCGCGTCTGGCCAACCAGCAGACCGTAACCCGCCGCGTAACTAACGTAAGCGAGGAGGCCGAGTCCTTCGCGGTCGAGATTTCTCCTCCGCCGGGAATCGATGTCAGCGTTACGCCGCCGTCCATCAGCCTTGGTCCCGGCCAATCGGCGACATTTGATGTCACCCTCACCTATGTGTCCGGCCCGATGGATTTGTGGCGCTTCGGCTCATTTACATGGGTAAACGCAGACCACAATGTCCGCAGCACCATCGCCGTAAAACCGGCGTCGATAACAGCGCCGAAAGAAATCATTACTTTTGGCGGCACGGGTCGCGAAACTTTCCCGGTCGAGTTCGGCTATAACGGCAGTTACAGCCCCGGCGTGCACGGGCTGAACCTTCCGTACATCGAGACCCGGTTCGTCGCCAACGATCCGACCAAGACGTTCACGCGCCGAACAAATAATGGCGTAACCGAGCACGTACTCATCGTGCCTCAGAACCAGTTGTTCCTGCGGTTTTCATTGTTTGATGCGCTGACAGACGGTGACGACGATCTCGACATGTACGTTTACTACTGCGGCCTTGATGGCTCCGCCTGCAGCAGGATAGGTGAAAGCGGCGAACCGACATCCGAGGAACAGTTCAATCTGTTCCGGCCCGCCGCGGGTGTCTACGGTGTTTACGTCCACGGCTTTGCGACCGACGAAGTGAGCGGCGGCCCTGGCTCAAACTATCAGTTGCTGGCCTGGTCTTTTGGCAACGTCGACGACAAAGGCAACATGACGGCCAGCGGTCCGGCCTTCGTCAGCGCAGGCACAACGGCTGACATCACGTTTGACTGGGCCGGACTGACTTCCAATACGATTTACCTCGGCGGCATATCCCACAATACGCCGCAAGGCCTGTCGGAGCTAACGCTGATAACGATTGGCAACTGACCGCGTGTACCAGATCTCGGCGATGCAAATGATGATGACTATGGACGGCAGGTAATAGGCGAAGTTGCCGAAAACACCGGCGACGTCCCGCAGCACAAATGCGTCGAGATCCTGGATAAGTACGCCCAGGAAAGAAAGCACGTACAGGTAAAGGGCCCAGGAATTTCGCAGCAACAGCAAAATTGAAGCCACCACGCCGGCGTTAACTGCAATGGCATATCCGGCGTTCGCCCACACTGGCGTCGCCTCCATGAACGCAGCTATTTCGGGACCCATGCTGGCAATCGCCTCGGGTGTCAGCGTCATTTGCTGGTAGTAAAACAGCAGACCAATGATGTTCCAGACCAGGAACACACCGGCAATAATGTAATAGGAAGCCGGCGGCCTGCCGTTTAATTGATCGGACATTTTGAGGGCCCTCTTGTTCGTTTCGTTATTGGGATGCGCCCGATAATCCGCTGGCACCCGCCCGAATGCAAGCGGGTCTAGCGCTTCCGGCTGCCCAGTGCCTTGCAGGGTTTATAACGAAAACAAGTACTTACGTGATCATTCACCATGCCGGTAGCCTGCATGTGGGCGTAGATGATCGTGCTGCCAACGAACTTGAAGCCACGTTTCTTGAGGTCCTTCGACAAGGCATCGGACTCGGGCGAAGTCGCCTGCAGATCATCGTCCGCTCTGCGATTCGTCTGTATCGGCTTGCCGCCGACGAAGCCCCAGATGTATTCGCTGAATGTCCCGAATTCCTTTTGCACCGCGAGGAATGCTTTCGCGTTCGTCACCGCAGCGTTCACCTTAAGGCGATTCCTGACGATGGACGGATCCTCGAGCAGTTTCTCAACGCGCTTCGCCGTGAAGCGAGCCACTTTGGCCGCATCGAAGTCAGCAAAGGCTCTGCGATATCCTTGTCGCTTGTTGAGTATCGTCGACCAGCTCAGGCCCGCCTGCGCGCCTTCGAGAATCAGGAACTCGAATTGCACTCTGTCGTCCCAAACGGGGACGCCCCATTCCCTGTCGTGATACTCGATGTACTCGAGGTTTACCCCTTCTGCCCACCGGCATCGCGAGATTGCCCTGGTCAAATCCTGCTCCTCACTTTGTTCCGTGCACTAATGTAGCAACCCGGGCGATGGAACTCAGCATCGATTTGTCTGTTTTCTGTGCAAAAAAAAAGCCCGCGCATTGCGCGGGCTTTTCCGGAGTCGCGTGAATTGAATGTGGCTCCTGACAAAGCCACATTCACGGCAACGACCTTATTCTTTCTTCTCACCACAGCTGCCTTCGCCTTCTTTCTCGCCGCAACTGCCTTCGCCTTCCTTGTCAGCGCCGCAGGAACCTTCACCGCAGGAACCTTCACCTTCTTTCTCGCCACAGCTGCCTTCGCCTTCCTTGTCACCGCCACAGGAACCTTCACCGCAGCTGCCTTCGCCCTCTTTCTTTTCGCCTTTATCGCCGCCGCAAGCGCCTTCGCCCTCACCCAGCATGTAGCCAACGCTGAGCGATGACATCGCGAACGGGCTGGCAACAGTATCCGCATTCACAGTGCCACTGATTGCGAACGATCCGGCCAGCGCCGCACCAACCGCCAGCGCCAGAGGTTTTACGATTTTTTTCTCAGACATCTTTTACTCTCCTACAGGTAATTGCCCGCGACCGGGCCCAGGTTATTCAGTGGTCGGGCGCTTATGTGCCCCATACCACTGAATGCAAAATGTTCTGTTGCACATCTTCCAGCGACTCTTCGCGGTCACCGATGATGGCGATACTGCCGTCGCCAACGGGCAATATGACTCCGTGGATATTAACTCCATTCAGCGGCGTAGCTGCCGCGACCTTTTCATACGGCATCAGCAGGATAGTGATCGGGCCGCGCTCACCCTGAACAACGAGGTGAGGTACATCCTGACCATTGATTTTGCAGAACGCCGCAAAGGTGATCAGGCCAATGTCGCGATTCATCGTCGCGATATTTCCCGGCACGGCGTCCGCGAGGCGACGATCCGTAACCGGCGTGCTGCTGGGCAACAAGGCATCGGGCTCGTGATCGACATGCGCGAGTACCTGCTCTTCCAGCGTTCCAGCGGTTTCGTCCATGCCCGGGCCCATCAAGCGAAGTCCGACCATTGCCGCGAGCAACACCGTTGCGGCCAAACCAAACCACACCGGTCTGGAGAGAAACCGGCGAGCCGGGAACGAGACCACATCGACGTTCGGCAGCTCCGGCATCCGGAGCTCGGGCACAGAAATTTTCATCGCGCGAGCGATGTCTGCATCCAGGGCCAATATTCCGGCGCTGTACCCACGGCACTCGACGCAATCGTCTGCGTGCCGGGACTCGTCTTTGAATCCTGGCTCCGCAGTCAGTGCGTGTCGATACTCTTCGCAGTTCATTTCCTTCGCCTGGCTCATGAGTTCACCTCATTCGCCGTCAAACTCTTAAGCTTCGACCGGGCGCGGTGCAAACGAGTTAACACCGCTCCCTGATTCAGCTCCATCATCGCCGCGATTTCGTTCGTGCTGTAGCCCATGAGGACCTGCAGAACCAGCGGCTCGCGATAATCATCATCCAGCTCGAAAATCGCCTCTCTGAGGTCGTTGAGCTCCTCGTTGGGCACCTCGGCCAGCAATGCGGACTGAGACGCCGTCAAATTGTCGATGTCGACAGTTTCCAGCCGACGTCGCTCGAAATAGCGCGCATTTTCGCGACGCACTATGGTCAGTAGCCATTGCTTGGCCGCCGCATCCTCGCGCAGCGCATCCAGTGACTTCCAGGCGCGCAACAGCGCTTCCTGGACAACATCCTCTGCAATTGACTTGTCCCTGCAAAGCCAGGCGGCATAGCGAAACATGTCTGCGTGAAAGACGGTAACCAGGCGGTCGAACCGCTTGCGCCTGTTGCCCGCAGCTTCGTTACTGTTCATACGAGATGACCCGCCCCTGGTGCTTTTTATTACCTTGACTGCCGAAAAGCGCGATTAAGGCGTGGAAACCGTTGCTAAATATAGGGAAAATAAGAAATTCCCGTTATTATTCATCATCGCCTTATTCTGAATAGCTATGAGTCACCTGACCCCCGGACAGTTCCCCTTGATTCGCCTGCGCCGTGCCCGGCGCACAAAAGCGTTGCGCAGGCTGGTCGCTGAATCCCAGCTTTCCCCTGACGATCTTATATACCCGGTTTTCGTCGTCGAGGGCAAAAACAAGGTCGAGGCGGTGCCCTCCATGCCCGGCGTCAGCCGCAAAAGTGTGGACAAATTGCTCGTGGAGCTGACCGAGGCCCGCGATCTCGGTATACCGGCGATTGCGCTTTTTCCCGTCATTGACGCAGCAAGAAAGTCGTTGGACGGAATCGAGTGCGCGAATCCGAATGGTCTCGTGCAAAACACGGTACGCGCCATCAAGGAAAAGCTGCCAGACCTCATGGTCATCACTGACGTCGCCCTGGATCCCTACACGACGCACGGGCAGGACGGCATCATCGACGACAACGGCTATGTGCTGAATGACGTGACCGTTGACATGCTCGTGAAGCAGGCCTTGTCGCATGCCAAGGCCGGTGCGGACATGGTGGCGCCCTCCGACATGATGGACGGTCGCATCGGTGCCATACGCAACGCTTTCGAGGAGCATGGGCACAGCAATACCCTGATCATGGCCTACGCTGCAAAATTTGCTTCGGCCTTTTACGGCCCGTTCCGCGATGCTGTCGGTTCGGCCGCGAACCTCGGAGGTGGCGACAAGTCCAGCTACCAGGTTGCGCCCTCGAATAGCGATGAAGCCGTCAGGGAGGTGGGTCTCGACATCGACGAAGGCGCTGATTTCGTCATGGTCAAACCGGCGATGCCTTACCTCGACATCGTGCGCCGCGTAAAAGATACCTACCGGATTCCAACCTTCGCCTACCAGGTCAGCGGTGAGTATTCGATGCTCAAGGCGGCCGCGGAAAAAGGCTGGCTCGATGAGCGTCAAACGGTGCTCGAATCCTTGCTCGGCATCAAGCGAGCCGGCGCCAGCGGCATACTGACCTACTTTGCGATGGACGTCGCAAGGTGGCTATCGGAGTAGGGACTTGTCGGACGATTCGAAGATAGCAACCACTACAATCGATCGCTACGGCGTGATGGGCTATCCGATTTCGCACAGTCGTTCTCCCGTCATACACCGCCTGTTTGCGCTGCAGACCGGACAAAACATCCAATACGAACTTCTGCAGGTATCGCCCGAGAAACTCGAAACGGCGGTACGCCAGTTCCAACGTACGGGAGGCAAGGGCCTCAACATCACTGTTCCGCATAAAACAGAAGTCAGCCGGCTTGTTGATCACACCAGCGAGCGAGCGGCGACCGCCGGCGCGGTCAATACACTGTCCTTCGTCGGCAGCGAGATTCATGGCGACAATACTGACGGCATCGGTTTGTTGAGGGACCTCGTCGTGAATCTCGGCGTGACACTGCAGGACGCGAACATACTTATCCTCGGTGCCGGTGGCGCGACGCGCGGCATCATCGGCCCGTTACTGGAGATGCAACCCGCATCCATCCAGATAGCAAACCGCAGTCTCGGCAAAGCGGCGGCGCTCGCCGACCATTTTTCAAAGTCGGGTCCGGTGGCCGCGTGCCGTTTCAGCGCCGTACCCGTGGCCAACCCCTACGACCTGGTCATCAATGCCACGTCGGCTGGTGTAAAGGGCGAGGTACCGCCCTACCCGGCCGCCGCGATCTCGAAAAACAGCTTTTGTTACGACCTGTCGTATGGCCTGCAACCAACGCCGTTCAGCGTCTGGGCACGCGATGTCGGCGCGCCGCAATCCGTCATGGGCTGGGGCATGCTGGTCGAGCAGGCTGCCGAATCCTTCAGCATCTGGCGCGGCGTGCGCCCTGATACCGCACCTGTACTCAAGCAGATGAAAATTACCGCCTGAAGGCCGGTATTAACGCATTGTTACGACTTCTTCCGCGCTCGTCGGGTGGATGGCGACCGTGTCGTCGAAGTCTTTTTTGGTTGCACCCATTCGCATGGCGACCGCAAAACCCTGCAGCATTTCGTCGGCCCCATCGCCAAACAGGTGCAGGCCGACGACGCGCTCTTCGTGACCCGCCGTTATCAACTTCATGGCCGTCGACTTCTTGTCGGTACCCAGTGCGTAAAACATCGGCGTGAATTCGGAACTGTAAATCCTGACGTCCTCGCCGTATTCGCTGCGCGCTTCTGCCTCGGTCATGCCAACCGTGCCTATGGTCGGGTGGCTGAAGACGACGGTCGGTATCAGCCGGTAATCGAGATACCGATCCGCCATGCCACCGTACAATCGGTCGGCAAGTCGCCGGCCAGCGGCGATAGCGACCGGTGTCAGGGCCGCACGGCCTGTAACGTCGCCCAGCGCATTGATGTTGTCGACATTGGTCTGTTGCAGCTCGTCCGTCGTCACAAAACCGCCCTCGTCCGTAACGACACCCGCGTTGGCGAGATCCAGTGTTGCGGTATTGGGCGCGCGCCCGATCGCCCAGATCACCGTATCCACAGGCCCGAATTCGCGGCCGTCCTCGGCGGTTAGTACAAGGCCCGCAGCTTCTTTTCGAACCGCGGCCGGAATGGCGCCCGTCGTAAGCGCAATGCCACTGGCACGCATCTCGCGCATGAGCGCGGTGCCGAGCATCGCATCGAAGTCTCGCAATATGGCGTCCTTGCGAACCAGCAACTGTGTTTCGGTGCCGAGACCGTTAAAGATGCCAGCGAGCTCGACCGCGATGTAACCGCTGCCGACGACAATGACCCGTTTCGGTTGCTCGTTGAGCTCGAAAAATCCATCGGACGTGATGCCGAGTTCGGCACCTTCTATGTCCGGCACCATCGGCCGGCCACCGGTAGCAATGACGATGCGATCGGCCTCGAAACGCCTGCCATCGACATCCACCGTGTGCGCATCGATGAACCGGGCATTACCGGCAATGTAGCTGACCTCGCGTTTCGCCAGATTGCGGCCGTAAATGCCGTTGAGCCGCTTTACGTAAGCATCGCGTCGCGTCTTTAGTGCGCCCCAGTCGTGACCGCGGGTGTTTATGTCGTACCCATAATCCTTCGCATGGTGCAGCTGATGCGCGTAGTGCGCGGCATACCACATGACTTTTTTCGGTACACAGCCGACGTTGACACAAGTCCCGCCCAGCGGCCCGTGCTCGACTACTGCAGCCCTGGCGCCGTATTCGGCCGCACGCTGCGCGTGAGCGAGCCCGCCGCTACCGCCACCTATCACCAGCAAATCATACTTTTCGGACACCCTTATTCTCCTGTTTGGCCGGGTTTTTGCGCCATTCTGTGCCTACAGCCCTGTGCTACTATGCGGCGCTTGAAAAACATATCAAGTCAACCCATGACAAACCCCCTGCTCGACACATCATCGCTTCCGCGGTTTGGTGAAATCGGTCCACAGCACGTGTTGCCAGCGATCGAGGCGCTGATTTCCGACCATCGCCAGCAACTCGACGCTTTGTTGAACACGGAACAAAATCCCGATTTTAATTCCCTGGTTGCACCAGTCGAATTGATGGAGCACAGGCTCAGCCGTGTCTGGTCACCGGTAGCGCATCTGCAAAGTGTACTCGGATCTCGAGACTGGCGTGATGCCTACAATAAGGCGCTGCCTTTACTGACCGAGCATGGCACCGAAATATCGCAAAACGCGCGCCTGCAGCGTGCATACGCAAGCGTGGGTACGTCACTGGCAGACAACGAAAACGAATCTCATCGTAGTGCGGTCGATTATGCCCTGCGCGACTTTCATCTTGCCGGTGTCGATCTTCCGGACGCCGACAAGCAACGCTTCAAAGCGATCATGCAGGCACTTGCGGGAACCCAGGCAAGTTTCGAACACAATGTGCAGGACGCTTCCGACGCGTGGTCGCTGCACATAAAGAATGCCGACGAACTCGCCGGCGTACCGCGACAAACCATGGTTCGTGCTGCGGAAAACGCGGCAGAAAGGCAACTGGACGGCTGGTTGCTGCTGCTCAATTACCCGACTTATGACGCGATCATGACGCATGCGCACGATCGCAAACTGAGAGAAAAGCTGTATCGTGCCTGGGCAACGCGCGGCTCCGATCAGGGTGACAATCCTGACTGGGACAACACCGAGAATATCGACAAAATCCTGTCGTTGCGTCACGAGGCCGCGAACCTCGTCGGTTTCAGCAACTATGCCGAATATTCGCTGGCCACAAAAATGGCCGGCTCGACTGGCGAGGTCTTGGGCTTTTTGCATGAACTTGCACAAAGCTCCCGTGCCGCCGCCGAGAAAGAACTGTCGGACCTGCAGGAATTCGCCGGCATGGCACTCGAACCCTGGGACCTCACATTCTGGCTCGAGAAGTTCAAGCAGGCCAGGTTCTCGGTTTCCAATGAAGATCTACGCCAGTATTTTCCGACAAGTACGGTTATCGACGGGCTGTTTTCGCTCGCCGCAAGACTTTACGGCGTCGAATTGATCGAGCAAAAAGACGTTGCTGTCTGGCACGATGACGTTTGCTATTTCTCGATCAAGGACGCCAACAGCCAGGTCATAGGCGGCTTTTATACCGATCTCTACGCGCGCAGCGGCAAACGTAACGGCGCGTGGATAGATGAGTGTATTGGCCGGCAGAATCTGAACGGAAATATTGCGTTGCCGGTCGGCTACCTCGTGTGCAATTTTCCACCGCGAGACGACGCCGGGCGATCCCTGCTCACTCACGACGACGTCGTGACACTATTCCATGAATTCGGCCACATGTTGCATCACCTGTTGACGCGCATAGACGTCCCCAGCATATCGGGCATCAACGGTGTGCCCTGGGATGCGGTGGAGCTGCCAAGCCAGTTCATGGAGAATTTCGCGTGGAATTACGAGGTGCTGGAAAAATGTTCGGCACATGCCGAGACCGGCGAACCTCTACCCTGCGATCTGTTCTCCAAACTCGAGGCAAGCAGGAATACCGGGGCCGGTCTCGCCATGCTGAGGCAGCTGGAACTCGGGCTGTTCGATTTTCGTTTGCACGCTGAATACGACCCGGCCCATCCGGTAGCGCCTCTTGCGATGCTGAAGGAAGTAAGAGGCGAAGTGTCCTTGCTTCCGCATCCTGAATACAATCGTCTGCCACATGCTTTCTCACATATTTTTGCGGGCGGCTACGCGGCTGGATACTACAGCTACAAATGGGCGGAAGTGCTTGCTGCCGATGCCTTCTCCGCCTTCGAGGAGGCTGGCATTTTCGACCTCGACACGGCGCAGCGATTTCGCCGGGAAATTCTCGAAGTCGGTGGCAGCCGCGATATCATGGCCGCCTATATCGCTTTTCGCGGGCGCAAACCGACCATTGATGCCCTGTTACGGCAAAACGGAATACAGCCGACTTGAAAATCGCCACATGGAATGTCAACTCAATGAATGTGCGACAACCGCACGTCATCGAGTGGCTGCAAAATCACGAGCCCGATGTGCTTGTACTCCAGGAAATCAAGCAGGTCGCTGAGAAATTTCCCAGCGATGCCCTGAGCGCGATTGGATATCACTCCCTGGTCAGCGGTCAAAAGACCTATAACGGTGTCGCCGTGCTTAGCAGGACCCCCGCCGAGAATCCCGTAACTGATTTTCCGGACCTCGACGATCCGCAGCGCAGAATTCTGGCCAGCACTGTCAACAATGTGCGAATTGTCGATCTTTACATCCCCAACGGTTCCGAGGTTGGCTCCGAGAAATACGAGTACAAGCTCGGTTGGCTCGCGTCCTTGCATGGCTTCCTCGCGGCCGAATTGCAGCGCTACGAGAACCTCGTTGTGCTCGGTGACTTCAATATCGCCCCGAGGGACGAGGACGTGCACGACCCCGAAGGGTGGGGTGAGGCCATATTCTGTAGCCCACCGGAGCGACGAGCGCTCAGGGATGTACTCGATCTCGGTCTGACTGATGTATTTCGCAAGTTCGAACAGCCGGAGAAATCGTTCAGCTGGTGGGACTATCGCAGCGCAGGTTTTCGGCGCAACGCCGGCCTGCGCATAGACCTGATCCTGACCAGCGCCGCGATGACAAAGCGCTGCACGGCAAGCTACATCGACAAGGAGCCGAGAGCCTGGGAACGGCCATCCGACCACGCGCCGGTGATCGCAGAATTCGACCTCTAGCTGTCGCCGAAGTGCGTCATTCGGATATAACATATTCCCCGGAATCGACCTGTGAGAACTTTATCCGCCGTGTATGATGATCAGAAAAAAATGCGGGGGAATATGTCACAGGATCGACGCAACGATTTCGATGTCACTAACACTGTACAGGTAAGCAGTCCTGCATCGGTGCGTAACGCTGTGCACGAGCTCTTTGCCGAAACTTTTCCGGGCATGTCCTACGATAAGTTGTGGTTGGCATTTTACGATTTCGAGCGCCTCTTCACCGGCCGTTACCCGGGTTACAAGGGCTGCGACACGACCTATCACGACATGCAGCACACGCTTGATATGACGCTCGCGGTTGCGCGGTTGCTGGTGGGTTACGAGCGTAGCGCGGAGCCGCCCGACCGCCTGGGCGCCAGCCGGGCGCAAATGGCTGTGGTGACCGCACTGTTTCACGACGCCGGCTACATTCGTCACGAAACGCGGGACAGGGACTTCACCAACGGTGCCGAGTTCACGCTTTACCACGTATCGCGAAGCGCAGACTTTTTGCGGCGTTATCTTCCTGAGCTCGGCATGGCGAAGGATGTTGGTATCAGCAGCATGATCGTGCATTTCACGGGCTACGAGCTGGACCTCGACAAGATCGAACTGGACGACCCTCGCGATACACTCTGCGGCCACCTGATTGGGACCGCCGACCTGATTGCCCAGATGGCCGATCGATGCTATCTCGAGAAATGCCGTGACCGTTTATATAACGAGTTCGTTGTCGGCGGGATTGCCGTGGAAAACGCGAGGCCCGGCGAATACATGGTTCGCTACCAGTCGGGTGAAGATCTCCTTCGCAAGACGCCGGCGTTTTATCAGCAGGTGACGCGCGACCGGCTGAATTCAAAGTTCAATCGCGCGTATCGCTACGCCGAAGTTCTGTATGGCGGCAGGAATCCCTACATCGAGGCGATCCGGGCCAACATCACACATCTGGTCAGGATCCTGGAAACAAACGACTGGTCGCTCTTGCGCCGCGAGCCGCAGTTTTTCCTTGGCATCGCACATGCCGTGCAGGACATCGAACGACTCGTTGCGTCGCAACTTGCGTCGCTCGCCGGAGTTCGCATTAAGAATGATGGGCCGCTGCTAATGCCGATCTGACGGCAGCCTCATCGGAACATAAGCTCTCCGGTTTTCAACTCGCAACAACCAATCGCGCACCGCCGGATACGATTCCGGATCAAGGCCGCCTTCGTGTGCAACATGTGTATTTGCATAAAGCGCGATAGCGGCAATGCTGTAGCGAAAGTTGAATTTCCTCAGTCACGCTGTTGGTCCTCGCGCCAAAGCCGTAAGGCATGGTATTGCGACCGCGTCAGCCGCCGGTTAGCGTAGAAGGCAGCCACGCTCGCCGCAAAGATCGCGTAAAAACCATCCGCAATTGTCAGCGCTTCCTCGAAAAAGACCGGCCAGGTCATCGTCGTTACACTCGTCAGAACCCTGAGCGTGCTGGTGCTGTTTCCGTCTGCTGTCACCGAGGCCGCAACAACGATATTGGCGAACAACGAGCCGAATAATGTGAACCCCGCTGCCAGCAAAGGAAACCGTGCGTCAACACCCCGCCCGGCCAGCCGGATACTGTGCCCTACCATGAACCCGAGAATGACCGTAAGCCAGGGATACACGCGGTTGGTCAGCTCGCTTAACGAGACCCAGAAAACGCTGAAGACCACGACTGTGATGAGTGCAGAGACGATCGCATTGCGAACCGACTGCATATCGACCAGGCGCTTGCCATCTGCCGCCGTCGAATCGAGGGGCGCGCCGCTGCCGTGTTTCTTGCGTAAGCGAAGAGGGCTTTGTGACTCGGTCATGACGGCATAGTATCGTGAAATCGAAACTTTGGAGCGCCGGAATGCGAGCAGTATGGTTTGAGTCTTTTGGCGCCGCCAAAGACGTGTTGCGGATTGGTGAGCTCGATAAACCGAAGGCGGGACCCGGTGAGGTCCTGGTTCGTGTCTATACCAGTAGCGTCAATCCATCGGATGTGAAAAAGCGTGCTGGCTCTGCTCCAAATCTACTGGATGACGGATTCGTAATTCCGAACAGTGATGGCGCTGGTGTCATCGAATCCGCCGGCGCTGGTGTCGATGCGAGCCGCGTCGGTGAACGTGTGTGGCTGTACCAGGCACAATTCGCGCGGCGCTTTGGAACCGCGGCAGAATATCTTGCGATAGACGAACGTCGTGCCGTCAAATTGCCAGACACCGTGAGCTTTGAAGTCGGCGCCTGCCTCGGCATTCCCGTCATGACCGCACACCGCGCTGTGTTTGCTGACAGCGATGTGGCTGGCCAGCGAATTCTCGTCACGGGCGGTGCAGGTCGGGTTGCCAACTACGCGATCCAGTGGGCAAGCCAGGCGGGCGCCAGCGTAATTGCGACCGCCAGCAACAAGGCAGACGAGGACGCGTGCATCGAAGCCGGCGCACAGCACGTCGTGAACCACCGCGGCAAGGACGTCGCCGGGCAAATACTCGCGGCGTCGGACGGCGATCCTGTCGATCGTGTCGTCGACGTCGAATTTGGAGCGAACCTGCCAATAACGATCGAGGTGCTGAAGGTCGGCGGCGTAATCGCGACCTATGGATCTGCCCAGGTACCGGAACCGCAGCTGCCCTTCTACCGGATGATGTACAAAGACCTGACGATACGCACCATCATCGTTTACGCGATGCCGGAATCGGCAAAGCAACAAGCGATCGCCGACATCGACAAAGCGCTGCGAAAAGAGGCGCTGCATCACCGCATCGCCGAGACGATGCCGTTGGCGGATATTGTCCGCAGCAATGAGCTCATCGAACAGGGTAGAATTCGGGGAGCAGTTATTCTCACAGTAGAATAAACATAATAATAACAGGGGGTTACATGGAGAAAAGCCGAATAGACTGGCCCAGTTTCGGCTTGTGTGCCGCGATAATTCTTGTCACCGCCGTCCCCCTGCTCGCCTTTCCCGGCGAATCCAGCGATTTTCTTGAAACTCTGTACGCCTACATTGCCCGCGAGTTCGGCGTGCTCTACCTGCTGGCCAGCGTCGCGGCTATCGGGTTTCTCGCCTGGCTGGCTTTCAGTCGTTACGGCAACGTGCGTCTCGGCGACGAAAGCGAACCTGAGTTCAGCAACGTCAGCTGGGTCGGTATGTTGTTCTGCGCCGGCGTCGGCGCGGGGCTTCTGTACTGGTGCGGCATAGAGTGGGCGTACTACTACGATACGCCGCCCTTTGGTGCAGAGCCGCGGAGCGCGGAAGCTGCGGAGTGGGCCTCGACCTACGGACTGTTTCATTGGGGTTTCACGGCCTGGGCATTTTATTGCCTGCCTGCGGTTGCTATCGCTTACCCCTATTACTCTAGGAAACTCGATGTACTGCGCTTCAGCGTTAGCTGTCACTGGTTTCTCAAGGGCCGACAACACGGACCATTGGCTCGTGCAATCGATTTCCTGTTCATGATCGCCTTGCTGGGCGGCGCCGCTTCGAGCCTCGGATTCTCATCGCCGATGATCGCCGCGACGCTCGGCTGGCTGTTCGGCGTCGAACCAAACAACACACTCGAAATCGCTGTCGTTGTACTTTGCATCGCCCTGTTCGCGGTCAGCGTCTGGCTTGGCCTGAAGAAAGGCATCAAGCGCCTGAGCGATATCAATGTCGCGCTCGCATTCGGTTTGCTAGCCTTTATCCTGCTCACAGGCCCGACTGTCTTTCTGCTGAAGACCAGCCTTAACAGTCTCGGTGTGATCGCGGACAATTTCCTGCGCATGAGTTTCTGGACAGACCCGTTTACCAATTCGGGATTTGTCGAGAGCTGGACCATTTTTTACTGGGCCTGGTGGATTGCATTTGCGCCCTACGTCGGCCTGTTTGTCACCCGCATATCACGGGGCAGAACATTGCGACAAATGATTGTCGGTATGCTGGCCTGGGGGTCGCTTGGTGGCTGGCTGTTCTACATGGTCATCGGCAATTACGGCCTGTTTCTCGAACTCAGCGGTGCGCTCGACGTCACAGGCATCGTGAAGTCGCAAAGCGGGAATGCCGCTATCGTGGCGATGCTCGAAACGCTGCCGATGGCAGCTGTCGTGATCGCCCTGTTTTCCATTATCGCAATCGTCTTCGCGGCGACAACTTACGACTCCGCGTCCTATACCCTCGCCTCGAGTGCCACTTTGCATTTGAAGGCGGGTGACGATCCTGCGCGCTGGCATCGCGTATTCTGGGCCCTCGCGCTCGGCGTAATACCTGTCGCACTGATGCTGCTCAATAGCAATCTTCGCCCCATTCAGGTTATCTTGCTGGTCGTTTCCCTGCCGATACTCCTGGTTGGCATCGTAATGTCGATCGCGCTCGTCAAATCTCTGAAGGCTGACCATGTCGATTCTTGAAGAGCTCAAGCGCCGTAATGTTTTCCGAGTAGGAATCGCGTACGCCGTTGCTTCGTGGTTGCTGCTGCAGATCGTCGACATTGTCCTGCCGATTATCGAGGCGCCCGAGTGGGTTTCGAAAGCCATACTCTTGCTGATAGCTACTGGCTTTCCGCTGGCCTTGCTGTTCGCCTGGGCCTTTGAGCTCACTGCGGAAGGGCTGAAGTTCGAACGCGACGTCGATCGATCTCAGTCGATTGCCCCAAAGACCGGCCGAAATCTTGATCGAATGATCATTGGCATACTCGTTATAGCCCTGGCGTGGTTTGCGATGGACAAGTTCATCTGGTCGGCCGCACCGAGCGAAGATGCGGTCGCTGCAAAACGCTCCATAGCCGTATTGCCCTTCGTGAATATGTCGGGCGACCCGGAACAGTCGTTTTTCTCCGACGGCATTTCCGAGGAAATTCTTAATACACTGGTTCGCGCTGAAGGTATTAGCGTTGCGTCACGAACTTCATCATTCAACTTCAAGAATCACGAGCAGAGTATTCCGGTGATTGCTGAGGAGCTGGGCGTGCTGTTTGTACTTGAAGGCAGTGTGCGAAAATCCGGCGACCAGTTACGCATCACGGCGCAGCTGATCGATGCCGAAAATGACCGGCACCTTTGGTCCGAGACCTACGACAGAGATCTTTCCGATATCTTCGCCGTGCAGAGCGATATCGCCAACTCAATCACCACGGCAATTTACAACGAACTGGGAATCGCCCGCAAAACGGATATCTTCGTCAAGACGCTGACGGAGGATATGACCGCCTACGACCTGTACCTGAAGGGTTCACAGGCGTTTTTCCACCGCCTGAAGACTTCTGACATGCAAAATGCCATGGCATGGCTGGAGCAGGCTGTCGCAACAGACCCCGATTTCGCCGCCGCATGGGAAACGCTTGCGGGCGTCTATTCCGCGATTCCGTACTGGGGGGATCAGGCCAGAACGCTCGAGGAGTACATCCAGCTTTCGGACGATGCGGCTGACAGGGCCTTGCGGCTGGACCCAAACCTGTCTTTTGCTGTGGGAATCAAGGCCAATAATTTCTTAAGCTTTCCGAGGTATGACCTGAAAAAGGCATTCGCGCTCTTCGATGAGGCAATCGCCAAGGACCCGCAAAATAGTACGCTCCAACACTGGTGGGGTAACACGCTATTGCAGGCGGGATACCTGGAAAAGGGTCTGGCTGCCCAACAACGCTGCCTCGACATCGATCCTGCCTATCTGAACTGCGCCCTGTATATGGAGCAGGCACTGCATGCGCTGGGTCGGCATCATGCTGCGGCCGAACTCGTCGATCGCTATTTTGAGAAGACGACCTGGGCGCACATCAACGCCGTGCGGGTGCCGGAATTCCTGCTCGCCGGAAACAGGCTCGCCGCGCTGCTGGCGGCGAGCCGCATTCTGGGACTGGACGGCGCTCCGAACTACGAATTTGTATTTGCGCTGGAAAACCCCGGGGCAGATCACAGTGAGGGCTTGCGAAAATACGACATCTGGGCACAGGAAAACCAGGTGAGGCTGGATGACTACCCGGAGATAATTGCGGCTTTCGGTGCTTATGACCGGATTGATAACCAGTTCAATTCCGAACTATGGTATTGGCTGCCGCCCTACAAACATTTTCGGCAGACCGCTCAGTTTAAAGCTCTGATGCGTAAACTCGGCTTTTATGACTACTGGCTGGATAGCGGTTTTCCGCCGCAATGCCGTGCGATTGGTGACGATGATTTTGCTTGCGACTAAGAATTGTTCATCAAGAAGAGGGCCTACACTCCTGCATGCATTACTTGCCCCCGGTGTCGCACATAGCTTCGTCACACTTGAAGACCAGAGCTTTGTTCAATACCAGATCGGCGGCGACTATGTCTTGGACGCCGCGCGCGGCATGCGATGGGACGATCCCAGCTTTGATATCGCCTGGCCAATGTCGCCGCTCGTGATTTCGGGTCGTGATCGTAACTACGAGGACTACAGACTTTGAAACGAGTCTTGCTGACCGGCGCCGGTGGTTACATTGGACGACATATGCTGCATAAGCTTGTTGCGAGAGGCTACGAAGTGCATGCCGTATCGCGCAGCGCGCCTGTGGCCACCGCTGACCAAATCATCTGGCACAGCACGGACTTGCTCGATGCGGCTGCGACCAACAAGCTCGTGTCGCAAGTCGCCGCCACTCACCTGATGCACCTCGCCTGGATAACGGAACCCGGGGTCTACTGGGAGTCGCCCAGGAATGATGACTGGTTGAGTGCAAGTTTCAGCTTGCTCGAGTCATTCGCCGAGTACGGCGGGCTACGTGCCCTGCTGGCGGGCACTTGTGCCGAATATGACTGGTCAGGCGGTCACTGTGTGGAAGACAAGACACCGTTGCGGGGCAAGTCCCTGTATGCGCAGTCCAAGCTCGCGTTTCGAGACGCGGCTTTTGCAGTAGCGAAATCCACTGACCTGAGCGTTGCCTGGGCGCGCGTGTTCTTTTCTTTTGGACCCCACGAACGTCCCGAGCGCCTGGTACCGGCGGTCATTCGTGCACTTCTGGCCGGCGAGCGCGCCCGTTGCGTCGATGGTAGCCTTGAGCGTGACTTCATGTACGTCGTGGATGTTGCCGATGCCATGGTTGCCGTACTGGATAGCGACTTTACAGGCGACATCAACATCGCATCGGGGCAACCCACGACGCTCGCCGATATTGTCAATCGCATTGCTGTCCGGCTGGACGCTTCTGACCGGGTTGATTTTGGCGACTATCCGCGCCCTCCGGATGATCCGCAGAGAATTACCGGCGACAATTCCCGCCTCAGCCGTATTGTCGGATGGAGTCCTGAGTATGATCTTGACTCGGCCATTGATGAGACTATTGCCTGGTGGCAAAGCCCGAGCAACTGATTAACCGATCCTGCCTGATCAAGACCTGAGTCTAGTCTGGCTCGCTTGCGTTGATCGCATCCTCAATCAACTTGAAGCTGGTAAGTTCTGGAATATCGTCGTCCGAAAACCGGATTCCGAATTCATCTTCAAGAGCCATTATTAGTTGCATGTGCTTGAGAGAGTCCCAGCGTTCGATAGTCTGGGGAGAGCTTTCAGCAACTATGCTGCTTGGGTCAATGTCAAAAATTTGAGACATGACTTTCCTGATTGAGTCGGGCATTTGTTCACTCCACATGAACATTCATGATATTCAAATACTCGTCAGGGCGCGAGAACTTTCCCGCCGAATAGTATTGTGTTTCGGACTTGACTTTCTTACGCTCAAATCCAACGCGATCCCAAAAATCCGAGACCTGACTATTCTTTCTTGTCGGAATGTATTCCGTCTCCCACGAATCAATGCGCCACTCATTTTCTATTTGCCGCATACACTGGTCGATGAATGCGAACTCAAGCTGACGACCAAGTACTCTACAGCTAAGCAAGAAAGTATCGATGACTGCACTCGAGCCTTTTCGTCTGGCAATCATGACTCCGGTCACGCCCATATCACCATATCGATCTGCAACCGACATTGAAAACACAGTTGCGTCTGGACTGTCGACGAATTTCCGGATTTCTGCTTCAGAGTACCGCCGTGTAGTGAGATTGAACTGGTTAGTCTTTTGCGTCAATTGAGCAACTCTCACTAGCCCCTCATCGCGGACCCTCAT
>JAOUNH010000153.1 GCA_029881055.1 Gammaproteobacteria bacterium
CGCAACGCAAACCCGCAACGCATCCCAATCCAGGTCACCGGCGTCACCAGCGCTGGTCGCCGCGCGCAAAGCCTGATCTGCGTCAGGTGCATCCCGCGGCAACCAGACATCTATGCCCATCGCCGTGAGGTACGCGCGTCGTTGTTGTTCGGAAGGAATCATTCGTGTGGCCGGAAATCTCTGTCGCGCTAGAGTTTGCCACGCTGACAACGGCATTTCACTTGTCGCAGCCCGTTTAACGCCGGCCAGGCACATTCCCGATTAAATCGGTGCCAGCAACGACTTTTGAACCCGGCTCAACCAGCACTCTTGCATCAGCGGGTAATTCCACTTCAGCTGTACGCGTCAGGCGGAGATAGGCACAACGTTGCCCTTGCCCCAGGCGAGCACCGAATCCGACCAAAGCGCGCGGCGCGAGGCCCAGCCGAAAGCCGCGGAACCGCAACACGACGTCCTCGCCTTCGTCGGTCTGCAGCCACATGGCCTTCTCCTTCAAGTCCTTGATCGTGCCTTCGACCGGGCTGCGCGCTGTGTAACTGCCCAGGTTGTCGACCTCGATGGTGATGCGCTGCGCGGGTGCGCCGGTCGCGCTATGCGTAATCTGCTCAACGGCGACAACCTTGCCATCGACGGGACTGAACACGCCGTGCGCAACAGACGGCACCACCCGGTGAGGATCACGAAACACCATGACCAGCAATACCAGTAATGCCGCGGGGATCATCGCAAATGCTGGCTCAGAGTAGCGAATGAGGACTACGGCTGTCAGGAGTACCAGCAGCAGCGGCAGCACCCCTTCCTGGGCAACAAATGGATTGCGACGACCGTGCACTTTGCGTCCCTGCAGAAAAAAGATTCCGGACCTTCCTCTCCTTTGGCTTCTCTGTCAATACGGTTAGAATGCGCGCCTCTTAAGATTATTGGATCACCCACAATGCGGTTTACGGAATTCGGGCTGACAACGCTCAAGGAAATCCCTGCGGACGCGGAAATCGTCAGCCATCAGCTTATGCTGCGGGCTGGCCTCATCCGCCGCCTGGCATCGGGCCTGTTTACCTGGATGCCCCTGGGACTGCGCGTATTGCGCAAAGTCGAGAGCGTCGTCCGGGAGGAGATGAATCGTGCCGGTGCTCTCGAACTGCTGATGCCGGCCGTGCAGCCGGCCGAACTCTGGCAGGAATCCGGTCGCTGGGACCAGTACGGCCCCCTGTTGTTGCGCATCGCCGATCGCCACAACCGGGAATACTGTTTCGGCCCGACCCACGAGGAAGTCATTACCGATGTGGCGCGTCGCGAATTGCAGAGCTACAAGCAGCTGCCGATCAATTTCTACCAGATCCAGACCAAGTTCCGCGACGAGATCCGGCCGCGTTTCGGCGTCATGCGATCGCGCGAATTCATCATGAAAGACGCGTATTCCTTCGACCTCGACCAGGCCGGCCTTGAGACATCCTATGCCCGCATGCACGCCGCTTACACGGCGATATTTGAACGGCTCGGCCTCAAGTTCCGCGTCGTCGACGCCGACTCCGGCGAGATCGGTGGCAGCCGGTCGCAGGAATTTCATGTGCTCGCGGAATCCGGCGAAGATGCCATTGCCTACAGCGATGAGGATCGTTATGCCTCCAACATAGAGACCGCGACGACTTCCGCGGATGGCATCGCTACGCCCCCGGCAAGCGAAGAATTGAAAAAACTCACCACGCCGGGGATCAAAACGATTGAAGCTCTGTGCGCATCGTTGCGCATAGCTCCCGAGAAAACATTGAAGACCCTGATCGTCGAGGGAACAGACGGTCCGGTCGCACTCGCCCTGCGCGGCGACCATGATCTGAATGCCGTGAAGGCACAGAAGATTCCCGGTGTCCTTTCACCGCTGACGATGGCCAGCCCCGAAAGCATCGCCAAAGCCATTGGCTGCGGCCCGGGTTTTGTAGGCCCGATAGGCCTCACGCTGCCCGTTTACTACGACCATGCCACGCTGGGCATGAGCGATTTCGTCTGCGGCGGCAACGAGAAAGACATGCATTACACAGGCGTCAATTTCGGCCGTGATGTGGATCTGCCGGCAACGGTTGATATCCGCAACGTGGTTGCAGGCGACCGGACACCGGGCGGTAAAGGTACGCTTAGCATCGCCCGCGGCATCGAGGTTGGCCACATCTTCCAGCTCGGCACCAAGTACAGCGAGGCGATGAATGCGACCGTCCAGGACCCCGACGGCAAGAATCAGCTCATGGCCATGGGCTGCTACGGCATAGGGATCACGCGCATCGTCGGCGCGGCGATCGAGCAAAACAACGACGCCGCCGGCATCATCTGGCCTGAACCGTTGGCACCGTTCGATGTGGTAGTGGTACCAATCAATATGCATCGATCCGACGAGGTCCGGGCGGCAGCCGAAGCGCTTTACGCGGAGCTTAAGGATCTTGGCTACGAGGTATTGCTGGACGACCGGGACGTACGGCCGGGCGTCAAGTTTGCGGACGCCGAGCTGATCGGCATACCGCATCGCCTGGTCGTCAGCGATCGGGGCCTCGCCGCGGGCGAACTTGAATATCGCCACCGCCGCGACACCGAAGCGCAGAATCTGAAACGTGAAGAGGCTCTCAAACTACTGTAGGAAGCCACTGTAAGCTGTTAATTCTTTTAAGAACCTTTGATTATGACGCTAAGGCACTTCCTTATTTCCGGCTGCTTGCTGATCGCCCCTCTCCTGGCGGCGAATGCACTGGCGCAGGGCCAGCCGGACCCCGAATTGCGAGAAGTCCTGCGTGCGGCGGCGAGCGATACCCAGAGTTTCGCTGACCGGTTTCACGCCGAAGTGTGGCTCACCGACATGTCGCGGCGCCTGGAAAGACAGGTTAAGGACCCTCAGAAACGTGTCGAGATGCTCAAACTTGTGCATCTTGAGGCGAGCCGGGCCGAGCTGCCTCCGGAACTGATTCTCGCCGTGATTGACACCGAAAGTAATTTTGATCCCTACGCAATCTCGGTGGCTGGTGCGATCGGCCTGATGCAGATCATGCCGTTCTGGCTCGAAGAGATTGGCCGGCCAAAGGACAATCTTCTGCATGTTGATACCAACCTTCGTTACGGCTGCACCATCCTCAAGTTCTACCTCGACAAGGAAAAAGGGGACTTAAGGCGCGCGCTGGGACGCTATAACGGCAGTCTTGGCAGGCGGACCTACCCGAACAAGGTCATCGATAAGCTCAGCAAAAAGTGGTTCCAGGGCTGAGAATCCCGAGGCGGCGGCCGGATCAGTGACTGTCGGCTTCTTTCTTGGTTTCGCTCGCCTTGAGTGCGTCCAGGGCCTTCATTTTCGCCTGTTTCGCATCCCGCCGCGCCTGGCTGTACGCCTGTTCGCCGAGTTTTTTCTCGGCGCTGGCGAGGTAGTCCTCAGCCGCGCGCAGGTGGAAGGCCGCGAGGTCGGCGGCACCGGCTTCCCTGGCCACGGCTATCGCCTGACGGGCGTCACTCATTTCCTGCACCGGCGGCGCTGTTTCACACGCCGACAGCCCGCAAATCAGGGCCACCAGCCAAACTTGCAGTATTTTATTCAAACGACGTGTGAAAGATTGATTTGTCACAGTTTTTGTAATTATTCTTTTGGTTGAAAGCCGACCAAAGCTACCAATTTGCGCCGCTCCCCGTCAAGCATAGATATCACCGCTGACGGCCTTCCGGGCTCCTGTTAGAGTGCGCCTTACTGTCAGCAATCACAAGATCAGGGGAATGAATGGCCGTTACGATCTACCACAATCCGCGCTGTTCCAAGTCGCGCCAGACTCTGGAGCTGATCAAGCAGTCGGGCGTCGCGCATACGATCGTTCTTTATATGGATAACGCACCGGATGGCCCTACCATCGCCGGGCTGGCCAGGAAGCTGGGTATGCCGGTGGCCAAGTTGCTGCGCCGTGGCGAAAGCGAATTCAAGGACGCGAAAGTTCTGCCGAATCTCTCTGACGATTTGCGGCTCGCCGAGTGGATAGCCCGGCACCCGGCCGTCCTGGAGCGGCCCATCGTCGTGGATAACAGGACCGGCAAAGCCGTCATTGGACGGCCACCCGAGAACGTGCTCGAGCTTGTGTCCTCATGAGCGACGTACTGGTTCTCTACCATTCACTGCATGGCACGACAGAAGCGCTGGCTCGCGAAGTGTGCAGGGGCGTCGACTCGGTCAAGGAAATGGCCGCGCGATTGCGAACCGTTCCGAACGTCTCGCCGCGGACCGAGGCATGCGAAGATCCGGTACCGGCATCCGGCCCGCCGTACGTGACGGTGGACGACCTCGCCGAATGCACCGGACTCGTCTTGGGCAGCCCGACGCGCTTCGGCAACATGACCTCTGCACTGAAGCACTTCATAGACTCGACCGGCGCAGGATGGATTAAGGGCACGTTAATCGGAAAACCCGCCGGAGTCTTCACGTCGACGTCAACGCTGCATGGCGGTTCCGAGACCACGCTCCTGACGATGGCTATCCCGTTGCTGCACCACGGCATGCTGATTGTCGGCATTCCGTATGCGGAAAAAGAACTGTCCACGACGACGACAGGCGGGTCAGTTTACGGCGCCACCCACGTGACCTGGGGGCGTAATCCCGATGCGCTGTCGGAGGACGAAAAGCGTCTTGCTTTTGCACTCGGCAAACGTGTTGCGACGATCGCCAGGAAACTGGCGAGCTAGCAACGCCAGGGACTAATTCGCTTCGTCGAGAACCGTGCGCGCAAACGGAATAGTCAGGCGGCGCTTTGTACGCAGTGCCTCCTTATCCAGTCGATCGAGCACCTCGTAAAGGCTTGCCATATCGCGGCGGCTGCGTGTCAGCAGATAGCGCGCTGTATCGTCAGGCAACTCCAGCCCGCGATGACGCGAGCGTAACTGCAACGCCATTGCACGCTCGGCTTCACCGAGTGATTGAACCTGAAAAACCGGCAGTCTCGCAAAGCGGCTCTTAAGATCGGCGAGCACGAACGGACACTCTCGCGGCGCCGCATTCGCTGCCACTAGCAGTTGTGCGTTCGTATCGTAGACCTGATTGCACAGATTGAAGAGTGCTGCCTCCCATTCGGGCCGACCGACGACATTCTGTATGTCATCGATACAAATCAGCTCGCGACTCTCCAAACCCTCAAGAACCTGGGGTCCTGCATCGGCCAGCATCGACAAGGGCACATAAGCCGACCGATCGCCGGCCGTTTCGCAGACGGCCTGCAACAGGTGGGTTTTGCCCGTTGCCGCGGAGCCCCACAACCAGCAACCGTGTCTGTCGGCGCCGTTCGCAATGTCGAGCAGCGTGGCAACGAGGGTTTCGTTACCAGTGTCGAGGTAACTCGCAAAGACGGCATGGTCGGCGAGCTGGAGCGGAAGCGCCAACTGGCTCATTCAAGCTCCTGGTCCGGATCCACGTCCAGCTCGGGATGCTCTTTGAGGTAGCGGTTATACGCATAGCGAATCAAAACCGACAACACAGCGGCTGCCGGTAGTGCGAGCAGGATACCGAAGAACCCGAACAATTGACCGCCGGCAGCGATTGCGAAAATCACGAGGACCGGGTGCAAGCCGATGCGATCGCCAACCAGCTTGGGGGTCAGGACCGAACCTTCGATGACCTGCGCAATAGTGAAAGTGGCAACGACACCGGCCAGGTTCCACAGCGGATTGGGCTCCAGCGCCACGGTCAGGCCCGCGAGACCAATGCCGAAAACGAATCCCAGGTACGGTACAAAACTGACCAGCCCGGCGACGACACCGATCGCGATCGCAAACTTCAATCCAACGAGCGCCAATCCGACGGAGTAGATTATGGCGAGTGCCATCATGACGAGTATCTGGCCGCGCAGAAATGCACCAAGAACCTCGTCAGTCTCCCGCGCCAGCATTGACACGGTTTCTCGCTGCCGTTCTGGCAACAAAGCGGCCATGTGTTTTGTGAAGGCATCCCAGTCACGAAGCATGTAAAACGTAATGATGGGAACCAGGAACAGGCTGAGTACCGCTGCTACGACGGCGCCACCCGACTTGCCTACTCCGACCAAAAACTTGCCGCTCCAGCTACTGAACATATCGCTGTAACTGGCGAGGAACGCACCAAATCCTACGTTCTCGCCAGCATCGATGTTCAGCCATTCGAGCACTTTAGGTAACCACACCTGTTCCACCTGACGTGCGATTTCGGGTAAGGCCTGAAACAGCGCACTAATCTGGGTTTTGATCAGCGGCCCCATCAGCAGTATCAGCATTGCGAGCGAAAGGAACGTAAGGAGGA
>JAOUNH010000154.1 GCA_029881055.1 Gammaproteobacteria bacterium
ATATGGCGCTGCTGCCGATTCTCATCGTCAAGCTCCGGGCCGCTTAGTCGCGACTCGATCAGCCAGATATTACTCGCAACGTACCAGGTGCCGTTTTTGCAGGTGCCTGAAAAAGTTCGAATTTTCCTCGCCGTACAGGGTTGGTCCTGGTCATAGAACCCACACGGTGTATCGGCATTCAGGCTTTCGCACCCAATCGCGACTATAATCGATCAGCTTGGACGGCTATCTCGACGACAATAACCAGAGAGGGGATTTCCATGAAACAAATGCTCAGCGGTGGCTGTGACCACGTTCACACGCACTCCCACAACGACCCGATCGACAACCACACCTGCCACTGCTCAGTCTGCAAGAGCGTAACCGGGCAGGACACTACTCATGTGTGCTTTTTCAACTACGACGACATTCATGTCGAGAACATGAAAGGACTGAAACGCCAGCCTTTCAATGCCAAGAACCCCGACGGCCCCTTGGAACTGTGCACCTGTGCCGCGTGCGGCGCACCCATCATGCTCGACGACAAGCAAAAACGAATCCGTGCCATCGTGCCGAACCTGATGGGATACGATGCCGCCAAACTGCCAGCGACGTATCACGCTTTTTATGACCCGTCAGCGGGCGCGCCAAAACCAAAAGACGGTCGTCCGGTTTACGAAGGACTACGTCCGGATTTCGTCTGGCCCGCGTCCAGCGCCTAAAAGCTGAAACTGACTCCTGCACTGAGCGTGGTTTCTGCGCCGTAAAGGCGGACTCCCTGCGGTATGTCGGAACCTGCGGCACGATTGATGCCAGCCAGGTGATCCTGGTACGCCTTGTCGAACACATTGTCGACACGGGCCTCGATGCGCCACGAATCGTGCCCGTGCCAGGCGAACGCGATATTGACCCGCCCGAACCCTGGCGTCTGGCCTTCGCCGTTGTATGTCGAGACCTTGTCCTGCCGGTCGCTGACCATGAGTTCCGGCTTGATGGACCAGTCCCCTGTTGTGTAGGTCAGGCCAATGCTGCCATTAAGCGGTGCGAGGCGGTAAAGATTGTCATTGACGTCCGTTCGCCTGCCACGGCTGTAGCTGGCGATGCCATCAAGAAACCAGTTGTTGGTCAAGGTCAGTTTCCACGCAAGATCGGCACCCCATACTTCAGCGTCGACATTCGCGAACTGCAGCGCAGGGGCTCCCGTCATCATCATCGATACGCTGTTCGCCAGCATGTTCGTCGATGGTATGCCCTGGATGTAGTTGCCGATTTTGCGGAAATAGATCTGCGGTGAAATGCTGAACCTGTCGAGGTCGCTGGTAAAACCGATGACGATTTCATTCGAGCGCTCATCGCTGAGCCCAAGGTCACCGATATAGGTGCGCCCGTCGGCAAGCCCGCCCGTGGCCTCGAGTGGCAGCCATAAATACAGCTCCTGGTAAGAAGGCGCCCTCGTTTTGGATCCAAGCTCTACAATCCACTCCGTGGTTTCCGATAGTGCGTAGCGATATTTCACGACAGCATCGACACCACGCCACTCGAGACTGCGATCGGCTGCATTGAATGCATTGGCGAGCATGTCGACGTTCATCGCCATCATCCCGGACATTCCCGTCGCTCCCACGGTACCGGCGTCAGTTCTCACCAGTTTGTAGCGCGCACCAACTTCGAAATCTGACCGCTCCCGATCCGCACGCCATTCCACGAACGCACCGTGCACATCACGATCGACGGCGTTGAAGTTAGTCACTGAAAACATGGCCATGTTTGGATTTGTAATAACTGCGTCGTGGTCCGCGAGTATGCCGTCGAAGCCAAAGCGCACACTACTTTCGTTGCCGCTCAACAAGCCACTCAGCTCAAATTGCGCGCCTGAACCGTGCGCGAGATTTTGCCGGTATTGCATTGGCATCGGCGCGGCCCGCAGCGAAAAGTTGTCCATCAGGTGCTCAACGTCGTTCCAGGCCACCCTGCCTTGCAGGAACAGAGATTCGGTGACACTGGCACCCATCTGCAATCCCGCCATGTCGGTCTGGATGTAGCGGATATCCATCGGCAACGCCGGCGTCCCGGCATCCGTTGTATCCAGCCGCCCCGCGAACAGAAGCAGACTCGAATTTCCATCGTCAAAAGCGTAGCTCAGGTCATACCGTTCGCGAGCAAGACCCGATGGCCGAATTTCACCGACGGGAGTACTGATGTCATCCCCATCATCCAGCTCGGCAACGAGCGAGACACGATGCTGTGCGTTTGCAAGCGTGAGTCGACCCGCAGTCGTGCTGACATTGCCATTAGCGGAAAAACGCGTACCGAGTGAGCCGGACGGCGCGAAACTTTCGTCGCCAAATTGTCCCCGGGCAAGCCTGGTATTGATATAGCCGCCAATGGACTCCGGTGACCGGGATACGCTGGCGATGCCGCGCTCGACCACGAGTTCTTCGGTCATCATCGGCGACATGTAGGACAGCGGCGTGTCCATGGCGTTGGGGCCGCCCGAGATAACGCCAAGATTGTCAATATCGATTGCCACGCGATCGCCGAACATTCCGCGGTACTGGGCGATGCCCGTAATCATGCCGTTGGAATTAACGTTGGCACCGGGAATGTCCTTGAGAACCAGTGCCGAGTCGACCAGCATTTCGCGACTCACCTCAACGCGTGTCGATGTCGTCGTTATGGATCGCCCAACCACGACGATTTCGTCCGGCGTTTCGCCAGCGTCATTGCCGTCCTGTGCCGCGCTGATGGCGGGCACGAGGGTCAGCGCAACCAGTGCGGCTTGCTGAAAAATGTTCATGTTGTGTACTCCTGAAAAGCAGATCGAGTCGCCAGTGCGGTAACACCCTGCGACCGAGATGGTTTTGTTGTCAGCTTTTCAGGCAGGCGGTGCGCGTGAGTTGTAGTTCTTGCGAGGAGAGGCGGAGACGCCGAATGAATGGGTGACGGCGTCAAAATCGGGCGACAACGGAGTCGTCGCGAACTGCACTTGATCGCCAACCGCAAAGGCCGACGAAAGCAGGTGGCCGACAGGGCAATGATGATTGTCGTCGTGACTGGAATGATGCGAGTGATGGCCGTGATCGCCGGCCAGCACTGACATGAATTCCGCCGGTACGTTTTCGGGGCAGAACTCGAACAGGAAGCCGCTGCCCGCTGCGGAGGGCATGTATCCCAAGGGAATAGCCGCACGCAGCAATAGCGCTGCTCCCAGGAGGAGCAGCCCGGCGTGACGCATTTTTCGATTCCCGTTCATCTGCTATTGGCAATATAGACAGCCAAAGGCGTCGGGGACATAGGGTGAACTGCTTACTTATCGGCCAGTTACACCCCAGGCATCATCGTTATGCCTGCGCTGGGTCGGGCTCCAGCTTCTTAATCGTGATTCCGGAGAATCCATAGGCCACCGAAACCAGGGGGTTTATCAGGTTGAAGAACGCGAACGGCAAATACGCGAACGTGGCAACACCCAGAGTCGCCGCCATGTACGCGCCACAGGTATTCCAGGGCACCAGCGGCGACGTTAGCGTGCCACAGTCTTCGATAACGCGAGACAGGTTTCGTGGATCAAGGTTGCGCCGTTTGAATTCCGCCTTGTACATGCGCCCTGGCAGGACGATGGCAATGTACTGATCCGCCGCAACGATATTGATGCCGATACAGGTAAGCGCCGTCGTCAGTATCAATGAACCCGTGGAGTGCGCCGCGCGCAACGCAGACCGAATGAGCCGCTCCAGCATTCCGGCATGTTCCAGCACTGCACCAAACGACAATGCACAGATGATCAGCCAGATGGTCGTTAACATGCTCGACATCCCGCCACGCGACAGCAGGTCATCCACCGCTACGACACCCGTCGTCGAAACGTAGCCGTCCGCCAAAGAGGTCCATACCCCTTTCGCCAGGGCCAATGGTCGCGACAATTCTTCCGAGCCGGCCAGCGCCACCACCACATCCGGCTGCAGCACGATTGCAATTGCCGCCCCGACAAATGCACCGGTGAGGATTGTTGGCAATGGCGGAAACTTCCGGAACGCCATTGTGAAGACGAGGACCAGCGGCAACAGCGTGAGCAGCGACAGGTCGAAATTTGCCGCCAGTGTTTGAGTCATTTCCTGGAGCGCTGTGCTGGTCAGTTCAATGTCCGTCCGTAAACCAAGCACCAGGAACAAGACAAGTGCGGTCAGGAACGAAGGGCCTGTGGTCCACGCCATGTGACGGATATGCGTAAACAGGTCGGTACCGGCGACGGCGGGTGCGAGGTTCGTCGTGTCCGAGAGTGGCGACATCTTGTCACCGAAATAGGCACCACTGACAACCGCCCCGGCTGTGATCTCGGGCGACAGGCCGAAGCCCAGAGCGACGCCGATCAGGCCAACACCCAGGGTACCGGCGACGGTCCAGGAACTCCCGATGCTAAGCGAAGCGACCGCGCAAATCAGACAGGTGGCCACGAAGAAGAACTGCGGGTGCAACAACTTCAGACCAAAGTAGATCATCGCGGGCACGGTACCGGCCATCAGCCAGGTACCGATCAGCGCACCGACAGCGAGCAGGATCAACATCGCGCCCATCGCCGTGCTGATGCCTTCGATTATGGCCCGCTCTATATCACGCCAGGGATGTCCGTTGCGTACGGCAATGACTGCGGCGACCATCGCGGCAACGATCAGGACGATCTGGTTGGCACCGGCTGAGGAATCGGATCCGAACAGGTAAACCGCACCCGACAGAAGAATGATGAGCACGATCACCGGTATCAGCGAATCGATCAGTCCTGGCGCTTTCGGTTGCGTCATTTGACTCTCCTTATCTACTTTTCGACCAGCCTACCGTGTTGCCGCAATATTTTTTGCAGTTTTTCATGGTCGATCGCCCTGACGTAGTGACCAAGGTCTCCGGTCATATCCCGGCCCGCAACCAGGGCATTGATGATCGCCTCTTCCGTCGCGTGCACCGTCGCTTCAAAGAGCGGGTTCATGCTGCCGTTCGGTACGGAGTGTATCGTCGCGTCAGGTAATCCCCGCGCTGCTTCATCGTTCGCTGTCGAGAACGCGATGAAAATGTCGCCCGACCCGTTGTGACCGGTAGCGCCGGTAACACCCATCGCAAGCGAAACTCGTCGAGCGATGCGCTTTAACTGGTATGGCAGCAGGGGCGCGTCAGTCGCGACAATGACTATGAGTGAGCTGTGCATTTGGGCGCCTGGGTCGATCCGTGAGTAGATCAGGTCGCCTGAAAATTGGCGGCCGACCGGAATACCGCCGATGCGCAGCTCTTCCCGACTTCCAAAATTGGCCTGCACGAGGACACCCACCGTGTAGCTGGATGCATTGACGTCCGTGACTCTTGACGCTGTACCGATGCCGCACTTGAAATCGAAGCAGGTCATTCCGGTGCCGCCGCCAACGCTGCCTTCTGCAACGGCACCGCTGCTGGCCTTATCCAGGGCAGCAGCGGCGTGCGCGGGACGCACGTGCAGCCCATTGATGTCATTCAGGTGTCCGTCCCAGGTTTCACCGACAACCGGGTTTGACCAGTAATAACCTGTATCGTCAGCACCGCCTTGCGCGACCCGCCACTGGATGACGCCCTCGTGCACCGCGCCGACACTGTGCGTGTTGGTAATCATCACCGGGCCTTCCAGGAAACCGCCTTCCTCGACCCAGGTTGTACCGGTCATTTCGCCATTGCCATTCAGTAAGGACCAGCCGGCATAGACATTTAAGGCCAGTGAATTCCGGCCGCGCGGCAATACGGCCGTGACGCCCGTGCGAACCGCACGATTGTCCGGGAGATCGCGGATGATGGTTTCGTGCCCCACCGTGACACCCGCGACATCCGTTATCGCGTTGAGTGGGCCGGGTATGCCGTCAAACGGAATACCGAGGTCTCTCGCACGCACGGGCGCGGTGTCCGCATGCATTGGCAATGCTGACAAAGTCAAAAGGCAGAAAAGGATCATTCTCATCGTAATACCTCTGGCAACTCGAGCCCGGTTTTTGCCAAGCTGGCGTATGCAGTGTCAACATGGCCGCCGGATCAGCACAGGGGAAGTTTGATGTTACGTGCGCGACGATTAATTGTCCTGCTAGTTCTGACGTTTGCAAATGCCGGAGTACAGGCGGCGGCCGACGTTTCCTACATCAAGGTCGGGACGCTGGTCGACGTAACTCGTGGCAGATCGCTGGTAAACCAGGTCATCGTCATACAGGGTGACAAGATAGCCCGCGTCGCTGCAGCGGCTGGCATCACCATCCCGCCCACAGCGAATGTCATTGATCTGTCAG
>JAOUNH010000023.1 GCA_029881055.1 Gammaproteobacteria bacterium
GTTGCGAATCAATATTCTCGACGGCACCGGTTTCAACAGCGCGCCGAATTCAGTCGCCGGCGCCAGCCAGACAGTCAGTGTTGGTAGCACGGTTACGCTGAATGGCAGTGGCTCAAACGATGCGGATGGCGACACGCTAAACTATGCCTGGTCGCAGGTCCTGGGGCCCACCGTGGTCCTGTCGAGCCCCAATTCTGCGACGACGACTTTCACGACACCGAACGTCACTTCGGACACTCTGCTTCGCTTCAACCTTACCGTCAGTGACCCAGGTGGGCTCACGGACACGTCCACGGCAAACATCACCGTATCGACGGGTTCGAGTTCGGGCGGCGGTACGCTCGGACTGTGGGGACTGCTCGGACTGTTCGGCCTCGCCGTCTTCAGCCGAAAGGATGCGTCTTGATAATGGTTTGCTCGCGATCCGGCCCTGTGGAGATGATATCTACAGGGACGCCAGCCAGTTCTTCGATACGGGCAAGATATTTGCGCGCCTTTTGAGGTAGTTTCTCGAATTCGGTAATACCCACAGTCGACTCCTGCCAACCCGGCCATTCCTCATAAATCGGCACGCATTCCGCGAAACGATCGACAACCACCGGCAATCCCGGGATAGCTTCACCGTCTATCGAGTAACCCACGCAGATCTGTATCGTTTCGAGTTCGTCGAGAACATCGAGTTTGGTTACGCACAATCCCGAGACACTGCTGTTAATAATCGAACGACGTAACGCCACAGCATCAAACCAGCCGCAGCGGCGTGGCCTGCCCGTCGTCGCGCCGAATTCAGCACCCACTCGCGCAAGATGCTTGCCCTGGTCGTCGAACAATTCTGTTGGGAACGGACCGGCGCCGACGCGAGTCGTATAGGCTTTGACGATTCCCAGTATGTAGTCCAGGTTCCGCGGTCCGATGCCCGTGCCGGTACTCGCGGCGGCCGCCACCGTATTCGACGACGTGACGAATGGATACGTGCCGTGATCGATATCCAGGAAACTGCCTTGCGCACCCTCAAACAGAATGCTCTTGTCCGAATCCGCAAGATCTTGAAGGATTTGCGTAATGTCAGCGGTTATTGGTGCAACGATCTCGGCATAGCCCAGAGCCTCATCCAGTGTCTTCGCGAAATCCACGGTATCAGCGCCATAATAATTCTTGAGCAGAAAATTGTGGTAGTCGAGTACTTCGCCGAGCTTGGATGCAAATTTTTCACGAACGAAAAGATCAGAAACTCTCAGGGCCCGACGCGAAACCTTATCTTCATAAGCAGGGCCTATGCCGCGCCCGGTCGTTCCGATCGCACTTGAGCCGCGCGCCTTTTCGCGCGCCACATCCAGAGCTACATGCGAAGGAAGAATCAGAGGACAACCCTGACTCAGCCTGAGCCGTTCATATACGGGAACACCTTTAGCGATCAAGGCATTCGCTTCCGAAACGAAAGCATCCAACGACAGCACTACACCATTGCCGATCAGGCAACTCACACCGTCGCGCAATATCCCTGACGGGATCAGGTGCAATACTGTTTTGACTCCGCCGATGACAAGCGTGTGACCCGCATTGTGGCCACCCTGGAAGCGCACAACCGCCATTGCGCGCTCAGTCAACAGGTCAACAATCTTGCCCTTGCCTTCGTCGCCCCATTGGGTGCCGATGACGACTACATTTTTTCCCATGGTATTTCTACTCTTTATGCACGGACCATGAACAGCACTATCAGTCCAATGATCATCACTGCCAGGCCGATCGTTCGTATCTGATTGTCTCGGAGCCTCGTGATCTCTGCTACAAACTCACGGTATTTGGCCGGCGAAATGAAAGGCAACAGGCCCTCTATGATGAGAACCAGGGCCAAAGCCGTGAAAATCTCGGTGGCTATCGTTTGCCACTCGACTGGTTCAGGTAACGGAAGAACTCATTATTCGGATCCAGAACGAGCAGATCCCCTGACTTACCCAGAGAATTCTTGTACGCATCGATACTGCGATAGAAGGCGTAGAACTCCGCGTCCTTGTTATAGGCGCTGGCATAGATTTCCGCAGCCCGCGCATCGCCCTCACCGCGAATGATCTGTCCATCGCGATAGGCGTTCGCCAGCAATATTGTCCGGTCCTTGTCAGCAGTGGAACGAATCAACTCTGCTGCCTCGCGACCCTCTGCACGCGTTTCCGCTGCGACCAGCGCACGTTCCTCGCGCATCTGGTTGTAAACCGAGTTTCGTACGTCATCGATAAATTCGACCTGCTTGACGCGGAAATCGACCACTTCTATACCGAGCCCTTTCGCCGTCTCGTCGGCGTTAAGGAGCATGTCCTGCATTAACTCGACGCGTTCTACCGAGATAGCTTCCTGGATTGTGCGTTTGCCGAACTCCGTGACAATGGAGTTCTTGACAATTTCGCGCAGGCGATCTGTTGCTACTTCCTGCAAACCACCGGTAGACGTGTAAAAAGGTACTTCGTCGATAATGCGCCACATCACAAAATAGTCGACCGTCATTGCCGTGCGTTCGAGCGTAAACACACGTTGCGGTGCATCGTCTATTTTCAGGATCTGACTCGGGAATTTTCGCACCGTTTGAAAAAGTGGAATCTTGAAATACAAACCCGGCTCGTAATTGGCTTCAACAACCTTACCGACCTGCAACTTGATCGCGAGTTCGCGCTCGCCAACGGTAAATGCCGACGCGCCCACACCCAGCAGCACCAGTCCCACTATCAAGAGAATTGAGATTCTTGAATTGTTCATTCTCGTGTCCTCCGCTCGCGGTTGGTAGTCGATGTCCCATCGTCATTGGCACTATTCGGAGACGCCATTGCTTCTGTCGATCGTGAGGTCGCGTCACTGGTGAGCCCCGAATTCGAGCGCTTCATCAATTCTTCGACAGGAAGGTACAGCAGGTTGTTGCTGCCCTCGGAATCGAGAATGACCTTGTTGGAACGAGAGTAAACGTCTTCGATTGCCTGGATATACAAACGATCGCGGGTCACCTTGGGCGCCTTGGTGTATTCAGTCAACAGTGCTTCAAACCGGGCCGCCTCGCCTTCTGCATCCGCTATCAGTCGATCACGATATCCCTCGGCGTCCTGCAAAACGCGCTGCGCCGCGCCGCGAGCTCGTGGAATAATATCGTTGGCATAAGTTTGCGCTTCAAGGCGGTATCGATCTCTGTCGTTACGCGCTTTTTGCGTGTCGTCAACTGCTTCCTGTACCGCCTTCGGATAGTCGACCACACGCAGGTTGATTGACGTCACCGTAAGGCCGGCGTGGTAGGCCACCAGGGTTTCCTGCAGTTCCGAAATCGTCCTTTCGGGAATTTGTTCGCGGCGTTCGCCAATGAGCTCCGCCAAGGTGCTGGTGCCCACTACACCACGCAAAGCACTTTCGGTGAGATCGTTGAGGGTGACGTCCGGACCCAGCACTTCGAAACTGTACTGCACCGGGTCTGTCCGCCGGTATTGCACTACGACATCGATGAAAACGTACTGTTCGTCCGCGGTCAGCATCTCGGTGCTGAACGGATAGTCGTTCACTTCCTGGATGTTGACGATATCCACCGTCTCGATTGGATACGGAAGATGCCATCGCAGACCGGGGTCCGACGTCATGGTGTAAGCACCGAAACGCTGTACGACACCCCGCTCGGCTTCATCGACGCGATAAAAGCCCGTCAGGGCCCACGCGATGATCAACATGATAATCAGCGCAAAGCCACCACCGCCGCCGCCGGAACCGGAGCCGGTGCCTCCGCCGCCACCCAGTATGCGGCTGAAACGTCGCTGCCATTCCTGCACGATTTGATCAAGGTCATTCGGTTCGCCAGCTCCCCGTTTCCACGGGTCGTGACCATTGCCTGAGTCATTGTTAGCCATTTGATTGTCTTCTTACTCGTTTGCTGCGGTTGCTGCCGGCGCCAATATCGGTGCCGACTCTAATCGATGTGTGTTGAGATTTTCATGCTTTAGGAATCGCCGCAAGTCTTTTTCAGCCATTCGCAAATTCAGCATCCAGCTACCATCTTCCAGTACCGTTTCACTTCGGACCGCGCCCAGTGCAAAAAGTTTGGCACGCTGCCGTCCCTGGGCTGGTTGAAGATGGACGCTGCAATCGGTGGTCTTTTGTCTCAATCGGCCGGCGATTGCCTCTAGCAAAAAGGGCAGGCCTTCGCCGGTCACTGCTGACAACCAGACCGATCGACCGGCTCCGCGAAGATTATTTGTCATTCGCGGCTCGCGATCCAGTTTGTCGATCTTATTGTACACACGTATCTGCGGTATCTGGTCCGCATCCAGTTGTTTCAGCACTGAATTGACCTGGCGAACACGTTGCCAACGATTTGGGTCGCTCGCATCGATGAGGTGCAATATGAGGTCAGCTTCGCGGGCCTCTTGCAATGTCGACTTGAATGCCGCCACGAGCTCGTGCGGGAGATCGCGTATGAATCCGACGGTATCCGCGAGCAAAGCATGCTCGCCTTCCGGTAAATCGAGGCGCCGGATAGTCGGATCGAGCGTCGCAAACATCTGATCCTTCACATAAACGTCGGCATTGGTCAAAGCATTGAACAAGGTCGATTTGCCAGCATTCGTGTAGCCAACCAGCGCAACCACGGGAATCTCCGCCTTCAATCGATTGCGGCGATTCATCGAACGTCGCGAGTCCACCGCCTTGAGACGTTCATTGAGTTGCCGAATGCGCCCCTTGATCAGGCGTCGGTCCGTCTCCAGCTGCGTTTCACCCGGTCCGCGCAAGCCGATACCGCCCTTTTGCCGCTCAAGGTGAGTCCAACCGCGCACCAGGCGTGTCGAAAGATGTTGCAGCTGGGCAAGTTCAACCTGCAGCATGCCCTCAAAACTGCGGGCGCGCTGCGCAAATATGTCGAGAATCAGTCCCGCACGATCCAACACACGGCAATTAAGTTCTCGCTCCAGGTTGCGTTCCTGGCTGGGACTCAAAGACGCACACGATATAACGAGCTCCGCTTTGTCTTTCAGTATGAGCGACTTGAGATCTTCCAATTTGCCCTTGCCGATAAAATAGCGTGCATCCGGACGCTTCCGCGAAGTGAGCAATTCGCCCACAACGACAGCGCCTGCAGACATTGCCAGCTCTGCAAACTCTTCGCGTTCGGAACTATCAGGTAACCCGTCGGGGCTGGAGTGAACTAGGACTGCTCGTTCGCCACTTTGCGGCCGTTCAAACAAACGCCACCTCCTGTCGAGGCAGCGCCACTATAAATTTACTCGTCGTCGTCTCCGGTTTCGTCGTCCGGCAAAGGAAGGCGAACGTTGCGCGATGGGACGATCGTCGATATCGCATGTTTATAAACCATCTGATTAACACTGTTTTTGAGTAACACCACAAATTGATCAAATGAATCCACCTGCCCTTGCAGTTTGATGCCATTCACAAGGTAGATGGAAACCGGGACTTTTTCCTTGCGCAAAATATTCAGGAATGGGTCCTGTAACGTCTGCCCTTTAGCCATGATTGGGTCTCCTTATTCTTCATTTTTTATTGTTGAATATCGCAGTCCGGTGGCGCCGGTTGCCTATTGCGAAATCCAGCCTAAGCGTTTGAAAAGTCTACCACACGATGAACAGACGACGAGCCGCATTTCAGCCGAGTTTGTCCGCCAGATGCTTGGATATAGTGTCAATCGCCCGCGCTTCAAGCGGGTCGGCCAAATAGACGCCCTGCTCTGAACGCAGCCACGTGAGCTGCCGCTTAGCGAGCTGGCGCGTCGCATAAAGAGCCCGGTCTCTTGCCTCATCCGCTGAACACTCTCCTTCAAGATAGGTCCAAAACTGTCTGTAACCCACTGATCGCATTGATGAACTGTTGCGCGTAAGTCCGGGCCGGGCGCGCAGTGTCCGCACCTCGGCCGCAAAGCCCAGCCGTATCATGTTCGCAAGTCGCTGCTCGATGCGCTCATGCAGAACCTTGCGCGGTTCAATTTGCAGCGCGACTTTGATGTAGTCAGGCCCCCCGGTCGGCAATTCCCCCTCGCGCTGCCAGGCACTGAGCGGTTTTCCGCTAACACGAAAGACCTCCAGCGCGCGCTGGATTCTTTGGCTGTCATTGGGGTTCAGGCGGGCCGCGATTACCGGATCGGCCGTCATCAACTCGGCGTGCATCGCAGGCCAGCCCAGACGGCTCGCCTCCTCGTCAATCGCCTTGCGAACCCGGCTATCCCCCGCCGGCAGATCGGCGATGCCCCTGGTCAGGGCCCGAAAGTACATCATCGTGCCGCCGACCAATAAGGGAATCCGCCCCTTCGCGATGCTGGCGTCGATTGCCAGTCGGGCGTCACGGACGAAGTCGCCGGCGGAGTAGCTTTCCTCCGGATCACGAATATCGATCAACTGGTGCGGCGTGCGAAGCAAGGTCTGTGCATCCGGCTTGGCCGTACCGATGTCCATGCCACGATAAACCAGCGCCGAATCGACACTGATCACGTCACAGGGAAAGCGCTTGCAAAGACTGATGGCAATATCGGTTTTGCCGGACGCAGTAGGCCCCATGAGCAGTATGGCCTTGGCGCTCACAGGGCCACTCAACGACCGCGCAGGAAGAGGCGGTCAAGTTCAGACAGGCTGATCGTCGTCCACGTTGGCCGACCGTGATTGCATTGATCCGCGTGGTCGGTCTGTTCCATCTGGCGCAAAAGCGCATTCATTTCATCCGAGGATAACAGTCGATTCGCCCGTACCGAGTGATGACAGGCCATCGTCGCGAGGCAATCGTCGCCGGCATCCGCCACACGATTGCTTTGCCCGGCCTCGGAGAGATCGGACAACACGTCGCGCAGCATCGACTCGGTGTCCGAGTTCTTTAGCAACACAGGCACTTCCCGCACAGTCACACTGGTCGGGCCTGTGCGATTCACCACGAGGCCGAGCGACGCCAGCAGGTCGCCGGATTCCTCGATAAGATTCGCCTCGCGCTCGGATACCGCAATCGCTTCCGGTACGAGCAAAGGCTGTCGAACCAGGTTGCGATCGTCGTAAGCCTTTTTCAGTTTTTCGTAAGTGATGCGCTCATGGGCAGCGTGCATATCGACGATAACCAGGCCATCCCTGTTTTCCGCCAGTACGTAAATGCCCGCGACCTGCGCGATAGCAAAACCCAGCGGCGGAACTTCGCGATCCTCATGCAGTGCACTCGCAGGCGATACTGACGAGGCCATGGCGCCATACGCCGCGAGTGTTTCAGAAACGCCATGCGTCGTCGGCCTTGCCTGCAGCGGCATCGAGCCCTGATTGAAAACAGCGTTGCGCGTCATGGGAATGGGCGTCACATTGTAGCCACCCGGCCGCGTGTCCTTCAGCGCGACCTCGACAGACTGCGATACCACACCGTGGATGCGCCGCCCATCGCGAAATCGCACTTCGTGTTTGGCCGGATGCGCGTTGGCATCCACCGTGGCCGGATCCAATGTCAGGTTCAGGACATAGGCGGGAAATCGTCCGTGAAACAACACGTCCCGATAAGCGTGGCGAACGGCGTGCGCCAGCGTCTTGTCGGTTACGCTGCGGCCATTCACGAACCAGTACTGCAAGTCAGGCTGGCTGCGATTGAAGGTCGGCAAGGCAATCCATCCGGACAGCGCGATACCGTCGGTTTCGCGCTCGATATAGACGCACTGATCCGCAAATCCTGTGCCGCAAATCTTCGCGATCCGCTGCCGCTGTTGCTCTTCTGACGTTGCTGCAGCTACCTGCAATACGGTTCGCTGGTTGTGTGTCATCGTAAATGCGATCTCCGGACGCGATAGCACGAGCCGGTGGATCCATTTTTCGACGTGCCCGAACTCGGTGCGCTCCGTTCGCAAAAAGCGCCGACGCGCCGGTGTGTTGAAAAACAGATCATGGACTTCGACGCTGGTACCCATCGGATGTGCCGCCGGTTTTGGCGCGCTCACATCTCCGCCGCTGGCCTCCACCTGCCAGGCAGACTCGCCGTTGGCGGTCCGCGAGCACAAAACAAGGCGCGCTACGGACGCGATACTCGGCAACGCTTCGCCGCGAAACCCCAGGGATGCCACCGTTTCAAGGTCCTCAAGGCTCGAAATCTTGCTCGTCGCATGGCGCGACAAGGCGAGCTTGAGTTCAGATTTGTCGATGCCTTTGCCATCGTCTCGAATGCGGATCAGCTTTTGTCCGCCGGCAATTACATCGATTTGCACAGCCCTGGCACCGGCATCGAGGCTATTCTCAATGAGTTCCTTGATCACGGATGCCGGGCGCTCAACCACCTCGCCGGCGGCGATTTGATTAATCAGGTGGTCTGGGAGCTGCTGGATAGGCATGCGGATGGGCCATTGGCGTCAATCCGGCATTTTTCCAAATCCAGGGGCAAAAGTCTTGCGAAGTGAATTATCCGCCCGTGAAGACCGGGATACTCAAGGTCTGGCCGACGCGTATTTTGTCCGTCGAAAGTTTATTCGCCTTGCGAATTGCTGCCGGACTGACGTTGTAACGCTCCGCTATCTGGGAAATCGTGTCACCGCGCGCGATGACGTAACGCACCTGGCTCGACGGTTCGCGGCGCAGATCCATGGCTATCTGTGTGTCGGGTGGCGGATTCGTATAAAAGTAACTTCGCACGCCGGCGAGGACAGCGTTGGCAAGCATGCCCTGATGCTTCGCGTCCCTGAGCTTGTTTTCTTCCGACGCATTCGAAATGAACCCGGTCTCAACGAGAATGGAAGGCATGTCCGGCGCCTTCAGCACGACCAGGGACTTCTGCTTCACTTCCTTGCTGTGCATCTTGGCGACCCGACTCATTTCCCGGCTGACCTTGGCGCCGACGTCCAGGCTCGCACTCAACGCGGCATTTTGTGACAAATCAAACAAGACCGAAGCCAGCACTTCGTCTTTGTCGTGCAAAGACACGCCGCCCACGCTCACCGGCGCGGAATCACGCTGGTCGAGCTGCCGCGCCGCCTCGTCGCTCGCACCTTTCAGGTTCAGTGCGAATACTGACGCGCCGTTCGCGCGCGAATCGGTAAACGCATCCGCGTGAATGGAAATAAACAGGTCTGCTTTCTGCTTGCGCGCGATCGCGATCCGGTCACGATGTTCGACGAATACGTCCCGATCGCGGATGAGCACGGCCCGCATGCCGGGCTCTGCGTTAATTCGACGAGCGAGCTCGCGGCTGATCGTTAGCACGACATCTTTTTCTTTCGAGCGCTTGCCGAGGGCGCCGGGATCGTGGCCGCCATGACCCGCGTCAATCGCAATCACGATGTCACGCCCGGGCCGGTACTCCTCGGAGGCGCGCTTGACGGGCTGCAAATTGCCGGCGCGAGTCAGGTCAATGACCAGTCGATCGCCGTATTCGGCATTCGGTCCCGCGACAAAACTTCTCGAGCGCACGCCTTCCGTCAAATCCAGTACGACGCGCAGCTGGCCATCCGCCTTGATAGCACTGCGTATCGATCGCACGGCGCCAGCGCCTTTCGGCAAGCGGGCCAGGGACTCTGCAAGGCGGCTATCCTTGAGATCGATAACCAGGCGATCGGGGCCGCGCAAGGTAAAAATGTTGTGATCGACAGACTGGCTGAGGTCCAGGACGACCCGGGTTTTGTCGTTTTCCGACCAGACACGCACATTTTCGACTGTGGTGCCCGCATTCGCGGCCACGCCGAGCAGCAACAAAAGCGGAATCAGGATCGGCGGCAAACGTCTCATCGGGGCCTTAAGTCAAGACAGGTGAATATTATGTCCGGTGAGTATACGAATCCGGCAGAAAAATCCAAGGTATTTTGCTGCAAAATTATGAAGATAGCGGGCTTAGTTAATCTTCTGAGTCAAAGCATGGCCGCGCGCGGATCGTCCGGTCAGGGTCGCGTGGCGGGCGGACCCCTCGTAACGCAGCTCAACGAGCAGGTCCGCCGCCTCAGCGAGTCGCGGCGCACGGTCCGGCCACTCGACAAGGCAAAGGCCGTCGTCCAGTTCGTCAAAGCCCAGGTAGTACAGCTCGTCTTCTGATGAAACTCTATATAAATCAATATGATATATGTTTCCCGATGGCAGCTTGTATGGCTCCACGAGCGTATAGGTGGGACTGGGTACGGACCCGGAGTGTCCTGCCGCCTTAATCAGGGCCCGTGCGAAGGTGGATTTTCCGGCTCCCAGCTCACCCGTCAGCAGGATCGTCCAGCCGGCGCGGTCTCTGGGCAACGCACGGTATACCTCGCTGGCCAGCGTCATCGTGGCCTGTTCATCGGGCAGGAATCGTGTCATGGGTTCGCGATGCCCGGAAGCGCGGCGATCAGGTCCGACGCCAGCATGCCGCGCTCGCCGCCACAAGCCGCCGCATCGCCAGCGCGGGCATGGAGTTCAACCCCGCCAGTGGCCGCCTCCTGCAGCGACAGGCCCTGTGCCAGCAGTGCAGCGATGACGCCTGTCAGTACATCACCCATGCCCGGAGCCGCCATCCCTGGGTTGCCGGCTGTGCATACGTAAGGCACGCCCGCCGCAGACGAAATCAGCGTGCCGGCCCCTTTGAGGACGGTGACGCCGCCGAATTTTGACGATAATGACCGAAGAGCGGCCGGCCGGTCGGCCTGGACATCGCTTGCCGACATCCCCAGCAAGCGCGCCGCTTCTCCGGGATGCGGTGTGATCACGCGGTGCGAGGTGCTGTCCGGCGTGGCGGCAAGCAGGTTAAGAGCATCGGCGTCCCAGACGGCGGGCTTCTGGGACGCGCTGACGAGGCTGTAGAGCTCGCGCGCCCAGTCGGTCAGGCCGAGGCCGGGGCCGAAGGCAATAACATCAACCTTTTCAATAAGTTCTGCTACCTCCTTACCCGAGGAGATAGCGTGAGACATGAGTTCCGGCCGCGCAGCGGAGATCAGCGCCGCATGCGCCGGGTGCGTCGCCACGCTGACGCGGCCGGCACCCGCCCGCAGGGCTGCTTCGCCGCAAAGCCTGGCGGCTCCGGCCATGCCCGGCCCGCCACCGATAACCAGAACATGCCCGAAATCGCCCTTGTGCGAGCCACGCGGACGCGCGGGCAGCAAAGCGGCCAGATGTGCGTCGTCCATACGCCTGAAGAGCGGCTGGGTGCCGGATTGGACCTCGTCACCGATGTCGAGATCGGAAAAGGTGATTTCCCCGCAGAAGTTCGGGCCTGAGCCAAGAAACAGGCCAGGTTTCAGTCCGACGAAGGTGGTCGTCAGCCCGGCCCTTACAGCCGAACCCATGACTGCGCCCGTATCGCCGTGGATACCCGTGGCAATGTCCATGCTGTGAACATCGGCGCCGTGGCCGTTGATCGCCGCGACGGCATCGGCGTAGGCGCCGCTGAGCTCGCGTTCAAGGCCGCTGCCGAGGATCGCGTCGACGAGCAATTCGGCCTCTGCGTCCAGCTCACCGGACCAAGGCATCACGACGCCGCCCTCGGCGGCAAAGTCCGCATAGGCTTTTGCGGCGTCGCCGGTCAGGGATTCCGGGTCGACAAGCGACAGCACCGAGACGACGATGCCATCCTGTGCCGCCAGTCTCGCCACCACATAGCCATCGCCGCCATTATTGCCAGGCCCGGAAATAACCTGCCAGCGTTTGGCATCCGGGTAGTGCTTGCGCGCGGCGCAAAGTGCCGCCAATCCCGCACGCTGCATGAGTGTGTAGCCAGGTACGCCCCGATCTTCGATTGCACGGCGATCCATCTCGCGAACGGACGCCACGGAATAGATGTTTGCGGGTAGGGATTGCATCGTGGCGATTATACTGCCCCTTCCGAAGGAACAATCAATGACGAAACCCGCTATGGACAAAAGCGAAAGCGAAATTGGCTCGCTGAAACGCGAGATCATCACCTGGTGCAGTGAGCTCGGGTTTCAGCAGGCGGGCGTCGCGGACATTGATCTCAGCCAGGCAGAGGCGCGACTCGCTGACTGGTTGCGAACCCGATTCCACGGCTCCATGAGCTACATGGAACGTCATGGCAGCAAGCGCAGTCGCCCGGACGAACTGGTCCCGGGAACCTTGCGCATCATATCCGTGCGCATGGACTATTTGCCCGAGGATCAGAACACCGCAAAACAATTGCTCGATCACGGGTCGAGCGCCTACATCTCCCGCTACGCCCTTGGTCGTGACTACCACAAGGTCCTGCGTGGTCGCTTGCGCGAACTCGCGCGGAGAATTGAGCAGTCAGTCGGAGAATTTGGTTATCGCGTTTTCGTCGACAGCGCACCGGTGCTCGAAAAGGCGATAGCCGAGAAAGCCGGCATCGGCTGGATCGGAAAGCACACCAACCTCATCGATCGCGATTCAGGATCGTGGTTTTTTCTGGGCGAGCTATACACGGACTTACCATTACCGGTCGATGTCGCCGAGGAATCTCATTGCGGATCCTGTACGGCTTGCATCGAAGTCTGTCCAACCCAGGCGATTGTCGCACCCTACTCGCTGGATGCACGTCGCTGCATTTCCTATTTAACTATTGAAAACAGGCAATCCATCCCAGTTGAGTTTCGTGAGGCCATTGGCAATCGTATTTATGGCTGCGATGACTGCCAGCTGTTTTGTCCGTGGAATAAATTTGCGAAACCAACGGCCGAAGGCGACTTCGCTCCACGCCACGGCCTGCAGTCAGCCGAGCTAACGGAATTATTCATGTGGAACGAAGTGACCTGGCTCGAGAAAACAGAGGGCAGTGCGATCCGGCGTATTGGCTACGAGCGCTGGTTGCGCAACATTGCCGTCGCGCTGGGCAACGCCGATACAACGCCGGACGTGCTGTCGGTACTTAATGCACGGCACGCAGATGCGTCGCCCTTGGTCACGGAACATGTAGAGTGGGCGCTCGGACAACACCAACGCAAAAAGAAGACACCGGAGATACACAATGTTTGAGGCACCTGATTCACCGTATCTTGTTCCTTTCGACGGCAGTTTCGACGTGTCCAGGGCAAGCACCAGGGCACAAACGGACGGACACTCGCACAAAGGAAAATATCGTCGCGAGGCAATCAAGAAACTGAGCACACTGCAGCAGGTGCTGGCGGCCGGCGATCGCCACGCCGTGCTACTGGTTTTCCAGGCTATGGACGCGGCTGGCAAAGACAGCACGATTCGATCGGTCATGCGGGGTATTGACCCGTCCGGCTGCCAGGTATTCAGCTTCAAAAAGCCGTCCAGCCTGGAACTGGACCACGATTTTCTCTGGCGCACGACCTGCCGCCTGCCGGAAAGAGGCCGCATCGGCATCTTCAACCGCAGCCAGTACGAGGAGGTACTCGTCGTTCGGGTGCATCCGAAAATTCTCGAATACCAGCAATTACCGGACGAGATTGATCTCACCACTGTTTTTGATGAACGACTGACATCGATACGCCAACAGGAAGAGCATCTGGCGCGTAACGGCACCGTTATTTTGAAATTCTGGCTGAATGTCTCTAAGGCCGAACAGAAAAAGCGCTTCCTCGCACGCCTCGACGATCCTGCAAAAAACTGGAAGTTCGAGCCGGGGGATGTCGCGGAAAGACGTCATTGGGACGATTACATGGCCGCGTACGAAGCCGCGCTCAACGGAACATCGAGGCCATGGGCACCGTGGTATGCGATTCCCGCTGACGACAAACCCTATATGCAGGCGCGCGTCGCCGAAATAATTATCGATGCGTTGCAGAGTATTGGACTGCGCTATCCCGAGCCTTCGGCCGGCGACAGGGTCGAATTCGCCGAATCCCGCGCAGAATTGTGCGCCGATGACTAGGTGACACCTGTCACGTTTTGAATTTCTGTCAATCTGTGCGCTGGTCGATGTTGATCGGGCGCGAAAGCCGTAACAATCCCCGGATAACTTCAGGAACAGACTGTGTCGCCATCGCTCGCCATAAATTCGGACTACAAACGCACGTTGCTGGATAGCCTCGAGCTGTTCCGGGGCGTGCGGCCGGATGATGTGCAGGGACTTCTGCAACGATGTGACCGCCGTGACCTTGCCGCAGGTGAATTGTTGTTGTCGCCCGGTGCCAGGAATGAGCACGTCTATATCGTACTTTCCGGCAGCCTTAATGTTCATGTCGGTTCTGTCGACACGCCGATGATTGCGAGCATGGATGTCGGCGCCTGTGTCGGCGAGATGTCCATCATCGAGGATCGCGATCCGTCGGCATTTGTAATCGCGGCCGAAGATTCACACTTGCTGCTCATACACCAGACGGTGTTGTGGGAAATGGTGGATGCATCCCACAATTTCGCAAAGAACCTGCTGGTCGTATTATCCGAACGCGTGCGCAGCCATAACCGCGTTATCGCTGACAGTTTCGGCGAGATCAAGAAATTCGAAAGGCATGCGACGACCGATGCCTTGACAGGACTTGCTAATCGACATGCCATGCTGGAGTCCTTTCCGCTTGCGATCGAACGTTGCGTCGAGAAAGACGATCCTGTCGCGATGATGATGATCGATATCGACAACTTCAAAAACTTCAATGATCTTTTTGGCCACATTGCCGGCGACCGCGCACTGGTCGCTGTCGCGAAGGTCCTGCGCATCCAGTTTCGCCCTCAAGACCTGCTGGTTCGCTACGGCGGCGACGAATTTGTCGTCCTGCTGCCCGGTACTAACAAGGAGCAGGCGCTGGTCATTGGCGAACGCGTCCGTCTTGCCGTGTGCGGCAAGACCGGCGACGGCAGCGATTCGATGATCCGAATTCCACTCAGAATTTCGATGGGCGTGGCTGAGCGGGCGCCGCACGGCACGCTTGAAACGCTGGCACACGACGCGGATGCCGCACTCTATCGCGCGAAAGACTCCGGGCGCGACACCGTCTCCGACTAGATTGTGATTACGACGTTGTCGATGAGGCGAGCGTGACCCAGCTGCGCCGCGGCGAGTACGACCAGTTCATCGCAATCACGATCCGGCATCTCCAGGTTCATTGCGCGTCGAATCGCGAAGTAATCAACGACAAAACCTGCCGCGGTCAATTTCGCGGCGGACTCCGCTTCAAGCGCCTCGAAATCCCGCCGCCCGTCCTGCAATTTCGTGCCGATTTCAGACAGGACTTTGTACAAGGCCGGTGCGATTTTTCGCTCCTCATCATTCAGATAAAGATTGCGGGAGCTCATTGCAAGACCGTCTGCTTCGCGCACCGTTTGTGCGGTGATAATTGAAATCGGCAGGTTCAGGTCCTGTGACATGTGCCGGATCACGAGCTGTTGCTGGTAGTCCTTCTGGCCGAAAACCGCAACGTCCGGTTGCACCAGCGCAAACAGTCGAACAACAACGGAAGTCACACCGTCAAAATGACCCGGACGACTGGCGCCACAAAAGTTTTCGGTAATGCGCGGCACAGACACCGTTGTCGCATTTGTCAGGCCAAAGGGATAAATAGTTTCAACTTCGGGCGCGAAGATCAGGTCGGCCGCCGGCTTCTTGAGTCGGCGCGTATCGCGTTCAAAGGTTCGCGGATACTCCTCAAAGTCCTCGTCTTCGCTGAACTGCGTCGGATTTACAAATATGCTGACAACGACGCGTTCGGCGTGTTCACGCGCCAGCTTCACGAGTGACATATGACCCGAGTGCAGATTGCCCATCGTGGGCACCAACGCGATTCGGTCACCATGCTGGCGCCAATCAGCCAACTGCTCCAGGAGCTCTTCTCGGGTTTTCGCAATTATCATGTTTAGAACTCGGCGACGGCCTGCTTAGGAAAAGCAATGTTCCGGCGCTGGATAAATACGCGCTTTGACGTCGCGCACATAAGACGTGATTGCCGCGAGCGGCGAATCACAACCTGCCTGAAAATTCCTCACGAATCGCGGCGTTCGGCCTTGCGTAATATCGAGGATGTCGTACAAAACGAGAATCTGCCCATCCACGTCGGGGCCTGCACCGATGCCAATGACGGGCACCTCAAGCGCATTCGTGATGCCCTTACCGACTTCATTGGGCACGCATTCGAGCAATACGATATCGGCGCCGGCATCCTGCAAGCGTTTTGCAGACTCCAGCATCTCCGTCGCCTTATCCTTGTCCCTGCCCTGCACCTTAAATCCGCCGATCTTGTGCACGGACTGCGGTTTCAATCCGAGGTGGGCACAGACCGGTATATCGTGACGCGCCAGGTGTTCGACGATTGCGACCTGGTCGTCGCCACCTTCCAGCTTGACCATCATCGCACCGCCTTCCTGCATGAGTCGCACGGCGTTGTCGAGGGCAATATCCGGCTTGGTGTAACTCATGAACGGCATGTCGGCGACAAGGAACGCGCGACGCAAGCCGCGAGCGACAGTGCGGCAGTGATAAACCATGTCGCTGACAGTGACCGGCACCGTAGTGTCGTGTCCCTGTATCACCATGCCCAGTGAATCACCAACGAGAACAAGGTCCGTGCCAGCCGCATCAACTAAAACGGCATAACTCGCGTCATAGGCCGTGAGGCAGGCGATAGCTTCGCCCTCCTGCTTCATTTTTTGCAGTGTCGACACATTAACCGGTGGCTGCGGCATGCCGCGCTGTTCGAGTTGCGTATACATAGGTGCCTAGGATATCAGGCTAGCGCAGCGCTGACCGGATTGAAAAAATGCCGTCCGCCGGTGGTGCGTTCGATTTGCTGAAACAACTGCTCGAAATCGGCGTCGTTATTTACGGGATCGATTTGCGAGGCGTTGACGATCAGCAGCGGACCTTCATCGTAATCATGAAAAAAGCGTGCGTAGGCGTCCGTCAGGCGCTCGAGGTAGGCGCGGTCGACGTAGCGGTCATAAGGCAGGTCGCGACGTGCCAGGCGTTGCATGATGATGTCGACCGAAGTCTGCAGGTAGATCACGAGGTCCGGTACCGGCGCCTCGATAGCGAGATTCGCAACAATCTGTTCATAGAGCTTGAGTTCTTCGCGGTCCAGGTTCAGTTCTGCGAACAAGCGGTCCCGGGTGAACAGGTAATCGGATATGCGCACGCTCGAAAACAGGTCGGATTGTCGCAGCTGTTCGATCTGACGTGCGCGGGCAAAGAGGAAAAACATTTGCGCGGGCAGCGCGGCGGAACGCCCGTCGCGATAAAACCGCTCCAGAAACGGATTGTCGTCAAACTCTTCCAGTACCAGGTCCGCCGACAAACTGTCAGCAAGGCGCCTGGCGAGGGCGGTCTTGCCCACGCCAATCGGGCCTTCGATCGCGATATAGCGCGAGGAATTGCCGGGTTTCTTGAATTGACTGACGACCACAGATTTCCTTTATGCGATGAGCGAAATGCCGGGTTCGCTGAAGTTGACTGCAATACTAGCAACTCGACCCAAACCCGGCACAGTCAAATCGGGGGCAACTTCGGCCAGCGGCAACAATACAAAATTTCGCTCGGCGATGCCCGGGTGTGGAACCGACAGCCTGGGATCATCGATTTCCTGACTGGAGTAGACCAAAAGGTCCAGGTCCAGGACGCGCGGACCCCAGCGAACGCCGCCCTGCGCGCGGCCACGAGCACGTTCAATGCCCTGCAGTTCGGCTAAAAGCTCCATTGCCGACAAGCGTGTCAACAGCGCGGCAACGGCGTTGACAAAGTCCGGCTGCTCTATGCCACCGAAAGGCGCGGATCGATACAGGGATGAGCGCAGGATGAGGCGCGTATCGGGAATGGCGTCCAGCAGCTCAAAGCTGTTCTCGAGCTGGCGCGCCGGTCCTTGCAGGTTGCTGCCCAGGCCGACGTAAGCCGGGTACCAGTGAGCGCCAGCCACCAATCACGCTTCCCGGGAGGGCTTGCGTCGGCGGCGACGGCGCGCGGACCCCTGTTTTCCGGGATTCGCGTGCAACTGAAAACTGACGGCGCGCTCCTCGGGCGACTGTGACTGGACATCCGTCCAGAATTTCGCAATCTCGCCGGGCACCTCGCCGACCTCGGAACGCAATAACATGAAGTCGTATGCGGCACGAAATCGCTTGTGATCGAGCAGGTTCATCCCGCGCTTGCCGCGCCTGTTGTCAAAGCGCGGCTGCAAGGCAAGCATTTCACGCATCGGCACAGTAAAGCGCTTGGGAATAGAGATGCGGCGCTGCTGCTGCGACACGATTTCGTAAGCAGCGAGACTCAGGGCCTGCGACTCCGACATCTTTTCCTCGACACGCGTAATGGCCGCCAGCTTCTTGATGGGCAACCAGAGAAAAACGCCGAGCAGGAACATGGGCGTGACGGACTTGCCTTCCGCGACACGTTCGTCCGAGTTCCTTAAGGCTGCGCGCGTAAAACCCATGTAGCGCTCGTCCCTCGATAGTTCGAATTCCGTCGCCGGAAACAATTCGCCGAACAGCTTGTGCTCTCGCAGCAATTCGAAGGTCGGTTCGGCATAACCCGCCTGGAACAGCTTCAGGAATTCGTCAAACAATCGTGCGGCAGGCACATTGCTGAGGAGATTGGTATGCCCTCGCATGGCCTCAACGACACTGTCGTCGATGGTAAATCCGAGCTTGCCGGCGAAACGAACGGCACGAAGCATGCGTACAGGGTCTTCTCGCAAGCGTTGCACGGGGTCACCGATCAGGACCAGGCGCTTGTTTTTAACGTCCTCGAAACCGTTGGTGTAGTCCCAAATGCTGAAGTCCGCGATGTTGTAATAGAGCGCATTGCAGGTGAAGTCACGGCGCCAGACGTCTTCGTCTATTGTGCCGTAGACGTTGTCGCGAAGAATGCGGCCTTCGGTATCGTGCGCGATATCGTCATCGGCGTGATTCGCGGCGGCACGAAACGTAGCTACCTCAATTACCTCTCGCCCGAAACGTACGTGCGCGAGGCGAAAACGCCGCCCGATCAGGCGGCAGTTACTGAACAGCGAACGCACCTCGTCCGGTGTCGCATCGGTAGCGATGTCAAAGTCCTTGGGATGCAGATCCAATATGGCGTCACGGACCCCGCCCCCGACCAGGAACGACTTGTAGCCGGCCTTGTGCAGGCGATACAGCACTTTAAGAGCGCCGTCAGAGATTTCGTTCCGGGAGACGTTGTGGGCGGCGCGAGGAATAACCTTAAGCGCGTCGGGCCCGGGATTCGGGTTATTTTTCAATTGGCTGTCGTTGGCATGATTAAGTGCGCCGTATGATAACAGCCCTGCCTGCCCGCGGGGCACAGTAAAAAAACGAGAATCCGCTTGAGGATTTGAGGACCCGCCGTATAATGGCGCCCCGTCCAGAAGGACGATCCGTACTCTGCTCCCTTCGTCTAGTGGTTCAGGACGCTGCCCTCTCACGGCGGTAACAGGGGTTCGAATCCCCTAGGGAGTACCAAAATACAAAGGGTCCACAACGTGGGCCCTTTTTTATTTTGGAAGTTCCTTTGGAGGATTTGGACCGCTGGTTCGACAAAACGCGCCAGCGTTTTGGACGCGCAACGCGCGCCCCGCAGGGGTGAAGATCGCCCCAAGGCGATCTGAATCAATCCCCTAGGGAGTACCAGACAAACACAAAGAGGCCCTTGCGGCCTCTTTTTTTTGCCGGGTACTTCCTCTGCCGGAATCGGTCCCCGATCGACAAAACGGCCAAGCAAAGCGACATTTCTCTCCTAATACTGAAGTGGACACAACTAAAACAAGAAAAGGACTTAATCATGTTGAAGAGAATAATGCTGGCCTCCGTAACATCGATATTCCTGCTTTTTTCGATCGCTGTTAATGCGGAACCAGTCTCGATCGTGTACTCCTGCCAATTGAAATGCGACGAAGGTCACACTTTTTAGGCGAAAACTGCCGACTGCGACTTACCAAATTCGTACACCATCAATACTATGTTCAAATACCTCCTTGCGGAGAGAGGAATTGCTGTACCTGATATTGTTTTGCGCGGTTTGGATCACCGTTACAACGATCGGCATTGTACAAAGACGCTCGAAAGTGTTGTCTATCATTGCCGGTTATGTAGCGGCAATCGGCGTATTCTTCGTTGCGCGAATGCTGTTTGAGGATGACGCTCATACAACGGCCGTACAGCAGAGCACCCCTGCGCCGATTCAGATGCCGGAAGCTACATCAGCTCAGCAAGGACGACCTGTCCAACAGGGACCTCAAAGCGCATACCTGAGTGAAAGTGCACTGATCTGCCGCACAGCAGACCAGGTGCCGAAGTATCTGGCCGATCTAAAAAACAATCGCGCTCCAAACAAGGTTGACTGTGCATTCAATCCAACGAATAAGCGTATGCGCGTAGACATCGTTGCAAGAAAGACCATCGGTCAGGAAGTGGTCGTACACTGGCGCAAACCGTCCAACGGTTTTGAAGGCTGGACACTGGAAAGCTACCTCGTGTTCTGAATGACTGCTACAGGCCCCAGAGGGCTTGCCATTGGACAAATTGACTGCGAGCGATTCTTGCGAGGCCTAATCCCCGCACATGCTGTCGAATCGGCATAACAACGAAGCTGGCCAAACGCCGCAATCGTCCCGGGATCGCGCAGGACAAGGAACAATCGCTATACTCTACTGACTTTCACTGAAGAGCATACGGTCATGAGGCTGTATTCGATAGTGGTCGCGTGTCGCTACTCAAAGAACTGAAACGCCGCAATGTCCTTCGCGTCGCCACCGCGTATGCGGTTACGGCCTGGTTGATTATCCAGGTCGTCGAAACCACCTTCCCTGTATTCGAAATTTCCGACGGCGCGATTCGTACTGTCATCATCGTACTCGCCATCGGATTCGTCCCGGCCATCGTTGGTGCGTGGATTTTTCAGATCACGCCCGACGGGATAAAGCTTGACAGGAACACCGTCGACGCACCGCCAGCCGAGCGCGCAGCCCGGCTGCTCGACCGTTCAATCATCGTAGTCCTGGTCATCGGTATCGCCTACTTCGCTTTCGACAAGTTCGTGTTAGCGCCGGAGCGCGTCAGCCAGGCAGAAGCAGCAGCCGCCAGTGTGGCGCGTGCGGCCGCAGTGTCCGGATTCTACGGCGATCGCTCAATTGCCGTGGTGCCCTTTGACAACCTGAGCGCTGACCCGGAGCAGCAATACCTTGCGGATGGAATCGCTGAGGAAGTACTGAACCTGCTCGCCCGCGTTCGCCAGCTACGCGTGATTTCCCGATCGTCTGCGTTCGCACTGAGAGGCGAGAATCTCGAAGTACCGGAAATTGCAGAACGCCTTAACGTCGCTCACGTGCTGGAAGGTTCCATTCGACGCGCGGGCAATCGCATTCGGGTCACTGCGCAGCTTATCGAGGCGCGCAGCGATACGCACCTATGGTCGCAAACCTACGAACGCGAGCTGACTGATATATTCCAGATCCAGGACGACATCGCATCTGACGTGGTCGCCAATCTCAAAATCGAATTGCTCAGCGCGATGCCGAGAGCCCATCAGGTTGATCCGGAAGTGCTGTCATTGACAGCGCAGGCCCGGCAACTCGCGCAAACTCGACCCGATGGCGTCGGTGAGAAAATGGATACTCTTTTGTCGCGCGCACTCGAGATCGACCCGGATCATGTCCCCGCTCTGGACCTGATGGGCTATGTGTACTGGTATCAAATGGAAAGTTCCAGCATTACCTGGGAAGAAGCGCAGCGCAGGATCGATGCAAACTATGACAGGATTCTCGAGCTCGACCCCGGCTACGCTGGCGCAGATTACTACTATGCGTTCATGCGGTCTGGCGAGAGGAAACTGGAGGAAGCAGCTGCGCTGTACCTCAGAGGCCTTGAGAAGGACCTGACCGATCCCGACAATGTTCGCCTGGCCGGCTATTTCGCAATGCACATCGGTAAGATTGATGTCGCCGTCCAGCTGCTGAAGTTTGCGCTGGCGATCGATCCTCTTTGCCACCAGTGTCGCCGCCGTTATGCACAGGCCCTCATGTACAAGGGCGATTACCCGGCCGCACAACGGGAAATCGAGCATTTCGCAGCGGCAACCGATTCGGGAGTCTCTGAATACCTCACCATACTGCTGCTGCAGGGAAAATCCGAGGAGACACTCGCGGTTATTCAATCAACCAGCGCTGTCGACGATCACGCTTATCTTGAATTTCTGGGTGCCCGGGCCAGGGCCCTGTTCTCGCTGGCGCGTGTTGACGAAGCCGACGCCGTGGTCGCAGAGCTCCGCCGGACGGATCATCATGACGCTCGCTGGCAAACCCTGCTCCTCACAGAAATTGCGGCCTGGATGGGCGACAGTGATCTCGCATTCGAAAACCTGTTCGCCCTGGCGGCGACGGATTTCCAATTCTTGAACCGAATGACCTTCTCACCTGTCTGGAACAATCTGCACGACGATCCGCGCTGGGCTGAATATCTTGCTTTCACTGGTATGACGACCGAGCGTCTTGACGCGATCGAGTTTAACCCCGACTTGCCCGAGTAAAGCACTTCGGCAGCCAACGAAATTCAACCTGGAAAGTACCCATGCTCTTACGCCGACTCGCTGAAGCTCTCTCGCAACAAAATTGGTTCGTCGTCATCATCGAAGTACTCGTGGTCGTGGTCGGCATATTCATCGGCCTGCAGGTTGATGATTGGAACACCGCGCGTAAGGATCGTATTGACGAACGTGCCTACCTACAGCAATTACACAGCGATGTGCTTTTTGCGGAGGAACTAAGCAGCCGAGTGCGCGCCCGGCGACTGGAACGATTGCAGTATGTTTTGGGTGCCAGCGACGTTCTGGCCGGCCGGCGAGACGCGCTGACCAAAGACGAGTGTATCGCGGTAGCCAGCTCAAATTTCTTCAATATCAACGCCCCTGCACTACCGTCGCTGGACGAGCTGATCAGTACGGGTCGGCTGGAAATTATTCAGGATGCCGAACTGCGGCGCAGCCTGATTGGCCTGCAGCAGACGCGAGCCGTACTGCAAACAATGATTGAAATTCAGACTACCGCGTCATCGTTCGCTCACTTGCCATCCAACTATCCGGACCTTATCCGCTTGACGACCTATTTTGACGAAGAAATGCAGGAAATACGGGCCCACTCCCAGTGCGACCTGGACGGAATGCGCAGCAACCAGGGATTCCTGAACCAGTGGAGCGCCAACGCCGACGGCTACGACGCCTTCATACAGGATGGCCTTGAGCCCTGGAGCACGCAATTCGACAAGGTTCATGCGTTGATCGACGACGCTATCAGCATCAAGCACTGATCCGCCGTGATCGTCAAACTCATCGACAAGAAACGTTTCCGGGAAATGCCCTGGGCGAATGGCGGCGGCGTCACGACAGAACTCTACCTCCACACGGATGCGCAGACCGGGCGCATGCTTTGGCGACTCAGTATCGCGGGCGTGGATACCGACGGGCCGTTCTCGCACTTTCCCGGCTACGACAGAGTCCTGGTATTGCTCGAGGGTGCAGGCCTCACGCTCAACTATGACGACGGGACCGTCGATCGATTGTCCCGTGTCTACGAACTCGCTGCATTTCCCGGCGAAGTCGCAACACAGGCAACTCTCGTCAACGGTCCGATCAGGGACTTCAATCTCATCGCGGATCGAAGGTCCTATGTACCCGCGGTG
>JAOUNH010000155.1 GCA_029881055.1 Gammaproteobacteria bacterium
CCTTATCGGACGGCACGGCTGGTGGCATCGAGCCCGGCGCGATTACATTTCCACTGAACCAGGCAGTAATTGATGAGTGGGTCATCGTTGACGAGGATCAGATCGCCGCTGCGATGCGGCTGTATATCGGTCGCGAAGGCCACACCATCGAAGGCGCCGCAGGTGTAGCGGTCGCGGGTATGCTGGCGAGCACGGCGGCGATCGGCGGCCAGAACATCGTGGCGATAGTCTGTGGCGGCAATATTACAGAGGACAAGCTGGCTGCGATCATGAACGGGGGTTGATTATCCCGGTAGATATTGTGGGAACCGTGTTCGGGTTCCGAGCTCAAAGAACTCCATGAATAATCCGATTTCGAAATTGATAACGACCGTTCTTGTCTGCCTGATAGCGGCGGCACGCGCAGGTGCGGAAACAACGGTGTTCGTTAACGTCAACATCGTCCCGATGAATACCGATGAAGTAGTCGCGCAACAATCGCTCGTCGTGATCGACGGCAGGATTGCTCAACTCGGGCACGTTGACGCCGTGCCGGTGCCGAAAGGCGCACGGGTCGTCGATGGTACTGACCGGTATCTCATGCCGGGCCTGGCAGAAATGCACGCACATGTGACCAGCACGGATCCCGCCCAGATCGATCGCCTGGCAAGCCTGTTCGTTGCGAACGGAATTACCACGATCCGCGGCATGCTCGGCCAGGCCCGTCACCTGGAACTGCGGGACAAACTTGCCAGCGGCGAGATCTTCGGCCCGCGACTCACAACCTCCGGCCCCTCGTTTAGCGGGCGCTCCGTTTCAGGAGTGGCTGATGTTGTTCAGAAGGTGCATGAGCAAAAAGCGGCCGGATACGATTTCATCAAGATCCACCCAGGCCTGAGCTTGGACGAATTCCAGGCCCTCGCCACCACTGCAAACAAGATCGGCATGTCCTTTGCCGGACACGTACCGGCGGCGGCTGGCGTGCAGGTAGCGCTGCAATACCGGATGACGACTATCGACCACCTCGACGGCTATTTCGCCGCCCTGTTGCCACCGGAGAGTCCAGGTTCCGGAGGTTACGGTGGATTCTTTGATGTACTGCTGGCCGACCAGATCGACATCGACCGGGTTGCTGAAATCGTCGCGGCAACCAAGCAAGCGGGCACATGGAATGTACCGACAGAAGTCCTTGTGGAACAGTTGATCGACGATACGCCGGTAAGTGAGCTCAAAAGCCGGCCTGAGATGCGTTACGTATCGGCGGCAACCGTCAAGGACTGGGTAGCGCAAAAAGAAGCGCAGCGGAACGATCGCGATTTCAGTCCGGAGACGGCGGCGCGAGGCATTGAATTGAGACGCCGGCTGATACGGGAACTTTATCGCGCCGGTGCTGGACTGTTACTGGGTTCCGATGCGCCGCAGACCTTTAACGTACCGGGGTTTTCGACACACCGGGAACTGCAGGCCCTGGTTGCTGCGGGCCTGACACCTTACGCGGCGCTGCGAACAGGCACGGTAGAGGTCGCAAGATTTCTCGGCTCCAACGGAGGCATCGTGGCGGTTGGCAAAGACGCCGATCTCGTATTGCTCGACGCTAATCCCCTAACCGATATACGCAACAGCCGGCGAATTCATGGCGTCATGCTGCGCGGCGTTTGGTATCCGGCCGCGGTACTCGACGAAAAACTTGAGCGCTATGCGGTGCAGGACGGCAGATAAGGCGCGATTGCAACCATTTCGGCGCGACAGGCGTCTAATCCCTGATGAGGACGACAAACAACGACTTACCCGAGGGGAAACTTATGCGTGCCTATTTATTGCTGGCGATGTTTGTAACGAGTATTGCGAGTGCCGGCTGGTCGGACTACGAAGAAGATCGGGACCTTGAACTGGATGCTGCCGGCATCGACACCTTATCGATTCTTTCGGGCCCGGGAAGTATGGACGTTCGGGGAGTAGCCGGCCTCGACAAAATCGAAGTCGAAGCGAGGATCGTGGTGCAACGGAAAGACGACGCGGACGCGCAGCAATACCTGCAGAAGAACATGAAACTGAGCCTGCAGCGGGACGGCAATGTCGCGACGCTCGAGGCGCAATTTGATGCACGGCTTTTCGGCGCGCGCGGTGATGCCTATATTGTGCTCGACGTCAGGGTTCCCCGGGGTATGGCGGTCGATATCAACGATTCCTCAGGTTCGATCGACGTCGCCGACACGGAGGGCGACGTCAGCATCGACGACGGATCGGGCTCTATTGAGGTCCGCAATGTAGCCAACCTGAAGATTGACGACGGTTCGGGTTCAATCACGGTTGCCGACGCTTCTGGTGACGTTTCGATTGTCGATGGCTCGGGCAGCATCACTGTCCGCCACGTTGGCGGCTCGGTAACACTCGACGACGGATCCGGCAGTATGAAGGTATCTGACGTTGAAAATGATCTCGTTATTGTTGACGACGGTAGCGGCGGGCTGTCCATCTCGGATGTTCGTGGCAGGGTAGATCAGGAAACCTGAGCCCGCATAAGTGCTAATATCTCCCCTTAAAAGCGCCTGTCAGACGGGTGCATTTGAGGGGAGACAGCATGAAACTGGTACATCATTTGCTCGACTCTAAAGGCCGCGGGATCATCTCCATCGCCGCCAGTGCATCGGTACTCGATGCCATCAAAATCATGGCCGACAAGGCAGTGGGCTCGTTGCTGGTTATGGACGGTGACAAGCTGCTGGGCATCGTCACCGAGCGTGATTACGCGCGCAAAGTCATTATCAAGGGACGATCGTCAGAATCGACGGAAGTCGGCGAGATCATGACGCGTGAGGTTTGTACCGCGAGCGTGCAGGACACAGTCAATAAATGCATGACGGTCATGACCAAGCGCAAGATCCGGCACCTTCCTGTTATCGATAACGACACCGTGGTTGGCATGATCTCGATTGGCGATCTCGTGCAGGCAATCATTTCCGACCAGCAGGAAGAAATCCAACACCTGGAGCAATACATCAGTGGCCAGTAATAAGACGCTTGATCGACGCGTAATGCGACTGTTTGATGGCTACGTGCATGGCCAGATCAGCCGGCGGGAATTTCTCGACGGGGCCGCAAAGATCACAGCCTCGGCAACGGCAGCTGCGGCCATCCTGGCGAGTCTGAGCCCGGACTACAGTCTCGCACAGCAAGTCGACCCGAACGACAAGTCCATTTCGACCAGCTATAAAAAATATCCCTCGCCGAAAGGCGCCGGTGTAATGAACGGCTACTATGCGCGCCCCGCGGTTATCCAGCACAAGCTGCCGGCAGTCGTCGTCATTCACGAGAATCGCGGGTTGAACCCCTACATAGAGGATGTTGCACGCCGGCTGGCAGTTGCCGGGTTCATCGCCTTCGCACCGGATGCGCTGACGCCGCTTGGCGGCTATCCGGGCAACGATGATGATGGCCGGGCGATGCAGGCCAAGCGCGACAGCGCGGAAATGACCGAGGACTTTGCTGCGGCCGTCGACTTTGTCGGCAGCCACCCGGATTGCTCGGGCAAAGTGGGCTGTGTCGGATTTTGCTTCGGTGGCAGCATGTCGCTGCGCCTCGCAGTACAAATACCCACGCTTGCTGCAGCGGTGTCCTACTACGGCGGCCATCCGGCACCGGCCGATGCGAACACGATCAATGCGCCATTGATGCTGCATCACGGTGAACTTGACGAACGCGTCAATGCCAGCTGGCCGGATTTCGAAAAGGGACTTGAGGCAGCTGACAAAAATTACGTCCGTTTCCTGTACGCCGGCGCAAATCACGGTTTTCACAACGACACGACGCCGCGCTTCGACGAGGAAGCCGCGTCGCTTTCGTGGCAAAGAACCACGGAGTTCTTCGCCGAACACCTCAGTAGCTAGACCATGAATAGAATCCTGAGCCTGCTGACGATGACCTTGCTCGCGGCGGCACAGGTGAATGCGGACGAAGAGACGGCGGCCAAGACCGTGCTCGGGCCCAGAAATATCTATCTTTACGACGGTGCAAATGCGTTGATGGCGGGCAACGCAGAGGAAGGCGTGCGGCTCACATTGATGGGGCTCAACATGGCCCAGGGCCTGCGCGAGGAAAAAGTCGGGCACGCAAACCTGTGTGCCGGATTCATGCTGCTCCGGCAGGCCGAAACCGCTCTCGAACACTGCAACTGGGTGCTGGAACTCGACCCGTACCACTGGCGCACGTACAACAACCGGGCACTGGTCTACCTTGAACTGGAACGGTTTGAAGAATCCGAGGCAGATATCAGGGCGGGCCAGGAACTCAATCCCCGATCCGAAAAGCTGAAAGAGGTGAAAGGCCTGTACCTCGACAAAGTGGTGCCGGTAGATGAAAAGATCACGATCGATGATCGTCGCAAGCAGCCGGAGCTGCCGGTCGAGGCACCGGAGCCGCAATGAACTGGCGCATAGTCGCCGTGCTGATGGTTTCCGTATCGGTTTTCGCGGCCGATGATGATGAGCCGATCGTGGCGCGGATCGTGGATAGCAGCTCCGATCGGGTACCGCAGCTGACTGTTGCGCCAAAATATCCCCGCAAGGCGCGGCGCGATCGAATTGAAGGCGAAGTGCAGGTCTGTTTCGAAATAAACCGCGCAGGTCGGACGCAGCGGATCTCAGTCCGAAGCAGCACAAACCGGGCCTTTGAGAGGCCGTCGATCAATGCTGTACGCGCATCCTCGTTCAGGCCTTTGGCAAAGGACGAAACGGCCCCGTCGATCAAATACTGCCGGACGTTTATTTTTGCGCTTGAGCCGCGAGAAAGTGAGGAGGCTAGTCGCGCGGGTGTCGAGTGAGCGCCAGTATTTTCGTCGCCGCCAGTTCGAGCGTGGCACCGATACTCAGTAGTCCTTCTGCATGACCACCCATCACCGCAATGCCTTGTGATCGAAACCCTGATTCCCTGTATAGCCGCTCGAACTCGTGCGCCATCTCGGGTGTGCCGTATGCAATATCCGGATGTGTGGTCGGCAAAATATTCACGTAGCGATCCCACAGCGACTGACTGTGTACGTGGACAATGGCGTTGATCGCCGGGTCCATCTCGTAGATTGCCGCATGTGTCAGTGCCTCCGACGACGCCTGGACCGGACCACTGCACGACAATTCGTTTGCCGCAATATCATAGTCGGTAACCAGCGAGTAATGCGCTGCGTTGCTGTATGCGACGTGGCCGGTTTGTGTTCCTGTAATCAGAAATTGACCGGGTTCTCCGCAACGAATGCTGACATTGCCAAAACCTATCGGTGGATCGTCATACTGTCCTATGAGTCCAGCAACGAACAGGGGTCTGCGCCATTCTTCCAGCTGCTTTGCGGCGGCTACATCCGGCGCCGGTTTCGGCGACCAGTGAATCCGGTATTTGATATAGCCTTCGTCCAGCATCAACTGTCTCGCCTCTCCGGAAAGAGACGCAAAAGACCTTCTTCACTCGCGGCGCATACACCGCGTTCGGTGATGAGTCCTGTGACGAGCCGGGCGGGCGTCACGTCGAAGGCGGGGTTTCTTACAGCGGTGTCCGTTGCAGCGGTGCGCACGCTGATCGTCTGTCCGTTGCAAACGCCAGAGGTTTGCGTCACTTCGAGAGCGTCGCGTTCTTCTATTGGGATCTCCCGCAAACCGTCCCGCGTGCCCCAGTCTATCGTTGTCGATGGCAAGGCGACGTAAAACGGAATCCTGTTATCGCTGGCGGCAAGTGCCTTGAGGTAGGTGCCGATTTTATTGGCGACATCGCCGCAGCGCGTAGTCCTGTCGGTTCCCGTAATCACGACGTCAACCTGCCCGCGTTGCATCAGGTGTCCTCCTGCGTTGTCCACGATCAGGGTATGTGGCACACCGTTTGCGGCCAGCTCCCAGGCAGTAAGTTGCGAACCCTGGTTGCGAGGTCGTGTTTCGTCTACCCAGACGTGGACTGCAATACCTTTCTGGTGAGCGAGATAGATGGGGGCCGTGGCCGTGCCGAAGCTTACTGTCGCCAGTGAACCGGCGTTGCAGTGCGTCAGTATGTTGACGGGTGCACCGTTTTTCTTGGTCGAGATCTCCTCGATCAGGGGGAGCCCGTGTGCTCCGATGGCGCGACATATCGAGATGTCTTCGTCGCATATCGCTTCTGCTTCGTGTCGCGTCAGCACAGCGTGGTCCGGATTTTCACCAGCTTCGGCGAGGGTCGACAGGACGCGCTCAACAGCCCAGCGCAAGT
>JAOUNH010000156.1 GCA_029881055.1 Gammaproteobacteria bacterium
CACCGCTAAAAACGCGGAGAGCATCGAGGTTGGTGCATTTCGCGTGCTAGGCGATACGCTCGTGGGCGGAAACGCCTGAGGTATGCGGCAGCTTCGACCCAATTGCGGTAACAGGTAACGATGGCGAACACTGAATACAGCGTCTACATCGTTCGCTGTGCCGATGACACTTACTACACGGGAATCGCTGCGGATGTTGCGCGGCGCATCGCCGAGCATGAGAGCAGCCCGCGCGGGGCGAAATATCTTAAGGGTCGTGGCCCGCTGACCCTGGTCTATTCAGCGTCCATTGGTGACAGGGCCAGTGCTGCGCGAATCGAATACCGCGTCAAACAGCTCAGTCGCACCGAAAAGGAAGCGCTGATCGACGGCGCTACAAGTCTGCAGGCGCTTGCGAGGGATCCCGATCCTCTACGGTCTGTGTAAATATCGCGATCGGCCTGCCGAATTCGGGCAGGTACAAAGTCGCGTCGCTATCCCAGCGGCGACGAAACTCGTCCAGCCATGACGACGTTGTTGCAAAGTTGTCGACAATCTTCGGCCACAGGACGACCTCCCCGAAAGGTTTCGTAAAGTCGTCAAAGTGAATGGGATAAACACTGTGGCTGCCGGTCGCAGTGACCGTATGCTGCCAGTACAGCTCGGCGTAATCCTTCCCCAAAGCATCCAGTTGCCCGACGCTGAGAAAAACAACGTCGGCAGCAATATCCCGTAACTCGTATTTCGTGTAAGCCGCACTGCCCTGGACAAGTGCGGTGCCTTGCGGATGCTCAAGGATTACCGTGAACGCCCCGCCCATGCGCCAGGCCGAAACCGCCTGTGGTGTGCTCAATGGCTCCTCTATCACGCCATCAAACGGTACCGATCCGCGCCAGCCTATCGGCGCGTGGCCTGTCGGCAGCATTGTCACTTTGAACTCGCCGAACTGGAAGCTCGTGCGGCTATCCACGACCACTATCTGGTCTTCGGGTACGCCGGCACCGCGGGCGATCTGCGCGGTCGATTCTGTTCCCAGTATCGATGCGCTGGAACGATTGGCGATGGCGCCGGCATCCATTGCGTGGTCGAAATGGCTGTGCGAGGGAATGATCGCTGCAAGATGGCGCATACGAAACTGGTTGAGCGCGTAGTTAATCGTGGCCGCGTCGTTATCCACGGGTCTTTTCAACAGAATGTCGGCGAGCGATGGCCGCGAAAAAAAGCCGTCGATCAGTATCTGGGTTTCCCCGTCGTCAAACAGCAGCGTGCTTACGCCCAGCCAGGTGACGGTAACCGTATCTGCAGCCGAAGCGAAAGCGGGTTCGGGCCAGTCGATCGCATCGATAAGCGGACGATCTCTCCACAAAAGCACAGCAACTATGCAGATCGCTACCAAAATAGTGGCGGCGATAGCAGCGGCCCGCTTCAAACGCGAAACGCGATCCTTAATGAGTTTTGGATTTTCGGACGTCAAACCGGAATCCGGATGGTTTCCATTGGTCATGCCTCAGCTTGCAGTAGCCGCTGAGTATAGATCATCCGGCAGGATACTAGCCGAATCCGACCTGAGCCTGGAAGTCCTTGCGGGTATCGATATCGGTCATGGCGGCGCCCTTGACCGTCAGCCAGACGGCATGCCAATCGTCAATCTTGCTCGGTCCAAAAACAAACTTGGCAACGAAGCTTTCGAGCTGGTCGACGTGGATAACGTTTTTCGGCGGGGGCGAGGTGAATTCAACCGAACCTGTAAAAATGACCAGGTTGGCGACAGGGACATCAGGCACGACTTTTCGCAGTGCGCGCGCGCGACCTTCGTTCTGGATCATAGGGTTAAGGAAACGGCGACGAGTGACACCGTCGACATGGGTCCATTGCGCTTCGTCTTCGCCGCCAAAGACGATGCCATTAAAGTGCTTGGTCTGAATGCAAAGTATGCCGCCCGCAGTAAGAACGGCATGATCAATCTTCGCGAGCCCCCCGTAAGCGCCGGGCAGGATGAAATCGTGCAAAACGTCGGGGCTGCGCTTGGCAAGAGCCGAGCGTATGCGATGCTGGCCGATCCTGGCCGTTACGTAGCGGGCCAGGTGACTGGCGGTCGAACGAAATATGAGCGTCAGGATTAGAGCCGCGGCCAGTGTGAACAGGAACTTTGCGGGGCCCACGCCCGTGATGCCGGTCTGAATCTCGCCGTCGGCGGCCAGCGCCGGCAAGGCGATGAGTGGTACGGCGCTCAGAAGGGTTCGTATCATTTTGAACATAAGCCAGAGAATAAGCCCATGAAAACAGCCAAGTATCGTATCAGGTCACGTTTTTTAATTTTGGCTACCCGGGACCGCCAGGATACGCCAGGTAGTGGCCTTCCACTTCCGCCACCCGGATCGGTACTTCGTAAACAGCGCTAAGGGTTTCCTCCGTCAGGATATCGGCTTTTGGTCCGTCGGCGGCCACTTTGCCGGCCTGCAGCAGAATGACGCGGTCGACCTCGGGCGGAATTTCATTGAGATGATGGGTCACGATAATGATATTGCGCCCGTCCCGAGCGAGACGGCGAATGCGATCGAGATAGTCGAAGCTTGCTGCAAAATCGAGGCCCGAAGTCGGTTCGTCGAGGATCAGTGTTGCCGGGTCGTGAACCAGCGCACGTGCAAGCAGGCAACGACGTTGCTGCCCTGAGGACATGTTCTGCAAAGGCGTTTTGCTGAGCGACTCGAGGCCCAGCCAGCTGAGCGTTTCCATCGCGACGGCGACCTGGTCGGGTGTGACCCGATCTCTGAGTGTACCGTGTACGCCTATACTGGAATAAAACCCTGAAACAACGACTTCGATGGCGGGCGTCGATGCCGTGTAGCGATGCTGCAAGTCGTTGGACACCACACCGATATGCTGGCGCAGTTGCCAGACATTCCACCGATCCTTGCCAAGTATGCGGATATAGGAACCTGCTTTGGCGACCGGGTACAGCTCGCGGTCAATGGTCTTCAGTAATGTGGTTTTGCCGGATCCGTTAGGCCCAAGTATCGCTACCCGTTCGTGTTGTTCGATGTCGAGCGTGAGTTTGTCGAATACGCAGGTCGTACCCCGCCATATCGTAGCGTCGCGGATTTCGAGGAGTTTTGGGTCCGACATGGGTTCAGTGAGTCCTTATCACACAATCAATGTTGTATTGTTCGCTTGAGATAGTTATTACAATGATCCGCGAAGCAACGAGTTTACCTGTATGGCGAATGGTCTGACATATCTGCTTATTTTTATTGCCGTGGTCGTTATTTACACGATCGCAAAAGTGGTCGAATACAAGCGCAAGAGCGAGCAGCAATGGCGGCAGGTGGACAAAAGCAAACTCAGGAAGTGGGAAGACGACGAGGATTGACAGTGCTGCAGGCTACCGAAAGACGACCATGGCACATGAGTGCGTTTGTCACGATTGCGTTCGCATTGACGCCGATGATTATTGCGGCCGACGACGACGTCGCGGCCAGAGTAGCGTTGGTCAAAGAGTCCGTTAATACTTACCGTGCGGCGCACGAGGCAGTGATCATCAAGGACTTCATTGAGCTCCTGTCGTTACCGAACGATGCAGCCGTCCTTGCAGACATGGAGCGTAATGCGGACCACATTACCGATCTTCTTGAGTTGCGCGGCTTCAAGACACAACGACTTCGTGCGGGTGGCGCGCCTTACGTTTATGCGGAGCTTTTAAGTCCTGGCGCTGCAGAGACCGTTCTGATTTATGCCCATTTCGATGGTCAGCCCGTACAGGAGGAAAACTGGATCCATCCGCCGTTCGTCCCCACCCTGCTCGATGGCCCCATCCAGGCAGGGGCTGAAGTGATCGATGTCGGCGAGGTAAAAGGGCAGTTCGGTCCGGAGTGGCGGCTGTACGCACGCTCCGCCGGTGATGACAAGATGCCAATCATCGCCCTGATGCACACGCTCGACGCACTGGCAGCCAATGGCATCGAACGCTCGGTGAATCTGAAGCTCTTGCTCGATGGCGAGGAAGAACGAGGGTCACCGTCAGTCGGGAGGATCATCGATGAGAATCGCGAACTGTTCGAGGCGGACCTGTTTCTATTCTGTGACGGACCGATGCATCAGTCGCGTCGTACGCAACTTGTGTTCGGCGTGCGGGGATCGACAACAGTAGACATCACCAGCTATGGCGCTGTGCGACCACTGCACTCCGGGCACTATGGCAACTGGGCGCCAAATCCGATCATGCAGCTCTCCTGGTTGCTGACAAGTTTGCGCGCTGAATCCGGCCGAATCCTCGTCGACGGTTATTACGATGACGTCGTACCACTCGGTGAGCTTGAACGAGACGCGATTGCAGCAATGCCCGATGTAACAGAAATGTTGCAGGACGAACTTGCCGTCAATACTCCGGAAGGCGAAGGCAAACGCCTCGAAGAGTTGGTTACTTTGCCGGCCATCAACGCACGCGGCATTGTCGCCGGTGGCGTGGGAGAAAAAGGGCGCAATGTCATTCTCTCGACCGCGACCACATCGCTTGATCTGCGCCTGGTGCCTGACCAGACACCGCAACGTGCTATCGAACTCATCAAAGCGCATTTGGTTCGGCAGGGATACCACGTTGTAGCGGATGATCCCTCGATCGAAACGCTGCGAGCTCACCGCAAGGTTGTCAAACTGGACTGGCACGATGCGGGCTATCCAGCCATGCGCACCGCGCTCGATCATCCGATGTCGATGCGCCTCACCGGGCTCATGCGAATGATCGCGCCGGACTTGATCGTCACGCCGAACATGGGTGGCAGCCTGCCCCTGCACGAGTTCAGTAGCCGGCTCGCCGTGCCCATCATCATCCTGCCGCTGGCCAATCACGATAACAATCAGCATGCCGAAAACGAGAATATACGGCTGCAAAATTTTTGGGACGCCATCACGGTTTACGCAGCGGTGCTCGCTAGTTTTGGCGACACGATTACGCCCTAGGGCCTGGCGTTGGCATCTTATGCCCTGATGGGCATCGCCAACGGCTACAATTTTCTATTAAACTGGGCCCGCCTTAACGCCGCCTTTAGTGGTGCTTTTGACCCGGTCTGACAGGAATTTCGTATGTTTGGTAGTAAGCTTCGTCACACTCGAATGCGCCTCGCGGTAATTTGCATCGCGCTGGTGTTCAGCGCCTGTGGCTCTGACCAGGCGAACCCAGGTGATGCCGCAAAAGAGGTCGCGCTCGAGAACGTTGAAGCGATGTCCCGGGAGCACGCGAGCGACACGACGGAGCCCAGCCCCGCAGTCCAGCCTGCTCCTCTGCGGCCCGTGATTTCGCAAACCATGGCTTATGCCGAAGACCAGGAAGAACTCGTCTACGGATATTTTTCGGCGCCGGCCGACATGTTCGAGCCTTTGCCCGCGGTCATCATGATTCACGAATGGTGGGGGCTGAATGACAATATTCGCGCGATGGCCGACAGGCTTGCGGGCGAAGGGTATATCGTTTTCGCTGTCGACCTGTTCAATGGCCAGGTCGCAAACTCGCCCGGTGAAGCCCGGGTTCTGATGATGCAGGCTGTCGAAAACCCGGAGGCCAGCAACCAGAACATTCGCGCCGCATTCCAGTTCGTCAGCGAGACAGCCGGAGCGCCGAGAATTGGCGCAATCGGGTGGTGTTTCGGTGGTGGCTGGTCTCTGAATACGGCCCGGCTATTTCCGGAGGAGCTTGACGCAAGTGTCATCTACTATGGGCAGGTGACCGACGACGAGGAAGCGCTGCGGCCGATCGGTGCGCCTATCTTGGGCTTGTTCGCTGCCGAGGACACGGGCATCAAAGTCGAGTCCGTCAAGGCTTTCGAAGCGGCGCTTCAGCGCCTGAGGAAGAACCACGAAGTGCACATTTACCCGGGCGTCGGCCACGCGTTCGCGAATCCGACCGGGACAAATTACAACGCCGTGGCAGCAGAGGACGCCTGGCGGCGAACGCTGGACTTCCTCAAGCTCCACTTGCAGATAAACGAACCTTAAGCGGCACGCAGCCCGCCATGATCCGCCGAGCTTTTCATGTGACGTATACGACCGCCCGGCGAATTGTTGTCGGGGTCGTCGGTGCCAGCGTCCTGCTGCTGGGCGTTATCATGCTCGTTACGCCCGGCCCGGCCCTGATTGTCATTCCCTTGGGACTTGCGATATTGGCTATCGAATTTGTCTGGGCGCGTCAATGGTTACACAAG
>JAOUNH010000157.1 GCA_029881055.1 Gammaproteobacteria bacterium
AGGTCGTGCATCTCGGGCAGGTCTTCGGCGTCGCCGTCGACCTGGGTCTTCCTGATGCGCGGCTCAACAATCTTGTCCGTGATGTACCAACCAAGGCCGACAATCAGGATGGATGATGCGGTCGTGAAGAAGTAGTTATTGAGCGGGTTGACGACGACGGATGTGTCGAGGATATGTGCGCCCGCCTGTGTCAGTCCCTGCAGCAACGGATCCAGTGAACTCGGCACGAAGTTGGCCGAGAAACCGCCGGACACGCCGGCAAACGCGGCGGCAATGCCCGCGAGTGGGTGCCGGCCCGCGGCGTAGAAAATGACACCGCCCAGCGGAATGACGAGCACATAACCGGCGTCGACCGCCGAGTGCGACACGATACCAACGAGGATTACCATCGGTGTCAGCAGCTTTGCGGGCGTTACGTTCAGGAGCGAACGAATCGCCGCGTTGATGAACCCCGTGTGTTCCGCAACACCGATACCCAGCATTGCGACCAGCACGACGCCGACCGGGTGAAAGTGCGAGAAGTTCGTGACCATCACTGACAGGAACTCGGTAAACGCGGCACCCGACAACAGGTTCTTGATGACGAGCGCAGTGCCCGAGCGCGGGTCGATGACATCAAACGTCATGTACGACAGCAACCAGGAGAGTATCCAGACTATAAAGAGCAGCGCGATAAACAACACCGCCGGATCGGGCAGTTTGTTACCAATGCGCTCCACGGTGCCGAGGAAGCCGCCGTTTCCGTCCACGGCCTTTACTTGTTCAGACATGAGAATCCCCTTGTTATTGTTTTAATCCAGCTTACTCAATCTGCCCTTGCCGAAAAACCGGAGCACTTACCAGCCGCAGTTGCGGCCCGCATTTTGCTCTTTCAGGTAGCCCATCAGCGGCGCAAAGTAATCGATAATCGCGCTGGCATCCATCTCCCGGGTGCCGGTCAGTTTTTCCAGCGCGTCCTGCCAGGGCTCGCTTTGGCCGCCGGCCATCATGGCATGGAACTTTTCTCCCGCCTCCTTGCTGCCGTAGATCGAGCAGGACGGCAGGTCGCCTTCGTGACCCGCGATCTCGCAGAGCGAGCGCTGGAATTGAAACTGCAGAATACGTGCGAGGAAATAGCGCGTGTAGGAAACGTTGCCCGGGATGTGATATTTCGAGCCGGGATCGAAATCAGCCTCGGAGCGCTCGGATGGCGGCGCGATGCCCTGGTACTTCAGACGCAGGTCCCACCAGGCCTTGTTGTAATCCTCGGGTTTGATCGCGCCCGAGAAGACGCCCCAGCGCCATTCGTCGATGAGCTTGCCGAAAGGCAGGAAGGCGATCTTGTCGAGCGCCATTTGCATCTGGCGATTGATGACAGCCTTCTCGCTTTCCTCGGCTGAACTCACGAGCCCGACTTCCTTCAGGTAACCGGGCGTCATCGATAATGTGATCGTGTCACCAATAGCCTCATGGAAACCGCCGTGCGCACCGCCCTGGAACAGGGGTGGCTGGTCTTTGTAGGCGCCCTGATAGTAGTTGTGGCCGAGCTCGTGATAGATGACTCGCAATTCGTCATAGGTCTGCTTGATGCACATCTTGATGCGCAGGTCGTTGCCGCCATCCAGGCCCCAGGCACTGGCGTGACAAACGACTTCACGATCCTGCGGTTTTGTAAACTGCGAGCGCGTCCAGAACGTATCCGGCAGACGGTCCATGCCGAGAGAGACGTAAAAGTTCTCGGCAGAGCGAACCATTTCCTGCGGCGAATAGTCCTTGGCCTTCAACGTGCTGTCGACATCGAGATCTGACACACCCGGGTAAGGCTCCATGATGTCGTAGATGAAACCCCACTCCTGCGCCCACATGTTGCCCAGTATATGAGCGGGTATCGGTCCGTCCTGCGGCACCTTGTCCGTGCCGTATCGTTCTCCGAGCTTCGCCCGCACCGCGCAGTGTAATTCGTCATACAGTGGTTTTACCTGCTCCCAGAGACGGGCGGCCTCGCCCTGAAATTCGGTGGGGCTCATGTCGTATTCAGCGCGCCACATTTCGCCGAGGTCGCTATAACCGAGTTCGGCGGCGCCTTCGTTAACCAGCTCAACGTAACGTTCGTACTTGGGCCGCATCGGCGGCGCGATCGTTCGCCAGCCTTCCCAGTATTCCTGCAGCTCATCATAGTCGCGGGAGGTCTGCATGAGACCTTCGAGCTCGGAACCGGACAGGCAATCGTCATCGCTTCGGCAGTACTTGCCGGCGCCATACATGCCGCCAAGCTCCGTCGCTATCATCGTAAGCTCTTTGCGTTTTGCGGCATCATTCGGCGTGGGTAAGGACGTGCCAAGTTTTAACAGGTCGATTGCACGGCGCGTTGCGGGCGCAAGATCCTGACCGTCATAAGCCAGTGCCTGTTTCACCATGTCGCTGTGCCACACCGCATACTTTTCCCCGGCAGCAGAAGCGATAATAGCCGTGTCGTCGGTTATGTAGGTTGCACGGACCCAACTGGCTGCGCCGAGCTCGGCGGACAAATCCTTGAGCTCTTTGTTGGCGCGAGCAACAAACTCATCGGCCGTTTCGGCAGCTGTCGCGACAGCTGTTTCGTCACTACCTTCGGGGGTACAGGCAGCGATCATGGTGGCGAGCAAAGCGCCCGCGAGTAGTCCAGCGATGTGTTTCATGGCAACTCCGATATGTGTTTAACCCGGCTCTAGTGCGTGCCGTGCATCCAGCGTTTCAGTATGGGTGAAATAAGGAGCATGAAAACGCCCGTCCCTATTCCAAGCCACATCAGGAACCCATAGAGCTCCGTATATTTTGCGAGCGCCGCGGCGACATCGACCACTTCGCCCCTGGGCGTGTCAATCGCAGCCAAACGACCGATTCGGGTTGCGACTGTCTCCGACAGCGCGGTCGCGAGGAACCAGGTTCCCATGCTTACGCCAACGACCTTGCCGATGGACAACTTTGTAACCGCGGACAGGCCGACAGGCGACAAACAGAGCTCACCGGTTGTGTGCAGCAGATAAGCGAGTATCAACCAGATCATCGAAACCTGGCCCGCCGCATCGGGATACTTCGCGCCCAGGATAAGCATGCCGAATCCAAGGCCCACCTGCACGATGCCGAGCCCGAACTTCACGGGTGTGGCGGGTTCCAGTTCTCTCTTTGCCAGCCAGGTCCATAGCATGGCGAACGGAATGGCGAGCAACATGATGAAGCCGGCATTGAGGGAGCCAAACTGCGCGGCGGTGAACGTTGTATCCCCGACGGTCCTGTCGACCACGCGATCCGCATAAAACGTCATGGAGCCAGCCGACTGCTCGAACAGCGCCCAGAAAACGACGGTCGAGAGAATCAGGATCATGAGTACGACGGTCCGACCGAACTCCGCCGAGTTGTGCGTTCTGAATCCGTACACAACGAAACCGACAATCAACGCAATCGAACCGTACAGTACGTTCTCTGCGAAAGCCTCGCTGCCAGGAATGAAGTGCAGGTTGACGAGCACGGCATAAATGCCCGAAACGACAGCGATGCCGGCAATGGAGTAGGCGACCGTGTTATTTGTTTTTTGCTTGTCGTACACCATCGAGTAGAGGATCAGCCCGACAATAGAAACGATCAAAAGAACATTCTGCGATGCGAGGACGATATGTTCGTGTTGCACGAGCCACCATGCGACAGCGATTGCCGGCAGCGTCAGGAGATAAATCATATGCTCCACATTGACAGGTCCAACGACGGACTTTTTGAGCTTCTCCGGCTCCGAAGGGTCGGCAAGTCCGTGCAGGAATTTCTGGCCGTACAGGAAGGTGGTGAGCCCGATAATCATGCCGATACCGGCTGCACCGAAACCGTATTTCCAGCCGAAAGTTTCGCCGAGCCAGCCGCAAAGCAGCGTCGCGGTAAACGAACCAATATTGATGCCCATGTAGAAGATTGTGAAACCGCCATCGCGACGAGGATCGTCCTTCGAGTACAGCTGGCCGACAATGGTCGATATGTTTGGCTTCAGGTAGCCGACGCCCATGACGATGAGTGCAAGAGCGAGGTAGAAGACATTGAGCGCGGCGGTGTCCCGTATCGTGATGTCTTCTGCGAGAACCGTGCCGGCTAACAAAACCTGGCCGCTGGCCAGCGTCAGGTTTTCAACCAGCGTGCTACCCGCTGCATAGAAAACGGCCTGGTATCCTTCGACGGCCATCAGGATGTGTCCCATACTGAGCAGGGTGCCGCCGAAGACGACGGACTTGCGCATACCGAGGTAGCGATCGGCGAGCATGCCGCCAATCAGTGGCAAGGCATAAACCAGTCCGGCATAAGACCCGAGCACGTCGAGACCCATCTGGTCCGTGAACAAGTGGTACTTGGTGAGATACAGGACCAGCAGGTATTTCATTCCATAGAATGAAAAGCGTTCCCAAAGTTCTGTGGTGAAGCAGACGTAAAGGCCTTTGGGGTGGCCCCAAAGCTCGTCAGCAGGGATGGCGCCCGCACTGGCGGCAGCAGTATCCGTCATTATTTCCCCCGATCGGCGCCCGGCGCCGTCGTTTTTTAGTTAGGCGGGTAAGAGCCGGAATTTAGCATGATTTGCGCCCCGCATGGCTACTTGACAGGCTTGGGCTTGAATAGTTTCGCCATGATGATCCCCAGTTCGTACAGGAGATAAACAGGGACAGCGAGCAGGATCTGGCTGACAACGTCCGGCGGTGTCAGCAGCATGCCGACGACAAATGCGCCGAGGAACACGTACGGACGGGACGCAGTCAGTTTCTCGACAGTCGTGAGGCCGGTCCAGACCAGCAAAACGGTCGCGACCGGGGTCTCGAATGCGAAGCCGAAAACGAGGACCAGCATCATGACGAAACCGATGTAGTCGGTAATGTCAGGCATGTAACTTACGCTTTCAGGCGTGAAAGCAACAAGAAACCTGAAGATCATCGGAAACACAACGAAATAGGCGAAGGCGAGGCCTGCGTAAAACAACAGGATGCTGGTAGCGAGCAAGGGAAATGCGAAACGCTTTTCCTTTTTGTACAGTCCCGGCGCGACAAATGCCCAAAGCTGGTAAAGGACAACCGGCATTGCGATCATCAATGAAAGGTAGAAAGATAATTTGAGCGTTGCGATCACCGGGGACGCGGTTCCCGTTGCAATGAGCTGGCCGCCGGGAAGAACCGCCCGTAAGGGCTCGGAGACAATGTCGAAAATATATTTCGAAAACGGAAACAGGACCAGGAACACGCCGAAGACGCTGCCGAATACTATGAACAAACGATTTCGCAACTCGACGAGATGCGACATCAACGTGCCTTCGGCAAGCGTCTCTTCTTCTTTGTCCGCGGGCTCACTCATTCTTGGCGGGAGCCTCTTTTTCTTCTTTGTCGTCTTCCTCGTCGTGCAGCGGTGAGTAGGTATCGTCCTCACGCGGCGCCAGTAGTTTCTCGGGACTGAAGTCCTTGGGATCGATCCCGAAGTTCTTCTTGACGTCGATCTCTTCCTCCAGCTGACGCTGCAGGCTACGAGTGAGCTGGCGTGCTTTCCCGACCCAGGCGCCGATTTGGCGAGCGACACGCGGCAGCCGCTCGGGACCCAGTATCAGGAGCCCGATCAGACAAAGGAGAATAAATTCGGAACCGCCGATTCCAGACATGGGGCTGAAAGACCTTAGGCGTCCTTCTTGCTCTTGCTTTCCTGCGCGGGTGTGGAGTCGAAGCTCGCATCACCGGACGCGTCTTCGAGCTTCTCGGAGTCCTCTTTCTCGGCCTCGCTCATTGCAGAACGAAATCCCTTGACGGCGCCACCGAGGTCGCTTCCGAGACTGCGCAATCGCTTGGTGCCAAATATGACCAATACGATAACGAGAATTAGCAACAAACTTCCCGGGCTGATTGTCGGCATTACATGTGCTCCTGATATTCCAAAGGGGTCAGAGCCCTTTTTTAACAATCCAAAGGGGTCAGAGCCCTTTTTTAAGAAAAATACCAAAAGGGCTCTGACCCCTTTGAATTATGTTCATCATACGCCTGCGAGCGCAATAAAACCGTACTCGTGTCACACGGGAGCTCTGCAGGGTCTAGCTTTCAATCCAGAAGGTGACGGGCCCGTCGTTAACCAGGCTAACCTGCATATCGGCGCCGAAGCGCCCGCATTCCACGGCCGCAAGCTGGTCA
>JAOUNH010000158.1 GCA_029881055.1 Gammaproteobacteria bacterium
GCCGTCGCCAATCGCCCAGACGAGTCGTTCCTCGTGTGTCGGCATCAGCTTGCGATGTACCGAACCGATCGTGCCTGTGGTATCGACGTAAACCATGGAGCAATACACGCTATGCCCGCCACGATCGCCGGCGCGTTCCATCACCCCCAGGTAGATGGCAATCTTATGTTTGCGAGCGGCGTCACAAACCGGATCCAGTTCGCCACTGCCGATAGAGACGGACTGACCTACGTAATGCGCATAGAGTGATTTCTGTAAATCCGATTCGAATTTTGCGCCGTCAGTGCGCTCGACCCAGAAAGGATAGCCGGGGATCAGGGCCTCGCCGAAAACAACCAGCGCACAGCCTTCATTGGCCGCCTTCTCAATCCAGCCGACAACCTTTTTTATTGTTGCGTCCCGATCGAGCCAAATGGGGGCTATCTGTGCGAGGCCGACCGAAATTCGTGTGTCAGGCATGAGTTGCTCCGGTGAACATGCATGAAGGGCCGCAGTGCGTCCTGCTGCCCTTCATGCTCAGGCTATCTAATCCCAGCGCTTGACCAGGGAAATTCCGTAGGTGGCCGGTTCTGTCGGGTAGGAATTCATACGCCCGGCGCCGAGCGGTTGATCAAACGAACCGTTATACGAGCGCTCGTCAGTGATGTTACGACCCCACAGCGTAATCTCTGAATTCCAGGCATCGATACTCATGCCCAGTCGCAGATTGATCAGGTCGGTGCCGGATTGCATTGTGAACGGGTCGAGATCGCCATCCGTGAAAAAGTCCGACGCATAGGTGTATTCGGCGCGCAGGAACAGGTTACCGGCAGCAATGGGAAAGTCCTGCGTGACGGCTACAAACGCGCGGTCTTCAGGGTTGTAGGGAATTACATCGCCCGAGCGGTCGCACACATTGGCGTTGATATCGCCGCCGCTACCGGGGTCCGGCATGCCGGTATGAAATACGTATTGATCGCGGCAGGTTCCGCCAACGAAGGTCTTGAAATTTCCGGTGCTCTTTGCGAAGTAGCCGCTGATCGTGGTGTTGTTGAAAGGCTGCCACTGGTATTCGAACTCCCAACCGTCGGTTTCAATTTTGCCGGCGTTTTGCAGGTTGAACCCGGTTCCCGTAAAGGAGTTTGCCTGGAAATCGTCATAGTCCGTCTGGTAGTAAGAGAAACCGATCCGGATTCGATCCCAGGTACCTTTGAAGCCAACTTCGGTCGACTCCGAGGTCTCCGGACCGAAAACAGGATTGAACGATGGGCCGATGCGATCCGTGTTCGTGCCACCGGCTTTGTAGCCGGTCGCAAATGAGCCGTATACAAGAAGATTCTCGGACGGGAAGAATGACAATTTCGACGTCCAGGTGGTCTGGTCGTCCGAAAGTTCCGCGTTGAGTGGTACGCGTGGCGCCAGGACATCGAAAAGATATCCACCCCAGCCATCGTTCGGCAGCATGACGGCGAACAGAGGTGTTGGGTCGAACAGGGGGTTCATGGTCGCGGCGTAGAAAAGATTGAGCGCAATAGCGTCGAGGTCCGGAGGCGGCCCTGACGCAGTCTGCGTAAATTGGCCGTTGATACTCTTTGTTTCGTCGGTATAACGTGCACCCAGTGTCAACGTGACCTTGTCCGAGAAAACAATATCGGTCTGTCCGAAAGCGGCCCAGCTTTCATGCTCCTGTGCCATGTTTTCGGTGGCGAAAAATCCGACCGGGAAGGGCACAGCGGCGGGGGGCAAAGCACCGCCTGACTGGGCGGAAACCGCATTCACACCATCGATCAAAGTAACGAGGTCCGGCTGCAGCGCCAGAACGTAGGCGTTCAGCCCCGGGCCGCCATTGGTATGCGTCGTACTGTCAAGATCCTGTTGCGAGTAATAGACGCCGACCTGGAAGAAACTGCCTTTGTCACCGAAGTCGCCGGACAATCTGAATTCCTGCGTGATTGACTGCTGCTCGGCATCGTTGATGCGCTCCAGCACGTCGACATTGGTGAAATCACCGTCGATTCGGTCATAGGTGTCAAACGTGCGAAACGCCGTCACCGACGAGAATGTCATGTCGCCAACGCCTTTGTTTATCTCAACCGACAGTCCGCTGTCTTCGTTACTCGATTCGGGAAGGTAGTTTTGGGCGGTACGATAGGCGTCGAATGGGACGGATTGGATATTGGCAGCGGCCGGTCCGAAAACGGCATCCAGAAAAGCCTGTGGATAGGGGTAGCTGTTCGAAATCAGGCCGCCCAAAGCGACGAGTGCTGAGTCGGAGCCGGGCTGCGGAACGCCGGCAAGACTGGCTTGCGAAAAAAGGCCGTCTACGCGTGAAATCGCGACACAGCAGTTTTCGTCGATTTCCGAATAATCGGCGATAACGCGCATGTTGAAATCGTCGCTTGCGTCATTCAGTGCCAATTGCATGCGCAGGCCGAAACGATCGCGGTTGTTGTAAACGTCGTCGCCAAGAAAGACGTCACTTACGTAGCCGTCTCTTTGCGACGAGTAAACGGTGCCGCGAAGTGCCAGGTTGTCGCTGATGCCGATATTCGTAGCCGCGGCAAGTCTCACGAGACCGTAGTCGCCGGCGGTAAGATCAACAAAGGCATTCGCACTGTCGGGATCGGGTGCGACCGTTCGCAGGAGAATGGCGCCAGCGGCGGTGTTCTTCCCGAACAGGGTACCTTGCGGGCCGCGCAGGACCTCGACCGCTTCGACATCGATCAATTCGTTGATCATTGAGCTCTGTCGCGAGCGATACACGCCGTCGACATAAAGACCTACCGACGACTCAACGCCGAAGTTGTTTGAAGTACTGCCGATACCGCGAATCGCAAAATTGGATGAAGTTGTCGTCTGGCTATGGTCGACGACAAGGCCGGGCACGTTTTGCTGCAGGTCAAACATATCCTTGATGCCGGAGGCTTCGATTTCAGCTCCGGATACAAGGGTGACCGATACCGGTACGTCGGACAGGTTCTGGTCTCGCCGTTGTGCCTGTACGACGATCTCTTCGAGAAATGCTGGCTGCTTATCCTGGGCGAAGGCCGGTACCGTCATCACGGGCAGGATCAGGGCCAAACTCAACATGCTGTAGCACCCCAGACTTGCAGTCCGGAACAGATTGGATTTCATGCATCCCCCTTACCTTTGCAGGTTCTAGTTATCGGGCGAGCTTATCATGTATTTCCGGGTTAGAATCAGCGGCCAAGCTTATGAAAGCCTGATGTTTTGGTGAATACTCACCGGCCCCGCATCTTGATTGGAGAGGAGTTTGAATGGGTGATCCGCTGCGACTTTATGGACTGAACGCGTTGGTATTGAATGCCGGGAGCGGTATCGGCGAAGCATCCGCCCGCACGCTCGCGAAGCACGGCGCGACGGTGGTTGCGGCTGACACAATTAACAGCGGTGTTGAACGACACTTCAAGTCCGTAAAGGGAATCACCGGAATGGTCGGTAACCTTCGAGATGCGGACAAGATTCCGGCGCTGGTGCAGGAGGTTGTCGACCAGGTGGATGGCCTGGATATCGTTGTGAACGATTTTCCTCTGGCTTTCGATATGCCGATGAGTGCTGCGGCTAAGCAGCTTGACAGTTTGTTGCAATCGCGAGCGGCGCTCACGATGTCCATTTGCCGGGCTGCATTACCCTATCTGAAAAAGAGTCCGGCGGGACGCATTATTAATATGGGCTTCTTGCGCAGTTGCTTCGCCGCGGATGCGCACAGCGCAGCAGAACGTGCGGAGCAGGACCTCGCAAACCTGACCAGGGCGCTGGCCGTCGAGTTTGGCGAGTTCGGGATCAATGCGAACTACGTGCAGCCGGGTGGCGTAATGACACCTGACAGCCGCGATCTGTTTCGCAAAGACAAAGCGCTGCGTGATTACTGCATCAAGCGATCAGCCGCAAAACGACTGGGTGAGCCCGTGGATATTGCGAAGGTTGTTCTGTTCCTGGCCAGTGACGACTCCGTGTTTGTCAGCGGTACCGGAATCGCAGTGGACGGCGGCCGCACGGGCAGCTAATCCTTATGCATCCTGTACTGGAAGATCTGATCGGTCTGCTTCGCCTGGAGCGCATCGAGGACAATATTTTTCGCGGTGACAGCCGCGATATCGGTACTTCCCAGGTGTTTGGCGGTCAGGTCCTTGGTCAGGCATTGTCGGCCGCCCAGAATACGGTTGAAGGTCGCGTTGCACATTCATTGCATGCCTACTTCCTGCGCCGCGGCGATGTTACGGCGCCGATTATTTATGAAGTGGACCGGGCGCGCGATGGCGGCAGTTTCTCCAATCGACGTGTCGTCGCCATTCAACATGGTCGGCCGATACTCAATCTTGCGGCATCATTTCAGACTCCCGAATCAGGCCTCGAGCATCAGTTCGAGATGCCGGATGTTCCCGGTCCTGACGGACTGAAAGATCTCACGGAGATCGCGAGGGACATGCTTGACCACATTCCGTCGAAAATGTGGCGCTTCCTGACCGATAAGCGGCCATTCGAGTTTCGTCATGTCGAGCCTGTCAATTTCGAACTGGCGGAAAAGCTAACACCGAAAAAACACGTCTGGATACGCGCGGTGGATGCATTGCCAGACAATCCCGTGTTGCACCAGAACCTGCTGACCTATGTGTCCGACTACGAACTGCTTGGCACTGCGACGATGCCACACGGACTGTCCTTTACACGGGACAACGTGATCATGGCAAGCCTGGATCATGCACTCTGGTTTCACAGCGAAGTCAAAATGGACCAATGGTTGTTGTATGCGATGGACAGCCCGGGGTCTTCCGGCGGCCGCGGACTGGCTCGCGGCCAGGTGTTTACCGAGGACGGGCGTTTGGTTGCGTCAACGGCGCAGGAAGGCCTGATGCGCGTAATTCCGGCAAAGGACTGGCGGACCCAGTCAAAGCCCGGCTCGCAAAACTAGCCTGACTTGCCTTGCGCGGCCACTGCGGCCGCGGCTTTGGCAATCGCATCGGCGTCGCCCAGGAATTCCCGCGACAGTGCATTGAGGTGGTCGTCGAGTTCATAGGCGATTGGAATGCCGGTTGGAATGTTGAACTCGGTAATCTCTTCATCCGAAATATTGTCGAGCATCTTGACCAGTGCGCGCAGACTGTTGCCATGTGCGGCGATCAGGACGTTCTTGCCATTCTTTAGCTGCGGCGCAATCACTTCGGTCCAGCACGGCAGGACACGGTCCAGCGTCGTTGCCAGGGATTCGGTTGCAGGAAGACCGGCGATGCCCGCGTAGCGGGGATCATGCGCCGGGTGTCGCTCGTCGCTGGCGTCCAGCGGCGGCGGCGGAATGTCGTAACTGCGACGCCAGATGTGCACTTGCTCATCGCCATACTTAGCCGCCGTCTCGGCCTTATTGAGGCCCTGCAGAGCGCCGTAGTGCCGCTCATTCAGCCGCCAATCGCGAATAACCGGAATCCACATGAGGTCCATCTGGTCCTGTATGTGCCAGAGCGTGCGAATTGCCCGCTTTAAAACGGATGTATAGGCAATATCGAACCGGAAGCCGAGATCATTCAGCAGTCGACCCGCGTCCCTGGCTTCCTGATTGCCGAGTTCAGTCAGGTCAACATCGGTCCAACCCGTAAACAGGTTTTTCAGGTTCCAGTCACTCTGTCCGTGACGGCACAACACCAGCTTGCCAGCCATTGTTACTCCTGCTCAGAAAATACCGATCTCATCCCCGGTCAGCTCGAGACCAGGCTCCGCAACTCCTGTGCGGCGACCGTGAGAGTAGCAAAATCGACGTGATCGCGTAATTTCATTTCTTCAGTCATGCGAGTGAAGCGTGCGACAGCAACCGAGTGTTTCCGCAGCCACGCCTCGGCCACAATCTCCGGATCTTTTTTGCCGCGCTGCGCGAGCAACTGGGACGCAAGGTGACGTCGGCAGCGATAAAACTCATCACGAAGTTTGCTGCGAGCGATGGCCTGCCAGCGATCTTCCACCTTCAGATCATCTGCACGATTGTGGAACCAATACAATCCCAATGCATCGTTGAAAGTTGAGTAAAGTTTCGCGACGTCCGTGACTTCCCGCTTTCGCTCTGCTGCGAGGTCTGCCATATCCAGCGCTGGCCGGGTGAGTAACAATACCGACATGTTGTTGGCCAGTTTTTCCGGAACACCCATCTTGATGTAATGC
>JAOUNH010000159.1 GCA_029881055.1 Gammaproteobacteria bacterium
AGCTTCGGCATCTTCCAGGATTTCTTTCTTGATCAGCGTCTTGAGCCTGGCTGCACTTGCGAGTGTTTTCTCCAGCACGCTACGCTCGTCGTTAAGCTCATCCTGCTCGCCGCGGATCTTCATTTCTTCCAGCTTGGCGAGATAGCGCAGGCGCAAATTCAGGATTGCTTCGGCCTGGATGTCGGACAGCTTGAAGCGCTTCATCAGGACAGGCTTGGGCTCGTCCTCTTTACGAATGATCGCGATCACCTCATCGATACTGAGGTAAGCCACCAGCAGACCGTCGAGTATGTGCAGGCGGTCCGTGACAATTTGCAGCCGGTGCTGAAGACGATTGGTGACTGTTTCCTTGCGAAAACTGAGCCATTCCTTAAGCATCTCGAGCAAGTTGAATAAACGTGGGCGACCGTCGAGCCCGATAACGTTCATATTGACGCGCACGGTTCGTTCCAGGGACGTCGTGGAAAACAAATGCGACATCAACTGGTCGACATCAACGCCGCGTTTCCTGCTGATCACCAGGCGAACCTGTTCTTCGTGATCGGATTCGTCGCGAAGGTCATCAACCTGCGGCAATTTCTTGGCGCGCATCTGCGTCGCGATCTGCTCCAGCAATTTCGCGCCCGAGATCTGGTGCGGCAACGAGGTAATGACGATGTCGCTACCTTCAGTTTTATAGGCAGCGCGCAGGCGCAGAGTGCCACCGCCGGTTTCGTAGATTTCCCTGATATCCGCCGCGGGCGAAACCAGTTCGCCGCCGGTCGGATAGTCCGGACCCTTGATGTGTGTCATCAGTTGCGCAACAGTCGCTTTCGGATTGTCGATCAGGTGCACCAACGCACTGGCCACTTCATTCAGGTTGTGAGGTGGGACGTCAGTCGACATGCCTACGGCTATGCCGGTCGTCCCGTTCAGAAGCAGATTTGGCAGGCGCGCAGGCAGGACGACCGGCTCTGTGAGCGTACCGTCGAAATTCGGTGACCAGGCGACCGTTCCCTGACCCAGTTCCTGCAGCAGGCTTTTCGCATACGGCGCAAGCCGGGATTCCGTATACCGCATGGCAGCGAACGACTTGGGATCATCGGTCGAACCCCAGTTGCCCTGGCCCCTGATAATCGGGTAGCGATATGAGAAATCCTGCGCCATCAGGACCATCGCCTCATAACAGGCGGAATCACCGTGCGGATGAAACTTGCCGATGACATCGCCAACGGTGCGCGCAGACTTTTTTGGTTTCGACGTCGCCGACAAACCCAGTTCGCTCATCGCATAAATAATGCGCCGCTGTACCGGTTTCAATCCGTCGCCAATCTGCGGCAGTGCGCGATCGAGGATCACGTACATCGAGTAATCGAGGTACGCTTGTTCGGTGTAGTCCTTCAGCGCCTGTTGTTCGACGCCCTCAAGATTCAGGCTGTTTTGCATATCACTCATACCTCGGCGAGATTGCCTTTCGTCTCCAGCCAGTCGCGACGATCCTTCGCGCGCTTCTTCGCGAGTAGCATATCCATCATCTGGTCCGTCTTGTCGCGAGCATTAACCGTCAATTGCACGAGTCGACGAGTGTCGCGGTGCATAGTCGTTTCGCGAAGCTGGTCCGGGTCCATTTCACCCAGACCCTTGAATCGTGTGACGGACACCTTGCCTTTCTTATTCTCGGTCTCGATCCTGTCAAGGATGCCCTTGCGCTCACTCTCGTCCAGTGCGTAGAAGACTTCCTTGCCCACATCAACGCGGTAGAGCGGCGGCATTGCCACATAAATGTGTCCCGCCAAAATCAGCTCGCGGAAATGCCGCAGAAACAGTGCGCACAACAAGGTCGCGATATGCAGACCATCGGAATCCGCATCGGCAAGTATGCATACCTTGTGATAACGCAAACCGCTGATGTCATTGCTGCCGGGATCGACCCCGAGTGCAACGGAGATATCATGAACTTCGGCCGACGCCAGGATTTCTCCGGTCTCAACTTCCCAGGTATTCAGAATTTTTCCGCGCAACGGCATGATCGCCTGCGTGTTGCGGTCGCGGGCCTGCTTTGCCGAGCCACCCGCCGAATCGCCTTCCACCAGGAACAACTCACACAGCTCGGGCTCCTGCGAGCGGCAATCCGCAAGCTTTCCGGGCAAGGCTGGCCCGGACACGATCTTCTTGCGGACAACTGTCTTTGCCGCTTTCAGGCGTCGTTGCGCCTTGGAGATCGCCAACTGTGCAATCTGGTCGCCTGTCTCCGGATGCTGATTCAGCCACAAGGAGAAATTGTCCTTGACGATGCCAGCGACAAAGGCTGCCGACTCGCGGGACGATAATCGCTCTTTCGTTTGGCCGGAAAATTGCGGATCCTCGAGTTTGACGCTGAGTACGAAAGAGAGCCCGTCCCAGACATCCTCGGGTGCTACGGCGACACCGCGTGGCAATAGGCTGCGGAATTCGCAAAACTCGCGCAGTGCATTGGTCAAACCGGTACGCAAGCCATTAACGTGCGTGCCACCCTGCGGCGTCGGGATCAGGTTGACGTAACTTTCTGTGACATTCTGGCCGCCGTCGGTGGTCCAGACCAGGGCCCAGTCCACGGTCTCTCGATTGCCCGTGACACTGCCGGAGAACGGCGCAGCGGGCAGCATTTCACCACCACCGATTTCCTCCAGCAAATATTCTTCGAGGCCACCCGTGTAGCGCCACTCAATCTCTTCCTTGGGATGCTCTACTTGCAGCGCAACCGTAATTCCTGGACACAGAACAGCCTTGGCGCGCAGGGCATGTTTCAGACTGTTGACAGAGAATTTTGCCGAGTCGAAGTACTTTTCGTCGGGCCAAAATCGAATCGTCGTGCCGGTGTTAGCCTTGCCGACCGTACCTACGACTTCCAGCTTGCCGCGCTTTTCTCCGCCGGCGAAGCTCATGTTGTATTCCTTGCCGCCACGACGAATCCAGACTTCGAGATTCTTCGACAGCGCGTTTACGACGGAAACGCCAACGCCGTGCAGGCCACCTGAATACTGGTAGTTTTCCTTGTTAAATTTTCCGCCAGCGTGCAGACGCGTCAAGATAAGTTCCACACCCGGAATTTTCTCCACGGGATGCTTATCAACAGGCATGCCGCGGCCGTCATCCGACACCTCCAGCGAGCCGTCCTTAAAAATGATGACTTGAAGTTTCTTGCAGTGACCAGCGAGCGCTTCATCGATGCTGTTATCGATGACTTCATGAGCCAGGTGATTTGGCCGAGTGGTGTCGGTGTACATGCCTGGCCGGCGCCGCACCGGCTCCAGCCCGCTTAGGACTTCAATGTCCGCCGCGTCGTATCGTTTGCTCATCGATTAACCAGGAAATTGCCCGGCGGAAGTTTAGCCTGATTGGCTAGAGCGTGCACTCGCAATATTGAGTGACTAAGGGTCAGCTAACACTAAGGTCGTTCAGCAGCGACTCGCGAATGTTGTCGGCGACGGGACAAATTTCGACTGAATAGTTTTCGTGATCGATGCCGGCGATCAGGGACGCGCCCGATTTCAACGCCGTCACCTGTTCCGGCGAAAATTCGAAGCGCATGAAGTGAACGGCCGATGTTTTGCTCGCGTCGGACCGCTCCAGGTCCTCGTCCGATATGGCATAAATGCGGTCGAAATCCGCGACTTGTACATACACACGGTTTTCGACCCCTACCAATCGCTGCAGCATTTGCTGGCGCTCGTCGACGTCCGGGAACTCGATCATAAAAGTCGCTTTCCAGTTCGATCCGTCCGGAATAAGCGGGTTGTAGGCATCGAGTTCATCGCGTATGCCGTCAGCTTCGAAAATGCGCTCGATGCGCAGCATCTCCTGTACCTGGTACTGAATGGTCATGCGATCCTCAAAATACAGGGCCGCATTCGTGCCCAGATCGAGGCGGCGGTTTCTTTTGTGGGCCATGACCTTTTCGCGGAACACCGCACGTTCTTCCGCGTATCGCTCGAGACTCATCAAGTCCTTGCGCGTCAGTTTCTGCATATCAGATCCCATAGGCCATGCGCAGCAGGCTCATCGGGTTGTTAGCCTTTTGACCATCGACTTCTGCCGCGATCTGTTCCGCGGCCATTGGGCAGTCACTCACAAAATGGTCGGCCTCGCTGCGTTTGACTTTATTGACGACGGGAGCTGCGATTTTTTTCGAAATCTCGTGAAACTCCTTCTTCACCGCATAGGTTCCATCGTGCCCCGAACATCGTTCGATTGCCTCAACCTCGGTACCGGGAACCAGCTGCAGGATATCGCGTGTCTTAAGCCCGATATTCTGCACGCGCAGGTGGCAGGGCACCTGATACGAAACTTTGCCGAGCGAGGTCGCAAACCGGGTGTTCAGCTCACCATCCTTGTGCCGCAGCATCAGGTACTCAAACGGGTCGTACATTGCGTCCCGAACCTTTGCAACATCCGGATCGTCCGGAAACATCAGCGGCAGTTCCTGTTTGAACATCAGCGTGCACGAGGGGATAGGCGTAACGATATCCCAGCCCTCGTCAACCATCGCGGCAAGTACAGGTATGTTGGTTTCCTTGGCCTTCGCGACGGCAGCAAGATCGCCGAGCTCGAGTTTGGGCATGCCGCAACAAACTTCCTTTTCCGCAAGCGCCATCGGGATGCCGTTGTGCTCGAAAACGGCAACCAGGTCCTCGTCGATCGCGGGATGGTTGCGATTGCCGTAACAGGTCGTGTACAGCACGACCTTGCCACGCGTATTGGCAGACGGCTTCACGGCTGCAGGATGTGCATTTTCGAGCCTGGCAAGGCGCTTGCGAGCCGATTTTGAGTGGTATGGGGGTACGGTCGCTTTATGGTGCACGCCCAATGTCGCTTCAAGCAGCTTGCGGCCCATATTGCTTCGGTTCGTCGCGTTAACAACATTCACAACGACCGGGATGCCCGCGAGTCTCCCGACCTTGTCCGTGGCACTGAGGACTTTATCCCGAACGGAAGCACCCTCTTTCCGGAACCGGGCCGCCTTGGCCCGCAACATCAAATGTGGAAAGTCGATGTTCCATTCGTGCGGCGGCACATACGGGCATTTCGACATGTAGCACATATCGCAGAGATAGCAGTGATCGACGACCTCCCAGTAAACCTTCTTGGGAACGCCGTCGACCTCCATTGTCTCCGACTCGTCGACCGCGTCGAACAAGGTCGGAAACGAATTGCAGAGGTTGAAGCAGCGACGGCAGCCATGGCAAATGTCGAAGACACGTTCAAGCTCCTCGAAAAGAGGAGCTTCGTCGTAAAACTCTTCGGACTGCCAGTCAAGCGGGTGCCGGGTCGGCGCCTCAAGACTGCCCTCGCGTCTTCCGTTCGACAAGAATTTCTTCTTTGTTAATCAGTCGCCGAGCGAGTCCAGTGCTTTCTGGAAACGATTGGCATGCGACCGCTCTGCCTTGGCCAGCGTTTCGAACCAGTCAGCGATTTCGTCAAAACCTTCGGTGCGCGCCGTCTTTGCCATACCCGGATACATATCGGTGTACTCATGGGTTTCACCGGCGATCGCCGCCTTGAGGTTAGCGGAGGTCGGACCGATCGGCAGGCCCGTTGCCGGATCACCTGTCTCTTCAAGGTATTCCAGGTGACCGTGTGCATGCCCGGTTTCGCCTTCGGCTGTCGAGCGGAAAACCGCTGCCACGTCGTTATAGCCTTCCACGTCGGCTTTAGCCGCAAAATACAGGTAACGTCGATTCGCCTGCGACTCTCCGGCGAAAGCATCTTTCAGGTTTTGTTCCGTCTTGCTGTCTTTTAGTGACATTTTGGTTCCTCTCGGGTGAGAATCATTCCTAATTAGAATGATTCTAATAATTCACAACTCTAGTTCGCGACCCCGACACTGTCAACCGCGAGCTGTTGACCTTCGACGGACCCGCCTGTAGCGTAACGGCGCGCTCAGAAAGGGATGAAATCATGGCCGCCACCAAAAAATTCGACCTCGAAAAATCGCTAGCGGAGCTTGAAGAGCTCGTCGAAGAACTCGAGTCCGGCGACCTGCCGCTCGAGACCGCCATGAAAAAATTCGAGGACGGCATCAAGCTCACGCGCGGCTGCCAGGCGGCGCTCAAAGACGCTGAACAGAAAGTTCAGATCCTGCTAAAGAGTGCAGGCGGTGAGGAACTCGACGAATTCGAA
>JAOUNH010000024.1 GCA_029881055.1 Gammaproteobacteria bacterium
CTGAATGACGTTCTTTGCAAGGTCGACGCCAACTGTAGTTGAATAGGACATGTATGGACTCCAATAGGGTTTTGGTCGACCTTCCAACCTAAGAAATTAGGTTGGAGGAGTCCATACATAGGGTCAGTAGCCGTCTGCCAGTATCTTACACCCTGGACGGCTGCTTTCGATTGCATGCCAGTCCCTCGTCCAGTTCGGTCGCGAGTGACTCAGTTCGGCCAGAAACGGTCGTATTCTGACGTTAGGCAAGGGGTGGCCGTGCAGCCACCCCTTGCTTTTTTGCTGCGAAAGAAAGCAAGCGTTCAACGTTGCATGTTGTGGTCGTTGCAGCTGCTAAGGTTGTAGTTGCTCCACGCTGGGCCCTCGGGTCCCTCAAATTGGAAGCTTCGGATACCCATCGAGAAGCCACCACTTTGCATTGCGTCGCCCCATCTTTGCTCACAATGCTGCATATATTTGCTGGTCGAGTCAGACCACCCGTCATAGTACGTTCCATTTTGTATGATCTTCGATTGTCCATAGCTAAACGGATCGGCCCATTCACCTAACACGTCCATCGGTCCGGGAAACGGCCATGGCTCAGTCTGGCACCCGTTGATCGGATCACACGATTCCATATAACCATATGAGTAGCATCCAGCTCCTTCCGGATCGAGAGTCGCCTCCAGCGTCACGCCATTCGGATGAGCTGCCAGGGCCTGTTTGGTAATTGGGCAACTCAGGTAGCGCCAGCTGTTCGACCAGCTTCCGTCGCCGGGGTCACTTAGAGAGCGGTAGATGCTTATTGTCGCTTCAGTGAACTGATAAGAACCCTTTACATCATAGTATTCCCCCACGTACAGGTCGCGACAGATATAACCAGTCAGAATGTCATAGCAAATCCCGGCGCTGGCCGAGTTTCCATACGACCGATTCTGTTCATTGACTATTGGTGGTGCTGCGGCAGCGGAGAGTACTAACAGGGCGGCAACGACCCCTCCAATCCATGTTCTTCGTAAATACCGATTCATTGCAAAGTCCTCCACACTGATTATTTGCTTACTACTGACTACGGGTAATAGCGGAGCACCTACGCCGCAGCAGCAGCTTCCATCTAACTCACAGCGGATATTTCACGGCCGCTATGAACGGCAGCCTGGCGATCTTGGGGCCCTTCGTGGCGTATACAGAATGCGTCGCGGAGGAAGCGAGGACCCGTGGCTTTGCGTCTCCAGCTTTTGCTGGATATGCCTTTATCGTGCGGCGATGATCGAGCGGCAAGCCCGCGGAGTCAATTCTGGGAAGTACTTAGGGCGACCATCTGCTTCGGGTCATGAGCAGCCTGCCAGTATCTTACACCCTGGGCGGCTGCTTCCGAGTGCATACCAGCCACTGGTCCAGTTCAATCCCGAATGACTCAGTTCGGCTGTGACGTCAATCGGTCGTTGCAACACCTAGACTCTATCATTAGAGAAGGAGGTGTTGCAGATGGGATACCGAAAGAGAAGATATTTCACCGAAGCAGAGTGCATTTTGATGTGGGATCGCTGGCAAGCCGGCGATTCATTGCATGAGATAGCGCGGCTTTTGGATCGTGGTCACGGTGCGGTAGCGGGCCAGATATCGAGGACAGGAGGTGTCCGTCCAGCAGCTCGATGTCGATCGGGTCGCTCGCTCTCATTGGCAGAGCGCGAAGAGATATCGCGTGGCATGGGTTTTACCCCCAGCAGCGTCCGGACTGCGCGTAACCACTAAACCCATTGACTCGCCACTACGTGGTTACGCCCTGCCGCCTTTGCCTCGAGCAAAGCTCGATCTGCCCTCGCGATGAGCGTCTTCGACGAGCGTTCATCATGGTGCCACTCACTCACGCCGATGCTTAGCGTAATGCGCTCTTCGAGCCGATCCAGATGCGTCTCAGCAACCGCCAAACGTACTCGCTCCGCAAGCCTGATGGCGCCGTCAATACGCGTGTCCGGTAGGATCATCAAGAATTCCTCGCCACCATAACGACCCAAGCGATCGTTTGTGCGGCATAGCTCGGAAACTACTTGTGCTACGCGGTGTAGAGCGATATCACCAAATTGGTGTCCGTGTGTGTCATTTATTGTCTTGAAGTGGTCGAGGTCGAGCATTAAACAGGTAAGGGCATGGCCATTACGCTTGGCGCGATCTACCTCGTCGTCAATTGCATCGAGAATGGCACGCCTGCTGAGAACGCCCGTCAATGCATCGAAGCGCGACAGGTTCTCGGCCTTGAGCTTTGCCTCCTCGAGGGCTGCCATCATTGCCTGAATTTGTCGTTCTTTAGGTCTAACGAACGCGAAATATGCGATGACTGCGACCGTGACAGCGAGCAATCCAGCATCTAGCAGAGCAAACCGCCAATTGGAAAGACCCATTCCCAACCAGTAGAAGCCCCACATGATGAAGGCCTCGACGAGAAGCGCCACCAACGCGATCTTCACGATCATTAGAACAAATCCACCCGCCAGTGCCGAAGAGTGCGTCACCTGTGCCTCCTGTTCGTCACGGCTTGCTTCGCCCTGGCCGTGTGAAACCCCTTTCGGAGATTGCGGTCCCAAAACACACCTCGTGCGATGGCGAAGAACACCAGACAAACTTTCAATGGGCTACGGTGCACTTCTCTCCGATTCAGACTCTGCGCGGGCTTGTGGGGACATGCAATTCAGCAGATTTCAGTATTAGCGTCAGTGGTTGCTTTGGGTCATTTCCAGACCATCAACATACACCAAATCGACCGATTTGAGCGGCTGGTATCGACGTCGTAGTGGTCGCTCATACTGCCCACGGCACAACTCTGATGTCGATCAAGCCGCGTTGATGTCCGCCAGCGCCCTTGCCGCACCCTTGGCCAGCTTATCGATAATTTCATCCAGCTCGGCGCGAGTTGCGTTGTAGGGAGGGGCGATGATCGCGACGTCACCGCTCGCGCCGTCGATTGTGCCGCTCACCGGATAACAAATCAGACCGGCTTCCAGCGTTCTTGCCCGGAATCTCTCGGTGAATTGCAACGCAGGATCAAAAGCCGTTTTTGTCTTTCGGTCCGCGACAAACTCTATGCCAATGAAATGCCCGCGACCGCGAATGTCCCCGACGGCGTCGAGCGCGCCGATAGCTTCGCGGACATCCGATAACAGTGTTTCTCCCTGGGATCGGACCCGCTCAACAAGGCCATCGCGCCGCACGATTTCCTGGACCATCGCCGCCGCGGCACAACCCAGCGTGTGACCCGTGAACGTGTGACCGGTATTGGGCGCGCCGTCGATGTGCACGATCGGCTCGGCAACCTTGTTTGAATACAGTACGGCACCCAACGGCACATAGCCGCCACCGAGGCTTTTCGCTGTGGTCATGATGTCGGGCAAAACACCTTCAACTTCCAACGCCCGCCAGGTGCCGCAGCGTCCCGCACCGCACATCACTTCGTCCGCAATCAGCAGCACGCCGTGGCGGTCGCATACCTCACGAATCCTGCGTGCGTAGCCCGCCGGTGGCAGCACAACGCCACCGGCCGCACCGACTACGGGTTCGAACAAAAAGGCGGCGACGTTCTCGGTGCCGAGTCGCACTATTTCCTGCTCCAGTTCGTCGGCAAGAAACTGCGACAGGTCATCCTCGGTGCCCGGTATCGCCGGCCGATACACATTGGCAGCCGACACGAAAGAACAGGGTATGAGGCTGCCCTCGAATTGCTTTCGGCGCTGCGCGAACCCGGAAACCGACAAGGCCCCGAGCGTGTTGCCGTGGTAGGAGCGTTTGCGAGCGATGAAGCGCTTGCGATCCTGGTCGCCCCGGTTCCAGTGATATTGCAGCGCGACTTTGAGCGCAGACTCGATCGCTTCGGAGCCGCTGGAAACATAGATTATGTTCCCGAGTTCCGCACCCACCTGCGCCTGGATCAGTTCATTGAGACGAATCAGCGGGTCACTCGTAAACGTGTAGCGGTAGCCATGTGCAATCTTGTCGAGTTGGCTTTTGATGGCTGCGTTGACTTCGGGGTGGGCGTGCCCGAGAGCGAAAACGGCCGGTCCACCTGAGCCGTCGATGTAGCGTTTGCCACTCGAGTCGACAATATAACAGCCCTCGCCATGCGACACTTTCGGCAAGGTATTGGGTATGAATCGTGTGGGGGTGGGCTGCGTCATTACGGTAAGAATACGGAAATTCAATGCGATAAACATCTCGCAGTTTGGTCGTCGGGCGATATAGGATGAGACGGCGTTTATCAGTGAGGGGAATGATCGAGTGAAAGCGGTCGTATACAGAGCGTTTGGCGAGGCGCCCCGGATTGAGTCAGTACCCGACCCGGTGCCGGGCAGCGACGGTGTTGTGCTGAAAGTGATGGCGAGTGGTGTTTGCCTGAGCGATTGGCACGGCTGGCAGGGACACGACCCGGATATCGTGTTGCCGCACGTGCCGGGCCACGAGCTCGCAGGCGTTGTTGTTGCGGTGGGCGATGACGTGACCCGGTGGCAGCTTGGCGATCGTGTGACGGTGCCGTTTGTCAGCGGTTGTGGTCGCTGTCCGCAATGCCACTCAGGTAATCAACAGGTCTGCGACTTCCAGTTTCAACCCGGTTTCACGCACTTCGGTTCGTTTGCCGAATACGTGGCCATTCACTACGCCGACGAGAATCTCGTGCGTTTGCCCGAGGACATGCGCTTCGAAACGGCTGCGAGCCTCGGTTGCCGGTTTGCAACTTCGTTCCGGGCCATTGTTGACCAGGGCAAGGTAGCGCGAGACCAGTGGGTTGTTGTGCACGGTTGTGGCGGGGTTGGATTGTCGGCGATCATGATTGCGTCAGCGCTGGGTGCCAGGGTCGTCGCTGTCGATATTTCCGACGAGAAGTTGGCAACAGCCCAACGGATCGGCGCAGTGGCAGGGCTCAACGTCATGGCGCAAGACAAGGTCGCCGATGCGATCCGCGAGCTGACCGATGGCGGCGCGCACGTCTCGGTCGATGCGATCGGCAACGCTGATGCATGTGTCAATTCTATAGCGAGTCTAAGAAAACGCGGCCGGCACGTGCAGATCGGTTTGATGGTTGGAAAACACAGCAGGCCCGGCGTGCCGATGGACAAGGTGATTGCCAACGAGCTGGAAATCGTCGGCAGTCACGGCATGCAGGCCTACCGCTACGTCGAGATGATGGACATGATCGGCAGTGGATTGCTGGCGCCCGAGAAACTCATCGGACGGACGATCACGCTGGAAGAGTCCATCGAAGCAATGACCTCCATGAACCGGTTTCCGGGCAGCGGCGTGACGATAATCTCGATGGCTACAGACGGTCCTTGATCTGGTAGTACAAAACGCCGAGAGCCACCATCGGTTTCGTGAGCAGGTGTGCGCCCGGAACGATAAAAGGCTTCACACTGGCGAACAGGTCGAACTGCTCCATCGTGCCGGCCACAGCGTCTGCCATGATGCGTCCGGCCAGGTGTGTCACGTTAACGCCGTGGCCGGAGTAACCCTGGCAATAAAAGACATTGGGCGCGACACGGCCCAGCAGCGGCACCCGCGTTACCGGAACGCCGATTGTGCCACCCCAGGCGTAATCGATACGCAGGTCCGCGAATTCCGGGTATATCGACGTCATCTTCTGGCGCAGTTTTCGTCGTATGAATACCGGGTCCTCGCCGAAATAGTTAATGCGTCCGCCAAACAGCAGGCGCTTTTCGGCGCTTAAGCGGAAATACTTGAGCACGAAATTCGGGTCGCAGACAGCCACGTCTCGAGGGTTGATACGGGACACGGTTTCTGCCGACAACGGCTCGGTCGCGATAATGAAACTTCGCACCGGGAACATCACGCCGCGGAGTTTCTTCTCGAGCTGGTGATACGCATTGCCCGCAATCAGCACAAAGTCGGCGGTCACGGCGCCTTGTTCCGTAACCACTCTGGCCTTGTCGCCGTGCTCTATGCGGATGACCGGCGATTGTTCGTAGATGGTCGCGCCCAGTGACACGGCGGCGCGCGCCTCGCCGACACAAAGCTTCAAGGGGTGAAGATGGCCATTGCCCATGTTGAGGTGCGAGCCAATGTAGGCATCCGTACCGATCAGGTCTCTTGTTTCTTCCCTGGACAGCAATTGCGTTTCATAGGGAAAGCCAGCCTTCTGCAAGCGTTCATGATCGGCTTCGAATTCGCGCAGATGCCGCGGTTTGATGGCGACATCCAGGTAACCGGGTTTCAGGTCACACTGGATGCCGTAGTGCTGAACTCGCTGGCGGATGATGTCATGGCCCGCCCAGCGCAATTCGCTGAAAAGTTCGTCGACGTTTTTGCCGTGGTGTTTCGCGATGTTGTTTTCGCCGGCGATACCACCAATCATCTGGCCGCCGTTGCGTCCCGATGCGCCCCATCCCACTTTGTTGGCCTCGACGACATGAACCCGGTAGCCGCGTTCCGCCAGGTGCAACGCGGTCGAGATGCCCGTGAAGCCCGCGCCGATCACGCAGACGTCGGCATGTTGTTCGCCTTTCAGGGGTGCGAAGTCCGTTCGGTCACCGACGGTCGCGGCGTAATAGGAGTCGGTGTGCGGCTGGGTTATCGACATATTCGGGAAACCTTCGGGAGGGCAGTGCGACGGATGATAACTCGAATTCGGAATTGGGTGACCCGCGTTAGGTGATTGGCTATAGTCGCGTCCATGAGTGACTATACTTCGAAATTTCCGCGGCGGACCGGCATCAGTCGCATCCTCTATGCCGGTTGGTATTCCCTGCGTGGTTTCCGCGAAGCCTGGGTAAACGAGTCTGCGTTCCGGCAGGAGGCAGTGCTTGCCGTCATTCTGATACCGGCGGCTTTCTGGTTGGGCGAGACTCCCGTGGAGCAGATTTTGCTCATCGGCTCTGTTGCGCTGGTATTGATCGTGGAGCTGTTGAACTCTGCCGTCGAGACAACGGTTAACCGCATCGGCACCGAGATTCACCCGCTGTCCGGGCGGGCCAAGGACATGGGCTCGGCCGCCGTGCTGGTCAGCCTGCTGTTGACGCTGTTTGTCTGGGGCACGATTTTCGTTGCGCGATTTTACTGACCGGCCCGCCACAGCGACGCAGTTGAAATGGTGCCTAGTCGAGTGTTTCGAATCGGGCCTGAAAGAAACGCAACATTTCGGGTTCATACACGAACCGCAGGCCTTTGATCTCGTCTCGACGCGCCATTAATTTCAAAACGGCATCCGCCGTCACATCCATGTGCGCTTGCGTATAAACCCGCCTGGGAATCGTGAGCCGAACCAGCTCCAGGTTGGGTTTATGGTTTTCGCCTGTAGCCTTGTCGCGCCCGGCGGAAACGATGCCCCTTTCCATCGCGCGAACTCCGGATTCGACATACAAAGCGGCTGCCAATGCCTGTGCAGGAAACTGTTCTTGCGGTATGTGCGGCAGCATCTCTGCTGCATTCAGGAATACGGCATGGCCACCTATCGGGTTGACGATCGGAACGCCCTCATCCCGAAGTTTGCGGCCCAGGTATTGCACCTGGCCGACACGGGCGAATATATGGTCGTCCTGGACACTTTCCGTGATGCCGATTGCCAGCGCCTCCATATCGCGCCCGGCCATACCGCCATAGGTGTGCAGGCCTTCGTAGACGACGACGAGACCGCAAGCCTTTTCATAAAACTTTGCGTCGTTCATCGCAAGGAAGCCGCCTATATTGACCATCGCGTCTTTCTTCGATGACATCGTGGCCGCATCCGTAAGGGCACAGATTTCGTAGACGATTTCCCGGACAGACTTGTCCCGGTATCCCGGTTCGCGTTGCTGAATGAAATGTGCGTTCTCGGCGACGCGCGTCATGTCGTGCACGAGCATGATGCCCTTGTCGTCGCACCAGACACGGAGAGCCTTCAGGTTTGCGAGGGAGATCGGTTGGCCACCTGCCATGTTCACGCAGGTTGCGATGCAGACGTAGGGTATTTTATCCGCGCCCACGCGGTTGACCAGGGCATCCAGTTTGTTGAAATCGACATTGCCTTTGAACGGGTGCTCTGATTTGGCGTCGTGGGCTTCGTCGATGATGACATCCACGAATGTCGCGCCCGCCAGTTCCTGGTGCAGCCGGGTTGTCGTGAAGTACATGTTGCCGGGGACGAAATCGCCTTCGGATATCAATATCTTGCTTAAGATATTTTCGGCACCACGACCCTGGTGGCAGGGAACCGTGAATTTGTAGCTGTAGTACTCTTCGACCGTGTCCCTTAAGTGATAGAAGTTGCGGCTGCCGGCGTAGGCTTCGTCGCCCATCATGATGCCGGCCCACTGGCGGTCGCTCATGGCGCCGACGCCCGAGTCCGTCAGCAGGTCAATGTAGACATCCTCTGAACGCAGCAGAAACGTGTTGTAGCCGGCGTCCTCGATGGCTTTGATACGGTCGGCCTTGCTGGTCATCTTGATCAGCTCGACCATCTTGATTTTGTAAGGTTCGGCCCAGGTTTGTGTTGCCACGATTGCATCTCCAGATAACATGAAAGTCCGGGATCAACCTGTGGTGTCTTGTTTCTTCACTGCAAAAACACCACCGTAATGATCACAGTGGCATTTCATCCCTCGTCAGCGTGGTTCGAGCGAGTGGCCTGGGGCGTATTTTAGAGTGGGTGGGCGGGGATGCCAGTACGTACAAATACTGGATTAACCGCTAGTGGCACCGACGAGTACGTTGCGGACGTTTTTTCCAACCTCGGCAACCGCGTAGCCGCCCTCAAGGACGAACAACATTGGCAAGCCCAGGCTGGCTATTCGTGAGCCGACCTGAAGATAGTCGGCCGTCTCGAGTCTGAACTGGGAGATCGGATCGTCCTTGTAGGTGTCGACGCCCAGCGAAACAACGACATAGTCCGGAACGTAGTCGGAAACCAGGGCCAGACCGCTATCCAGCGCCGCGAACCACGCTTTCGCACTGCTGTGCCAGCGCAAGGGAAAATTGGCGGTGAAACCCAGTCCCGCACCGCTGCCGCGTTCGTCGGCATGGCCGAGAAAGAACGGGTATTCCTGCAAAGGGTCGGCGTGTATCGACACGAATAGTACGTCATCGCGCTCATAGAAGATGGACTGCGTGCCATTACCGTGGTGGTAGTCGACATCCAGTACAGCGACTCGAGCTGCGCCGTGGTCGAGCAAATACTGTGCGGCTATCGCCGCGTTGTTCAGGAAACAATAGCCACCAAAATAATCGCTGGCGGCGTGGTGACCGGGAGGGCGACACAGCGAAAATGCGCTGGAGTCTCCCTGCAGCAATCGCTCCGCACCGCTCAATGCAACGTTGACGGCGCTTCTAGCCGCTGTCCAGGTACCCGCCGTAATCGGTGTTGATGCATCGAAAGAAAAATAGGACAGCTTGCCGTCGATTGTCTCCGGTTCGATCGAGCGCAGCCCGCGTATGGCCCAGCTAAGCGGCAAGGCATCGCCGCTGCGACCGAAAGCGGTCCACATATCCCATGCCCGTTCCAGGAATGCGACGAAGTTCGGACTGTGAACGGCCTGAATGGGTGCCAGGCCGAAGTCGTCCGGCATGACGACATCGCCAAGTTTCGCGCTTCTAACGGCGTCGAGGATAATATCCGCTCGCGCTGGACATTCGAAGCAGGGCTTGAGTTCGCCGTCGACGAGTTCCGATTTGCCGTAATGCAAATGGTGATCGTCGCTGTAGATCGTGAACATGCAGTTGTCAGTGCGTCACGGCTTAGAGACCGGAATTCGACCGGGATATTTGCCGCGCTTCTTCTTCCATCTGATGTTCTTTCTCTTTTTTTGCCAACTGCCGATTAAAAAAATAGCGGACAGACAGTATCACGGCAAAAAAGCCGATCAGCACGGCAAAAATCGTGATGTAAAAAAACCAATCCATAACAGGAGTCTCGTACTACCTGGCTGCAGTATTAGCAAGCCGTTCCGGAATGTCCAGCCTTCGCCGCTGCTACATCGAGTTCGTCGGAAATATTGTGCCGCATCTGTTCCCTGAATGCGTTTACGCCACTGAAAAACTCCCGCATCATGATGACCCAGAGATAAAAGCCGCGCTCGGTCAGGCAGAGCGTATGCCCCGTTTTCCTTGCCGCGCGAATGGACTGCAGAGCGCTGAGTTCGATCCATAAGGTCCGGCAAAATTGATTATCGAATCGTTCTTCTGCCGCAGCCAGGTCCAGTGTCCCGCCAAACAGGTGCATGAGCAGGTAATAACGCATTTGTTCCCGTGAACTCAAACCGGATCGGCGCACCAGGCCCGTCAGACCTGACTCGACCAGTTTGAAGTAGTGATTGATGGAAAACGTACTGGCGTAAAGTGCGCCGTCAAGGTAACTGAACGCGCCGCTTCCCAGTCCGACGTATTCCTCTCGCTCAGCGATGTACTCGTCGACCATCGAAGTGCCCCGCGAAAAACACCAGGTTGAGGAGCGCGTGTAACCGGCCGCCAGCATATGCGCGGCGATCATCTCGTAATAGTGACGTTCGCGATCATAGGTGACGACCCCGATCTCCTTGTTCATTGCTTTCTTCGTGGCATCGGCCGACATCAGCGGATAGAACGACACCTGGTCGGCGCCGAGTTCGTTGGTAAGGATGTTGAGATCTGTTGCCAGCGATGTGTCGGTCTGGTGCGGAAAGTTAAAGATCATATCGACGTTAAGTGTGTCGAAATGACCTTGGGCGGCTTTCAGCCGGCGACGAATCTGCTCACTGCTGCCGTATTTGTCGTAGCGCTGCATCTCCTTCAGCAAACGATCGTCAAAGCTTTGCACGCCAACTGAAAGACGGTTGACGCCACAGTCCCGAAGTGCCAGTACTCGTTCATTTTCAAGGTCATCGGGATTGGTTTCCACGGAGATGCAGGTGACTGGATGCTGTGCACGGACGAGGTTGATCGTTTCTTTCAGTTCCCCCGGCATCACCGTCGGCGTCCCGCCGCCAACGTACAGCTCGGAGAAACGGAACCCGGCCTGGCCGACCATCGCAATTTCCTCGCGCAAGGCTCGAAAATATCGCGTGGCTTTATCTTCGCGAAACTCGACCCGGTGAAACGAACAGAACGGGCAAAGCACGGCGCAGAATGGAATATGCAGGTAGAGGAGGTACTGGTGATCGCGGGACGGACCCGGTAACGGCACCGCCCCGAGATCGTCGTTGAATCGCACATAGCGACGACTGCTGCGACGAAAATACCAGCTCAGGAGGTTAGCGAGTCGCATGGCGCGCTTCCTGAACGGCTATAGCGTTCAATCGCCGCGAACGAGGTAAATGTCACAGGGCAGGTGGTCAAGAACCTGTTCCGCTGTGCTGCCGAGAATTCGCCTGTTCTTGGCGGACCTCGCGATAGCGCCCATGACGACAACATCTGCGTGGTGCGAACGTGCAAAGGCTGGCAGGATTTCACGGGTACGACCCGGCAGCTGGTGAACGTCAAGCAATGAAATGTCGTTGGCTGTCGCGAATTCGTCAAGCTGGCGTCGGTGCGATTCTCGTACTCTTTTGTCGATCGCGTCGATAGGCAGCTCAATCGGACGAACCGTCCATGTTGCACGGGAACCGAGTTCAGTCAGTGACTGATAGGTATGCAGCAGGAGTAAGGAGCCGCCGAACCGGGAGGCTAACGTTTTGCCGGTTGCAACGATCTCCCGATCGACTGTGGCGGACGGATCGTGTTCGTGAGTCGGATCGATGGCTGCAACGATGATGGGATCTTCTTTCCACTCGCCATTCTTTACGAACCAGACCGGACACAGGAGCTCACGTATCAATTGCCAGTCTGTGTACGTAAATGTCGCGCGCTCTGCAGAGCTATGAAACCGGGTACCTTTAACGACAATAGCGGGTTCGGAATCGAGAGCCCTGCTGACAATAGCATCCCCAATCGGACGGTCGTGCAAGACCGTGGCCTCGACGTTGAGGTCGTCCTTTGAGACAGCGGCAGCGATGTCGTCGATAATTTCCTTTTGTGTCTGCCTGATGCGGTCGGCCAGCTGCTGCGCTTCAGTCGACGCGATGAAACTGTCGCCAAAGGGAATCAACAGCGGATCGCAAAGGAGTAACTCAAGGTTGTGGCCATACAGCGCGGCCAGGCGGGCTGCCCGCTTGGCTACGAGTTCCGGAAACAGGTCCGGTTCGATAATGGCGAGTACTGTCTTTTTCATGATCGGGCTCCGAAAGGCTTGCGCACTGACGTTCCACTCTAAGTTATTGATGGAATGCCGGATTGGGTATCCGGATGCAGCGCACGGACTTTCGGCGAGTACTTATTGGCGGTCCGGGTGGGCGGGTTGGATGTGGTGAGAGGATTTGGTTCACGCCTGCGGCGTGAATTCCTGCGGAACCAGCTCGCTGCGCGAGCTTGCCCAAAATTGCGGTGCAATTTTGTGATCCTTGATTTTGGTTCCAAGTCCCGACCAAGCCCAAAAAGAAAAGGCCCCAACAAGTGTGAGGGCCTTTTCTTTTTGAACTTGGTCGGGGTGAGAGGATTTGAACCTCCGGCCCCTGCCTCCCGAAGGCAGTGCTCTACCAGGCTGAGCTACACCCCGAACGCGCGCAATGATACACAGTCGAGATGCCCCGCGAAAGGCTAATCACGCGGTGAAAACAGGCAGTTTGCGAGGTCTTCGCTGGGCACCTCGTCCAGCCATGCGGGTTTCCTGAAGTTGCGCTTGATGCCGCGCGCAAGCTTGCCAATCTGCAGGCCGTCGACGATACGGTGATCGAAGGTACCGGTCATCGGCAGCATCGTGCGGATTTCGATCTGGCCGTCTCGAACGATGGCCTTGTCCTCGATTTTGCCGAGTACGATAACGGCGGGAACTTTCGCGGCAGGCATCAATGACGTCATGCCGGTGTTCAGGCCAAAGCTGCCGATGTCAGAGACAACGAACGAACCGAAGCTGTCAGCGGACAATCCGAGCGACTTGATCTTGAATCCCATTTCCACGGTGATCCATTTCAAGAACCGGAATACGGGTCGGCGAAATGGCCAGGGCACGCGATTCAGCAGGTACTTGTTTTGCGCTGTTTTGGATTCTTCGCCGGCGCGATTCTTCTCTGCGCTCGAACGGATCTCTTCCGCGATGGACGTTACCGTTCGGGCATGCGCATCTTTGATGATTATCGCTGATACGCCTTCGCCACCACCGATGGCGACGGGCACCATAACGTCAATGCGTTCGCGACCGACGACTCTGCCGCGACGAATAAAACAATTCATCTCGGGTACGTCGAACGCCACAGCACGTGCGAGGACGGCCGTGGCCAAATGCGTCATCGTGATCTTTACACCTGTGCCGCGTTTTTCGTCGAGGAAGCGCTTGGCATCGGTGACATCGATGTCCAGCGTGCCGTAAACACGGGAGTCCGTCGGCGTTGTATAGATTGCAGCGGCTGTCACCCGCCACGGAGTATTGAACTGGTCCATCTCAGGAGCGGCGCTGCACAGCGAATTCAGCGATGTTAATCAGTGCTTCTTTAAAATCCGACGCGGGCAAACCGGACAAAGATGCGATCGCTTTGTCGGCCGCTTCCTGTGCCTTGTCAGCCGTATATTGCAGTGCTCCTGTTGCTTCGATGATTTGCGTGATGCGCTGCAAATGGTCGAGCCCGCCCTCGAGGATGGCGTCACGGATGATTTTGCTGTCGTCGTCGGAAGCTACTCGCATGGCATAAATCAGCGGCAGGGTTGCCTTGCCCTCGGCGAGGTCGTCGCCGATGTTCTTGCCCAATTCCTCAGCGGACGACCTGTAATCGAGCGCGTCGTCGACCAGCTGGAACGCTGTGCCGAGGTGGCGTCCGTATTCGACCATAGCGGATTCAATCTTTCCGCCTTTGCCACTCAACACTGCTGCGATTAGCGCGCCTGCTTCGAACAGGCGGGCGGTCTTGCGGTAAATGACCTGCTGGTAGTCGTCTTCAGTCGTTTCCGGATCATGCACGTTCATTAGCTGCATGACTTCGCCGGCGGCGATGGTGTTGGTTGCATCGGCCAGAATCTGCATGACCCGCATATCGCCGATATCGACCATCATCTGAAACGACCGGGAATACAGGAAATCGCCGACCAGCACGCTCGCCTGGTTGCCGAACACGGTGTTCGCCGAATCCTGGCCACGCCGGCGCGATGACGAATCGACTACATCGTCGTGCAACAGCGTGGCGGTGTGAATGAATTCAATGATTGTCGCGGCGCGGACGTGCTGATAGCCGTCATATCCCAGCGCCCGTGCTGCCAGCAGTACGATCAACGGTCGCAGTCGCTTGCCGCCGCTCATGACGATGTACTCGGACACCTGCGACACCAGGGCGACATCGCTTTCGAGGCTCTTTACGATAAGCTCATCGACAGCACGCATGTCGCCTAAGGCGAGGGCGGAAATATCGTCAAAGCTGACGGGTGTAAGTGTGGGTTTTGTAGCGTGCATAAGTTGCGTGATAATGCCTGAACACGTCGCTATTGGCGACAATCGAGCCACGAAAACCCGAACTGCAAGCTATTGAAATAAGACCAGATATGGGCCGCCGTGACCGTTGACCCGGGGCACCTTAGTCTATAGAATTCCCGCTCTTTTGTGGCACCCGCCAGTCGAGCGCCTGCACGGCGTTTCGGAAGACCCACAAAAAAACCTTAATTCTCAGTAGCTTGCAAGAACGGCAAACTACCTATTGGAGCAAACACATGTATGCGGTTTTTCGCACCGGCGGCAAACAGTATCGCGCGGCACAAGGTGACGTCCTGCGTCTCGAGAAAATCGAGGCCGACGAGGGCGCGACGGTTAGTTTTGACGACGTATTGCTGATCGGCGAAGGTGCCGATATTAAAGTCGGCAATCCGACGATTGCAGGCACGTCCGTGAGCGGCAAAGTGCTGCGTCAGGGCAAGAGCAAGAAGGTACCGGTAGTCAAATTCCGACGCCGTCAGAATTACCTGCGCCAGGGCACACACCGCCAGTTCTTCACTGAAGTGGAGATCACTGCGATTGGTGGCAGCACGGCCAAGAAGGCTGCGCCGAAAGCGGCTGCAGAAGATAAGGCTGCGCCAGCTGAGAAGAAGGTTGCGGCACCTAAGAAAGAGTCCGCCGCACCGAAGAAGAAAGTAGCCAAGAAGAAGACCGCGGCGAAATCGGCTGACGCAAAACCGGCCAAGAAGGTTGCCAAGAAGAAGGTCGCCAAGAAGAAGGCGACCAAGTAGGACTTTAGATCAACGCAGCCTGGATCCAGGATCCGGGCGATTAAACTGACAGGTACAGTAAAGTGGCACATAAAAAAGCAGGTGGTAGTACTCGAAACGGACGCGATTCGGAAAGCAAACGTCTTGGCGTCAAGATTTTTGGTGGCCAGGAGATTACTGCCGGTAACATCATTATTCGCCAGCGCGGCACTCGTGTGCATCCGGGCGTCAATGTGGGCCTCGGTCGCGACCACACCTTGTTCGCAAAGAAAGACGGCTTCGTGAAGTTCGAGCGCAAGGGTCCGAAAAAACGGCAGTTCGTCAGCGTCGTAGACGCGTAGCCGGCGACCCTGGCGGAAGCTGGGGCCAAGCAAAGTATCTGAAAGGCCCCGCTGAAGCGGGGTTTTTCGTTTCCAACGCCTCCAAAGGGGTCAGAGCCCTTTTGGACGCTTTGAGCAAAAAGGGCTCTGACCCCTTTGGAGGGGCTGGGCTTGGGTGGACTATGAAATTCGTCGATGAAGCAACTATCAGTGTACTGGCCGGTAACGGCGGTCACGGCGCGCTCAGCTTTCGTCGCGAGAAGTATATCGAGCGTGGCGGTCCTGATGGCGGCGATGGCGGGGACGGCGGCAGTGTTTACCTGGTCGCTGATAAGTCATTGAATACATTAGCGGATTTTCGTATGAAGCGGAAATTCAAGGCAGACGGTGGCGAGGGTGGTTCCGGGCAGAACAAGACCGGGCGCTCAGGCGAAGATCTTGAGATCAAGGTACCTGCCGGAACCGCCGTGCATGACGTCGATACCGGCGAACTGATTTGCGACCTGACGGAGGCCGGGCAGCGGCAGAAAGTCGCCGAAGGCGGCCGGGGTGGTCTCGGCAATACGCGATTCAAAAGCAGCGTCAACCGCGCGCCGCGAAAATTCACGAAGGGTACTGACGGTGAATCGCGCAACCTGATGCTCGAACTCAAAGTCCTCGCGGATGTTGGTCTGCTCGGCATGCCGAACGCCGGCAAGTCGACACTCATTACAGCGATGTCGCATGCGAAGCCGCGCATCGCCGACTATCCGTTTACTACCTTGCACCCGAATCTCGGTGTCGTACGTGTCGGATCGCTGCAAAGTTTCGTGATGGCCGATATTCCGGGGCTGATCGAAGGCGCTGCAGAAGGCGCCGGGCTGGGTATCCAGTTCCTCAAACACCTCCAGCGTACCGGCTTGTTGCTCCATCTCGTCGATATCGCACCACTGAATCCCGACATCGAGCCCGCCGACGAGGTTCGCGCTATCGCCAGGGAACTGGAGAAGTTCTCGACCGAGCTTGCAGAGAAACCGCGTTGGCTTGTGATCAACAAAATTGATCTTCTCGCCGAAGATGACCGGGCGGTCGCAAAACAAATGCTGCTGGAGCAGCTTGATTGGGACGGGCCGGTTTTCGAGGTCAGCGCGGCAACCGGCGAGGGCACGGAAAAGTTGGGCCAGGCGATCATGCAGGAGCTGGATAGGGTCGCCAGGCGCAAAGCAGAAGCATCCGTTTGACATAATCTAAAAGCCGCCTTTGCCCTGTACGCCTTATGGTGCAAGGCTTGCCGCTGGTCGCTGCAAATCGACCATTTGTCGGAATGTCTGTCTCAGGCGACAGAATTCTAGACACTCATCACATGAATATTTCCTCCCCAAGCCAATAATTCTGTCATTCGCGGCGCTTGTAGCCCTGCGAATTCGTCGGACAGAAGGGAAAGGAAATGAAGCGCGCAAAGGGTTTTACGCTGATCGAACTCATGACTACGCTCGGAGTAGCGGCGATAGTGCTGTCCGTGGGCGTGCCGAGTTTTCGGACGATCGTGATGAACAATCGCCTGGTCACGCATGCCAACCAGTTCGTTGGCACCGTAAACCTGGCGCGCAGCACGGCAGTCCGTTACCAGCGCAATGCAACCGCCTGTGCCAGTGCCAACTACGACGCGGCAGTACCGACCTGCACGGCCACCAACGACTGGTCGAATGGCTGGATCGTCTGGGTGGACAAGGACCGTGACACGGTGACGGACGCAAACGAAGTGGTTTCAGTTTATGGACCGCTTCCTGAATCCTCGACATTTGTCGCCACCGGCGCGACAGCATTCACTTATGACTCTCGCGGCTTTTCTCTTGCCGGCGGCAACGATCTGACCATGTGTGATGACCGAACCGGCGAAACCGGTCGACTGATTCGTGTCAATGCAGCCGGTCGCACCAACATTTCGCGCGTGGGATGCCCCTAGTGATGAGTTCCATTCGTAACGCTCAGCGTCCGCGAACTTTCAGCGTGCCACGACGGCAGGCGGGTTTCACCCTGATCGAAGTGCTGGTTTCCGCTTTGCTGTTGTCTATCGGGCTCGTCGGCCTTGCGGGCTTGCAGGCAGCTGCACTGCTGAATAACCAAAGTTCATTCATGCGTTCCCAGGTTACGGCGCTGGCATATGACCTCGCCGATCGCATGCGCGCCAACGTTCCCGGCGCCAACGCGAATGCATACGTCCCGGCCAACGCAGCTTTTGTAGCTGCGTGCACTTCAACCGCCGGGTGTACGGCACAGCAGCTGGCACAGAACGATCTCGCGGAGTGGAATGCCGAGATCAACGCCTACCTGCCAATGGGCCAGGGCTGGGTTTGCATCGACAGCACGCCAAGGGACGGTACATCAGCGCTGGATCCGCAATGCGACGGTGTCGGTACGCAATTCACGATCAAAATCTGGTGGGATGACAATCGCGACGGCGCCATCAATCTGACTTTGGTTAACACTGAACGATTTACGATCACTTACCAACTGTAATTATGAATACGAAACAACAACCTTCATTCGCGCGACGGCAAACCGGTATCTCGATCGTCGAGATCATGATCGCCATGCTGCTGGGTTTGATATTGATGGGCGGCATCCTGCAGGTGTTCGCATCGTCGCGCCAGTCCTACCGCGTCCACGACGCCGTGTCGCGTATGCAGGAAAGCGGTCGCATGGCACTCGAAGTCATTGGCCGTGATGCGCGCATGGCTGATTTCTGGGGTTGCCTGAGTGAGACGGCTAATGTCGTGAATAACCTCGATAATGCCGGAGTAGGTTATATCGACTTCACGGCGGGGGGCGTTGCGGGGACCGAAGGTGCGGCTGGCGCGCCCGATACGCTGGTGCTGAGCGGTGGCGTGAATTCCGGCATTGAGATCGAACCGCCATACGGCCCGCAGGCTTCTGCAAATCTGAAAGTCGCGCCGAACAATGGGCTGGAGCAAGACCAGATAGTCTTCGTCAGCGATTGCGGCAATGCGGATATATTCCAGATTTCCAATGCCAACCCGAACGGGTCAGGCTCGGTTGTGCACAACACCGGCGCCGGCTCCCCAGGCAACTTTAACGTCACCAATCCCGGTTGCCCGGGTGCCAACGCGCATTGTCTATCAAAAGTGTACGGCGGTGACGCCAGCATATTTGCGGTACAGCAAATCACTTACACGATTGGACCGGGCTCCGAAGGCCAGCCGGCGCTGTTTCGTAACGGTGTCGAGTTCATCGACGGTATAGAAAACCTGCAGATTCTGTACGGCGAGGATACCGACGGCTCCCGTGTCGCAAATTACTACGTCCCGGCGGACCAGGTTGTGGATATGGGCCGTGTGATCAGTATTCGCTTCGCCGTGGTTGCGAGGTCGTATGACGACAACCTGACTGATGGTATCGCACAAAACTTTATCGTACTTGGTGCCAATGCTGTCGCCGGCGACAACCGCTTGCGGCAGGTTTACACCAGTACGGTGACCATTCGGAATCGCTTATGAACATCACAAGATCCTTCGGCGCAATGGCAACCCGGCATCGCCAGAACGGCGCCGTGCTGGCCGTCAGCCTGATTCTTCTCCTGGTCATTACCCTGATCGCGGTCAGCAGTATGCAGGGCACCGTGCTGGAAGAAAAAATGGCGGGTAATTCCCTCGATCGAAATCTTGCGTTTCAGTCTGCCGAATCGGCTGTACGCGAGGCGGAAATGTCAATCGAAGGTGTTGCCAGCCTGGGCGGGTTCAACGGCTCCGCAGGCCGCTTCGGTCGTACCAATGTTGAGCCTGACCCCTTGTACGCGGCTACCTGGACCGACAATTCCAAGCATGTCGATGCAGCCGCGTCGTATGGCGCCTATGCGCCGCCGCAATACTTCGTAAAGCACTTCACGACCGTTGTCGGTACGGAAGGTGCCTTGAACCTGTCGGGCTACGGTGACAACAAGGGCACGGGCGATGTCACGATTTTCAAAATTACCGCACGCGGAACCGGAGGCAATGCCGAGTCTGCAGAAGTCATATTGCGCACTTACTACGGGCGAATTTTCTAGTTCCATACTACGGCGAACTTTATGAAAACTATCAATAGACAGACACCGATCAAATCAGCCGCAATTGCTGCTGCAATGACGTATGCACTACTGAATCCGCTGACCGCGCATTCCGCACCAGGTACCTTATCGGACTCACCGCTATTCTTAAGCAATACGGTCGAACCCAACATCCTGTTCACGATCGACGACTCAGGCAGTATGGACTGGGGCCTGATGACGACCGAGAACAGCGGCATCATGGCCGTCGGTTGTGAATATTATTACGCTCAGCCGGCACCCGATAACGACTATTACTGGACCGTCGCGACCGAGGCCGCTCTGCAAGCTCAAGGCATAGCCGCGCCTTACGGTGGTGTCTGGCGGGCCTGGAACAAAGATTACAACAAGGTCTACTACGATCCGGAGATCACCTATTCGCCGTGGCCCGGCGAAGATTCGAACGGTAATCTTTACAGAGACGCAAATCCTGTAGCCGCACTGTATAACCCGTACACACCTTTGACTGGTGCGTTAAACCTCACAGCGACAACCTCGTATACGACCGACTACTGCGCAGGCGGGCTCGGCGCAGTCGCTGTTAACAACTTCTATCCTGCCCGATACAACCTCTGGGACGATACTGACGGCAATAACCTTGTCGATGCGACCGATGACCACAAACTCGTCGAGATTAGGTCGACAACCCTGACCTATACCGGAGGCACAAATCGACGCGACTGTGCTGCGGCTCCGACTTGCACCTACGCCGAAGAAATTCAGAATTTTGCCAACTGGTTCAGCTATTACCGCAAGCGTGAGTATGTCGCGAAAGCGGGTTATGGCCAGGTAATCGCGGGTGCCAGCAATTCCCGCATGGGCCTCGTGACGCTGCATAACAACGCCTCGGTCAATACGGCGATAAATGCCATGAATGATGATCCGCGTTCGGGCGCAAAGCGCAGCCTGTTGCGGTCGTTGTATTCGTTCCAGGCGTCTGGCGGCACACCGTTACGTTCCGCGGTTGATAATGCGGGCAAGTACCTGGGTTGCCAGTCGAATTCCTACTTCGGCAGCTGCCCGGCTTTGCCAGCGAGTTCGGGTGGCGAATGCCAGCAAAATTTTACCCTGTTAATGACCGATGGTTACTACAACGGCGGATTCGGTGGCGTCGGCAATGCCGACGGCAATAACGACACAGCTTGGGACAGTGACAATACCGGTCCTTACGGTGACACCAGCGTCAACACGCTGGCCGATGTTGCGATGGAGTATTACGAGAAAGACCTGCGGCCGGGCATCGCAAACAACCTGAATCCTCCGCCGGGTGGCATCGACGAAAACAAAGCCCAGCACATGGTTACCTACTCCGTAGCGTTTGGCGTAAACGGCCAGTTGGATGCCATGCCGCCGAATACAACCGATCCATTTAACTGGCCTGCGCCGAACACGGACGCGGCCAAGATTGATGACCTTCGTCATGCCGCCTGGAATGGTCGCGGAGAATTCCTCAGTGCACAGAATCCGGTTGAGCTGATTGGCGGATTACGCGGTGCCCTGCAGTCTATCCAGGGCCGCGTCGGTTCCGCAGCGTCGGTCGCGTTCAACACGGGTTCCCTGAGTACGAACTCGGAAGTGTATCTGGCGCTATTCAATAGTGAACGCTGGAACGGAAATCTGCTGGCATTCAGCCTGGATTCGAACACCGGTGGCATCAGCAACGTTCCCAGCTGGTCGGCCGCAAGCCGGCTCGATTCGCGAAATATTACGACGAACCCAAGAACGCTTTTGACCTACGACGGCGCAGACGGCATTGCGTTCCAGTGGGCACAACTCACCACGGCACAAAAGAACGATTTCCGCACCAACAGCAGCGGCGGGCTCGATAATGTAGCAACGGGCATGGCACGCCACGGGTATATTCGTGGCGATCGCGGATGTGAGTTCTCGTCGGGTCTGATCTGCAAATACGACGATGGCACCAACGTTTATACGACCAAGGGGCTCAGGGAACGTGGCAGCCGATTGGGCGACATAGTCCATTCGGGTCCCGTTTACGTCGGCGCCCCGGAATCGAACTGGCCGGATGTCGGCCCGTTCCCGTCAACGGCAGGCGACACCTATACCGAGTACCGAAATGCCCAGGCCGATCGGCCAGGCATGATTTACGTGGGCGGCAACGACGGCATGTTGCACGGTTTCGCACAGGCCAACGGTGCGGAGGTACTGGGTTATATTCCGGAAGCCGTGTTCTCCACCGGCGCGCTCAGTGGCCTGCATTACCTGACTGATCCGGCTTATGCGCATCGCTACAGTGTGGATCTGACGCCGTCGGTCGCCGATGTCTACGCCAGGACCACCGTGGGCGGTACGACGGCCTGGAAAACCGTTATGGTTGGTGGACTTCGTGCTGGAGGCAGAGGCGTTTTCGCGCTCGACATCACGGATCCCGGTAGTTTCTCTGAAGCGGGCACCAATCCGGCCAGGATCGTCATGTGGGAGTTTACGAGTGCCGATGATCCGGACCTTGGCTACAGCTTTAGTCGCCCGTCCATCGTTCCATTGAACGGTGGTAACGGCAACATCCGCTGGGCAGCCGTATTCGGCAATGGGTACAACGACCTCGGCAGCGGCCAGGCGAAACTGTTTATCCTGTTTCTCGAGGGTGGGCTTGACGGAGTCTGGAGCTCAACCGACTACGTTGAAATCACGACCGGAGTCGGTACTACGACGGACAGGAACGGCCTGTCAACACCCGCGGTAATCGATTCGGATGGTGACGGACTCGCGGATCGTGTCTACGCCGGCGACTTGAAAGGCAATATGTGGGCATTTAACCTGTCCGGTTCCAATACGGGTAACTGGGCTGTTGCCTACAAGCAGGGCACGGCGGTCAAACCGCTGTTCACGGCACCGGCCAATCAACAAATCACATCGACGCCGGTCGTGGTGCGAAACCCAACGATCCCGACATCAAACACTATCAATCCGAATACAATCGTCATGTTTGGTACGGGCCAGTACCTGACCGCCGGCGATACGACGACCACGAATACCCAGACCATGAACGGTGTCTGGGACTCGGGCAGTCACAGCCTGACGCAGGGCAGTTTGGTCGCACAGACGATCGGTTACGGATCCACTACCGGCGGTGCGTTCGGGCGCACGCTGACTGACAATGCCGTGAGCTATTCTTCGACGACGAAAGGCTGGTACATGAACCTGCCGGACAGTGGCGAGCGAATCATTACGGACCCGGTTATTCGCGGCGACCTCGTGTACTTCAATACGATGACGCCGGATACCAACCCCTGCAACTTCGGCGGTAGCGGATGGCTCATGGTGGCGAAGACGTCGAATGGCGGGCGTCCTGACGAGGTTTCGTTCGATTTGAATCGAGACGGCTTGCTTGATGATCTGGACCAGATTGGTGACAATGCTGCCGTCGGAGTCGAAGTCACCG
>JAOUNH010000160.1 GCA_029881055.1 Gammaproteobacteria bacterium
TGCGGTCGGTCTGCGCGAAGTGCGCTACGGATTCGAGGGCGAAAATCATCTCGACGGTGGCGTCGATGCGAGCAACCCCTACTTCCAGTTCGACGCCAGCAAGTGCATCGTCTGTTCGCGATGCGTACGCGCCTGCGACGAGGTGCAGGGCACCTTTGCGCTGACGATCCAGGGCCGCGGTTTCCAATCGAAGGTTTCTGCCGGCATCGACGAAGGCTTTCTCGGTTCCGAATGTGTGTCCTGTGGCGCCTGTGTGCAGGCCTGCCCGACCGCGACGCTCATGGAAAAAAGCATCGTCGATCACGGGCAACCTGATCACAGTGTGGTTACGACTTGCGCCTACTGCGGTGTCGGTTGTTCTTTCCAGGTCGAGATGAAGGGCGAACAGGTCGTTCGCATGACGCCACACAAAGATGGTCAGGCCAACCATGGCCACAGTTGTGTGAAAGGACGATTTGCCTGGGGCTATGCGTCGCACAAAGAACGCGTCTTGAAACCGATGATCCGCGAGACCACGAACGACCCCTGGCGGGAAGTCAGCTGGGACGAGGCTATTCAGTACTCGGCGCAGCGCTTCAGGGAAATCCAGAAAAAATACGGCCGCAAATCGATCGGCGGCATTACGTCCTCACGCTGCACGAATGAAGAAGTGTACGTGGTGCAGAAGATGATTCGCGCCGCATTCGAGAATAACAATGTCGATACCTGCGCGCGCGTTTGCCATTCGCCGACCGGCTACGGGTTGAAAACGACCCTGGGTACCTCGGCCGGCACACAGCCATTCGACAGCGTCATGGATGCCGACGTCATAGTCGTGATTGGCGCCAATCCGACCGAAGCACACCCGGTGTTTGCATCACAGATGAAACGGCGCCTGAGAGAGGGCGCGAAGTTAATCGTCATCGACCCGCGCCAGATCGGCCTGGTTCGCTCGGCGCACATCGCGGCCGAACACCACATCGCTTTGTCGCCCGGCACCAACGTCCCGGTCATCAATGCACTCGCACACGTCATCATCAGCGAAGGGCTGGTCGCGGAGGAATATGTACGCGCGCGCTGCGACGTCGAGTCCTTCGAAGCCTGGAAGGCGATGATCCTCAGACCGGAGAACTCGCCGGAGGCAGTCGCGAAAGTCGCCGGTGTAGAAGCCGAGACCCTGCGAGCAGCCGCGCGCCTGTATGGCAGCGCAAAAAATGGCGCGATCTATTACGGACTCGGCGTTACCGAACACAGCCAGGGTTCGACGATGGTGATGGGCATGGCGAATCTTGCGATGGTCAGCGGCAATCTCGGCCGCTCGGGCGTCGGCGTGAATCCATTACGTGGTCAAAACAACGTGCAGGGCTCCTGCGACATGGGATCGTTCCCGCACGAGCTGCCCGGCTACCGGCACATCTCGGGTGACGAGGTTCGTACGAGCTTTGAAAAGCACTGGGGGAAAACACTGGACCCGGAGCCCGGCTTTCGCATCCCCAATATGTTCGACGCAGCCTGCGCCGGCGAATTCATGGGCATGTATATCCAGGGCGAAGACCTGGCCCAGTCCGACCCCAATACGCTGCATGTTGAAGCCGCGCTCGGCAACATGGAATTTATCGTCGTGCAGGACCTGTTCCTCAACGAGACCGCCAAGTTCGCGCACGTCTTCCTGCCCGGTACATCGTTCCTCGAAAAAGACGGCACGTTTACGAATGCCGAGCGCCGCATCAATCGCGTGCGACCTGTCATGCGGCCGCAACAAGGCAAGGACGAGTGGCGCATCACGCAGGAACTGGCCCAGGCCATGGGTTATGACATGAACTACCCGAACGCCGCAGCCATCATGGACGAAATCGCCGAACTCACGCCGACGTTCAAAAACGTGAGCTTCAAGCTGCTCGACGATATCGGCAGCGTGCAATGGCCGTGCAATGAATCAGCGCCCACCGGCACGCCGATCATGCACATCGAGCAATTCGTGCGCGGCAAGGGCTTGTTCGTCGAAACCGAATACGTTCCGACAGAAGAAAAAACGAATCGCAAGTTCCCCTTGTTGCTGACGACGGGCCGAATATTGTCGCAGTACAACGTCGGCGCACAAACGCGCCGCACGCTGAACAACACCTGGCATTCGGAAGACGTGCTGGAGATGCATCCGCACGATGCGGAAACGCGTGGTGTCAGGGATGGCCAGCTGGTGTCACTGGCGAGCCGCAAGGGCGAGATCTCGCTCAAGGCACAAATCACCGAGCGTGTGAAACCGGGCGTGGTTTATACAACCTTCCATAACCCGGAAACGGGCGCCAACGTTGTTACGACCGAGTACAGCGACTGGGCCACCAACTGCCCCGAGTACAAAGTTACTGCCGTGCAGGTCACGCCGGCATCGCATCGCTCAAGCTGGCAAAAAGAGTTTGCGGAAAAAGCGGAGCGGCAGGGTCAGCTCGCCGAGCCCGGCTAAGCCGGATATCTCACCGATCCGCGGAATCGGCCGGCTTTTTCTCAGCCGGCACCACAACTGTCTCTTCGGGCTCGTCGCCGGCAAACATCCACGCTTCAACGTGCTTCTTGACGTAAATCGGAAACAGCCAGAACGCGAGCCCCAGCCCGATGGCGCCCAGGGGTGGCGAAAGCTGCGCCACAGTAGCCGGCCAAATGAATGCGCTCAGGGTATTTTTGAACGAATCGATGATGAAGTTCAAAACGAAGCTGATGACCTGACCGTCGAACAACAATCCGATCTGCTTGAAGTCCTCAATGAAGGATTGCGCTTCCAGCGTCGCAAACGTTATTGCAAAACCACACGCGTATAAACCACCGCCACGTAGGTCCCAGACCTTGCGAAACCAGCGGCGGAATTGGCCGTGCGACTTGCCCGATAGCGCACGCGCCTCTTCGCCGAGTCGATCCTTAATGTGTCGCTTATTCAGACTTGTCGAGCTTGCTGAATTTTGATCCTTCGAGCGTCAGGTTGTACATCAGCCCCTTGGAACCAAAAACAAAGCCTACGACGGGATCGCGAATGTTGTCGGTATCGATGGTCTTGCCGGCACCCAGGTCGATCAGTGCAACCGATCCGTCAACGCCGACTTTCCAGCCCTGCGAATTGCGAAACTTCTGCAGCGATTCTTTCGTCATGAATGCAATGACGATCGATTTCGCTTGTGCGCCCAGCTGGAAGCCGATCGAACCTGACGTTGTGCGGTAATAGTCCACCGTCTGCCCGCCGACACGCAGCACGCCTTCACCGGTTTCGCCGCCAACGCCTATCCCAACCTTGATGACGCGGGGGAATACGAGGTAGCCAGCCGCCTGGTTGATGAAAACATCGCCACCGGAAATTTCCTCGTTGAAGACCTTCATGGTCTCATCGGCGTCCCGGTTCAGTTCCGCTGCGGACGCCGCGATCACCGAGCTGGTAATCAACAGTGCGGCCAGCATGCTCCCAAAACGAACATTTTTGCTTTGCATTTTCATTTCTTTGTTCCTGTATATTGAAAACCCGGCCAGACAAGGGGCCGGAAGTGTGGCAATGATACCCTATTGTTCGCCCGACCCGGCATCGCCTCTTTATGTTTTCGCGGCGCGCAGGAATGATTCCAGCATCGCGCGCAGTGTATTACGCAGGTCGTCAGCTTTCGCCACATCCATCGTGGTTGATTGTTCGTTCATGTAGGCGCGCTGTGCAATCTCAAGCTGCAGCGCATGAATGTTGTCCTTAGGTGCACCGTAATGCCGTGTGATGTAACCACCTTTGAATCGACCGTTAATCACGCTGCTATAGCGGCTCGCCGTCGCGACTCCGGCGACAGCCGCTTCGATCTCGGGACTGCAGCTCGCCGACGAATTGCTGCCAAGATTCAGATGCGGCAACTCACCGTCGAACAGGCGTGGGACCGCACTCGGTATGGAATGCGCGTCCCAAAGCAAGGCGTAACCGTGCTGGCCACGCAGCGCGTCAAGCGTGCTGCGAATGTGCTCATGGTAGGGCCGCCAGTACGTCTCTACACGATGTGCTTTCTCGGCGTCGTCCACGCCACCTTCCCGGTATATCGCCGCACCGGCAAAGGTTTGCAGCGGACACAGGCCTGTGGCCACCTGCCCCGGATACAAGGCAGCATCGTCAGCTGCGCGATTCAGGTCGACGACGTAGCGGGAGTAGTTAGCGACGACGGTGTTCGCGCCCATTTCCCTTGCAAACGCATATAGCTCCGCGACATGCCAGTCGGTATCCGGCATTGATCGCCCGGCATCGCTCATGCGCGCCGCGATATCGTCCGGGATATCGCGTCCGTCATGCGGCACGCTGATCAGTAGCGGTAAATCGCCACCCTGCTGTCGGAATACCGGTCTCATGTACCCAGGCTAGGCAGCACTGAGGCGGCGTAGGAACAATAAGCGCCCTTGTCGATGAAAGTCGCGACATTGATGATGTCGGAAGACAGGGATCGATCCGTTTCATAGGCGGGTGAAATCTCGCGCAAAGAGGCGATGACCTGCTCGATGATGGGGGAACTCGACTTAGGCCGATGAAATTCGATGCCCTGCGCCGCTGCCAGCAGTTCAATCGCAACAATATGAGCAACGTTGTCGAGCATCGTGTGCAGGCGCCGGGCGGCGAAGGTAGCCATGCTGACATGGTCTTCCTGGTTTGCCGATGTCGGGATGCTGTCGACGCTCGCCGGATGTGCGTGCGACTTATTCTCGGACGCCAGCGCGGCTGCCGTCACCTGCGCCATCATGAAGCCACTGTTCAAACCACCGTCTTTGACAAGGAATGCCGGCAGGCCGCTCATGTGCGAGTCGATGAGCAGGGCAATGCGACGCTCCGACAAGGCACCGATCTCCGCGATCGCCAGTGCAAGATAGTCCGCCGCCAGCGCCACCGGTTCAGCGTGGAAGTTGCCGCCGGAGAGAACCGAGTTCGAATCTGTAAAGACCAGCGGATTGTCCGTGACCGCATTCGCTTCGGTTTCGAGGACCACACACACATGGCGCAGCACATCGAGACAGGCGCCGACTACCTGCGGCTGGCAACGAATCGAGTACGGATCCTGCACGCGATCGCAGCTTTCGTGCGAGGCCCGTATGTCGCTACCGTGCATCAGTTCTCGCAGCACGCCAGCCACCGCGATCTGCCCGCCGTGTCCGCGAACCCTCTGGATGCGCCGGTCAAAGGGCGTGTCGCTGCCTTTGATCGCATCCGAGGACATGGCTCCTGCCACCAGAACGGCCGCGAGCAGGTTTTCGGTGCGGAACGTCGCAGCCATCGCGAGAGCTGTCGATACCTGGGTTCCATTGAGGAGTGCGAGGCCTTCTTTTGGCGCCAGCGCTATCGGCTTGAGCCCGGCGACCTCGAGTGCATCGGCTGCAGGCATGATGCGACCATCGACGCGCACTTCGCCGTCACCAAGCAGTGCGCCCGCCATGTGCGCGAGCGGCGCCAGGTCGCCCGAAGCGCCAACAGAACCGCGCGACGGAATGCGCGGGTAGATATTGTGATTAATCATCTCGCACAGCATCTCGACGAGTTCGAGGCGCACGCCGGAAAAGCCTTCAGCCAGCGCAATCACTTTCATGAGCATGACCAGGCGAACGATATTGTCATCCAGGTCCTCGCCAACGCCGACCGCGTGCGAGCGCACGAGGTTCGCCTGCAAGTGCGCCAGTTCATCATTGCTTATGCGGACTGACGCCAGTTGCCCAAACCCCGTGTTGACGCCATAGACCTGCTTACCACTGGCGACGACGTCGTCGATCAGTTCGTTGGCCTCGGCGATGCAGCGTTTGGCTTCGCCGCCCAGCGTCACGGTCAATGGCTCAGACCATGCAAGACGCAGCATGTCGAGCGTGACCAGCTGCTTGTTGATCATCAGGTTCATCGTTTGTCTCCCCGTGACGCCTTGCCGTTTATCATCGGCAAATGCAGTCCGTATTCGTTGGCGCAATCGATCGCGATGTCGTAACCGGCATCCGCGTGACGCATGACACCGCTGGCCGGATCGTTCCAGAGTACACGCTCGATGCGTTTATCCGCTTCGGCCGTGCCGTCGCAAACGATGACGAGGCCTGCGTGTTGCGAGTAGCCCATGCCAACGCCGCCA
>JAOUNH010000161.1 GCA_029881055.1 Gammaproteobacteria bacterium
AATTACGTACGGATAAGGATTAGCCCTTAGGTCTGGGCAGACTCACACGCCCTCTGCTAGACGATATTGGCCAGTTCATTCCGTTCCCAGTCGGTCAAGCGTGACTGAAACATCCTGTATTCCATTTCTTTAACTTTGGAATAGACCGTTACGAATTCTTCACCAAGAATATTGCGAAGCGCGACGCTATCGCGAAATGCATCCAGCGCTTCATACAGGTGTCGATGCAGCGCGAAAGGAAGCTCGTAGGCAGATGCTTTCACCGCTGGGCGTGGCACCAGTTTCTCTGTCATCCCGAGGTATCCGCATGCCAGCGAACCTGCTATGACCAAATAGGGATTTACGTCGCTGCCGGCGAGCCTGTTCTCGATACGTCGTGATTCCGCATCCGATATTGGAATTCGAAGACCGACAGTGCGGTTATCAACGCCCCACTCAAGATTTACCGGTGAGGAAAAAAAGTTAAGGAAGCGGCGATAGGAGTTGGCGTAAGGCGCGAACATCAGGAGCGCATCCGTCATGTATTTCTGCAATCCACCCAGGTAATTTTCAAAGAGCTTGCTGTTACTTCCGTCAGAATTGACAAAAATGTTTTCGCCGCGGTCATTGTAAACGCTCTGATGAATATGCATGGAGCTTCCTGACCCGCCCGCAACGGGTTTGGCCAGGAAGGTCACTCGCAGACCGTGTTCCTGAGCAACCCGTTTTAGCGTGCGTTTGAAGTGGAAAACATCGTCGGCGAGTTTCACAGGAGAGCCATAGTGAAAATTGACCTCAAACTGACCAGGTCCCAGCTCCTGCGAAACGCCTTCGAGAGAGATTTCCTGAATCCGGCAGTGTGCCGACAATTGTTCGAAGAACTCCCCCAGGTCGTGAAACCCTTCGATGCCATAGCCATCGATATGTCCGTCAAACTGCAATTCGGAGTCTTCGTCCGCCGACTCGCCGTCATGTTCAGGCTGTAACTTCGCCAGGTAAAACTCCACTTCGGGCGCAACTATCGGTACCCATCCCCTCGCCTCGTATTTTTCGACAATTCGTCTCAAGACCATGCGCGGTGATTCTTCGACTGTTTTTCCTTTTATGTCGCGGCAATCCATTAAGACCGACGCCGTTGTTCCTGACGACCACGGTACGAGTCGAAGAGTAGATGCGTCCGGCTGCAGAAACATGTCGCTGTCGACCACGTTCTCTCGAGACATGTAGAACTGGCTGTCAATCGTCTGCGCGAAAATTGCGATTGGTAATTTGATGTCTTTACTTTTCAGAAGCGCAGTTGGCTGAACTTTTCCGCGGGCAATACCGGCCATGTCGGAGACGATGAGCTCAACGTTTTCCACATTCCTTTCCGCTAGCCATCCCTGGATTGTTGACGTTTGAGTCATTCCTGCGCCCCAATTTATTCATAACTACCTGCCCGCCAGGTAGAACACTTGTCAACGAATGATACACCGTCTATTGATTCTGTTGGATGCTCCAAATCCGTTACTACCAGTGCTTCTGCAAGTTCACAGTAGTTTTTCCAGCGCGCCATGATCTTCCGAACGCCGATATTCATATCTTGAATTGCGCGGCGATGATCAATAACCACTGCGACAGACGCAGCCAACATGACTGTTCGCCAAACACACACAAAGACACGTTTTTGCCACGGTTTTCGTGCCTGGCTACGAAGAAAAGCGCAATGAAAATAGAGGTGCAGGCGTTCATCTTCCACTATTTCGAGCAAACGGCTGCGCAAGGCTGACGGCGGGAGATTCACGGCCAGCAGATGGTAGTAACAGAGTCCGATGACTTCGGCGGCGAGAAGTACCAATACTTTTAGCCGCAGGCCGATAAGTCGCCGGACGAACACAAAAAGGCGTGCTGTCCAGTTACTTCGAATCAAGGTTCCGCCTAGCAGCCGGACGCAGACGGCAAGAACATTGGCATGGCGATGTTCTTCTTCGACGAACAAGGCCATTGCGGCGGCGTAATACTCGTCGACGCCTGGCAGCGCGCTGGGCCAGGCCTGTTGAACTATCGTTCCGCCACCGGATTCACCAAGCTGAAAGATGGCGAGTGACTTCGCCAGCGAATCGGGCAAAGCAGAATAGTCGCAATCCTGTTCAAGCGCAGGCAGGTCTGCGTTGCGCCGGCCTGCAAAGAGTTTCGCCCAGTGTTCCCACGCGCTGTGTTCAATTTCCATTGCAGTCCCCTGGTTGCCGTCATACACGTTTTAACTGTGTGATCTGGCATACCAGGGGAAAGAATGTGGCCAGCCTGTGGCAATCCGGTTGAATTGCTTCAGGCTAACCAGCCAAATGCGCCGCCTGTCAGCATTGAGTAGATCGACGCATCCAGAAACGTTTTTATTGTTGCGGACCAGGGGCGGCCAAACCATACGCTTTCCTGGATGTAGGCCATGCCGTATGCGACAAAGGCGACAGTGCCGCTGACCCGAAATACGGCCAGGTAATCCGCATCAGGTGCAAGAGTTCGACTAACAAAGTAGGCACAGATAACGGCAACCACAAGATTGTAGGCAAACATCATGGCCAGTTTAGGGCCCATGGCCGGCAATCCGGACGGCACGACGCTGATGTAGGCAACCGGTCCGTCCTCGAATTTTTTCTGCCACACCGGATCTTTGAAAGCGGCCTGATCCGGGCAGTGAGGAATGTTGTACTGGCCTGGCTCCAGGCTACGAAGTGCGTTCCGAGCGCCCTCCTCGTCAGGCGTCTTTCTCCAGTCGTTCTTGTGCCAGGGCATGGCCATCCAGATTACCGAGCCGGCGATAAACGCCAGCACCGCTGACAGCAGTATTGGCTGCCACAATGTCATAATGCTCATATCGAGTCCTCCCTTGTGATTTTTGAGGTATAGCAGAATGATACGTGCCCTACCATTGGTCGTCGGAACAGGGCCTGTGATTGGGGTGACGATTGCCTACTGGCTCGGTAGTCGCAGCGGCGTTTTGCCTAGCTGTATGCCGTTGCTCGATGGCTGCACGTCAATCAGTGCGACCGGCCGATATTTGCCCGGCAGCCTGGTGTTCAAAGCGGTATTGCTGCCGCAGGCCGCTTTCCTGCTGATCCTGTGGTGGATAGCGGTGGGATGGTTACAGCAAGTGGCACCGCGCGTGCGCGGTCATATTTTTGTTCTGGTATTCGGCGCCGTGGGGGCCGTTGCACTCGTCGTGTACGTCACCTTTCTGGGCACCAAAGAGCCGTTCTATGAATTCATGCGCCGTTTCGGCATCTATTTCTATTTTCTCGGTACGGCATTGTCCCAGATTCAACTCACGGTAGTGATGCCGCGATCCCCATTGCGCAAAGCGATGCTCTGGATCATTGGTACGCCCTTTCTCCTCGGGTTCGCCAATCTTGCGCAGAAAGCGCTGTTCGCTGAGACGGATATCCTGGAAAACCGCATTGAATGGATCTCTGCTGTTCTGATGCAAATCTGGTTCGTGTTGCTCTATGTTGCCTGGCGCAATTCCGGGCTCGTTGTTACTGTGCGAACGGATCCGCCCAACGCTCATTAGTCAGCACCGACTCGTCCGTCAATGCGGCAAGAAAGTCCATCAGGTTGCTGCGTTCTTCGTCGCTCAGTTCGAACCCGGTAACAAATTCGGACTTGAACGGACTCAGGCGACCGTCTCCCGCGTGCGGACCCTCCGCTATCAATCGTCCGCCACGAGCATAGTGCAGGAGCACTTCATCCAGGGTAGCGATACTGCCGTCGTGCATGTACGGAGCCGTGAGCGAAACATTGCGTAATGATGGGGCTCTGAATCGACCCATGTCGCGTGCAACGCCCGTCATATCAAACAGGCCGGTGTTGCCCGCCGGATAGGCGCCGCTTGCTGCAAGGTTGTACAAGCCGTTGTTGTGGAAGCCAACCTGTTCCACGGTTGAATTTGCATGGCTTGTGCTGTCCGTGAAATTGAAGCCGCCGTGACAGTGAAAGCATTCCAGTCTTTCCGAAAAAAACAGCTCCATGCCTTTTTCCGCCGAGGGTGACAAGGCGTTCGCATCTCCCGCCAGGTAGTGATCGTAGGGAGAATCGTAGCTGACGATGGAACGGACAAAGGCGGCAATGGCACGAAGTGCATTCAGCAATGAATACGGATTTTCATCGTCTGGAAACGCCGCTTTCGTCAGCATCCGGTAATTCTCGTCGGATGCGAGCAAAGCACCGATTTCCACCTCCCTTCCGCCCATACCCATCTCTACCGGTTGATCACCGAGTAACGGCGTCAACGCCTGGTCCTCAAGGCGAGCCAACAACGGGTTTGCCCAGGTCAGGCGACTGGCATAGGCGGCATTGACCAGGCTCATGGAGTTTCTTGGATGCACTGCGCCGGTTGAACCAATCGACGTCGGCCGGCCGTCGGTAAACGCCAGTGACTGCAAGTGGCAAGTGCTGCAGGCCATCGTGCCGTTTCCCGACAGACGCCTGTCGTAGAACAGCCAACGGCCGAGCGCAACTCGCGACGCATACATCGGATTGTCTGCGGGCACTACCGGTCGCGGATACCCCTCGGGAAGGTGCCAAACGTACTCGTCGGGCCCTGGTCGATACAGCGTGTAAGCCAATGCCAACCCTGCCAGCACTGCGGCAATGATCAGGGCACGTTTCACCGCCATACCCGAAAGACGCTTTGTGACGGTGGCCGGGCGACGGTAGTTTTCTCGTCGAATTCCAGACCAAGCGCACTAAAGGGTTCGGCACAGGACACTTCGGCCGGTCCGGATGAACAATCGCTGCGAACACCGTCGTCCAGATCCACATCCCGGAACAGTGCCGACAGGTCGACTTCAATCTGGTCAGTCGTCGGCGAGAAGTCAGCAAGTTCTACAAGGACCCGGTTCGGTCGGCTGCAGCCCGATATGTTTTGGACTGTGCCGGCGCATCCGGTGCTGCCAAGATGCAACCAGAAGCCATCCCCATCAGTCGCCACTCCGGCACGCAAAAACTTGTACCCCGATCGCCAATGCCAGTGCATTGCCGCATCGTCAAGCGGCGGCAGTGCCGTCAGGGGGTTAGCGTGGTTGAGATCGAACGGTACTCCGACGACAAAGCGCAAGCCGGAAAACTCGTCCGTCCCTGTGATACCCGATACCCGTGAATTCATCGCCAGGCTGCCATTCACACAGTCGGCCGCGCCATTTTCGAGATCGACCAGAGCGACGCCCGCCTGCTGCCAGCGGCCATCCGCAAGCAACTCCAGCGCGCGCTCGTTGCCATCGGAGTCGAGCAAAGTGACAGACGATATGAAAAATCGCAGATCGGTTAATCGGACGCCAGATTCACTGCATTGCAGCGGTTGACCGTCCCAGGTCGCGACAAATTCCAGATTTACGGGAACGTGCCTGGAAGAACATGCGGCAAAGCACAGCGTAAAGACCAGGAAGCAGCTAGCTTGTCGCTTCGCCCACCTTCCCGAGCCTACTATCGAACTGGTCGTCGTCTTCCTCATCGTCCTTATCGGGAATAAATGAATAGTCCAGAACTCCCGTCGCAATCATGTCCGTAGATGCCTGTGCGACTGAGAGCTCGGTTTCAACTTCCCGGATCTTGGCTTCTGCGTGTACATTTTCCGTGGCTCTTTCGGCCAACTCGGCTCGCAGTTCGCGCGTCTTCATTACCGAATCTTTAAGGTCCTTGCTGACCTTTTCGATCTTTGCCTGCTGTTCGCTGATGACGTTATCACGCCGCTCCAATCCAACGGTCGTATCTTTCAGCGCTTCCTCCAGCTTTTCAAGTTCGGTCTTGGTCTGACCGTTTTCGGTTTTCGCTATACGTAATTCAGCCTCGAGTGAGCGTATCCGATCGTCGCGCGCGTCACGTTTCTTCGCCCGGTACCGCGCGCCAAGGTGGCTGCTGATAGTCGCAAGGACCCATCCAAGCAGGAAGGCGCCGGCGGCGATAAAGATCAGTTCGTTCGGGAGTTCTGCAAACATCGCATTATGATTATTGGATTCGGATGCTCAATAAAGGACGGAGTTCTCACTCCTGCCAAGCATAAATAACTGCTGCTATGACCATAAAGGCCTGACGCTTAAAACGCAATAC
>JAOUNH010000162.1 GCA_029881055.1 Gammaproteobacteria bacterium
TTCTTCGCGTGGGCGTTCGAACTGACGCCAGAAGGCGTCAAACGCGAGAAAGACGTCGATCGCAGCCAGTCCATAACGGCGCAAACCGGACAGAAACTCAACAGGATCACTATCGCAGTGATGGCCCTGGCGATCGGCTATTTCGCTATCGACAAATTCGTATTGAATGACGGGGCCGAGTCGCCGCCGGGAAGCGCAAGCACTCCGGTCAGTGCCGAGTTGCAACGGTCGATCGCAGTATTGCCTTTCGTCGATATGAGTCCGGCCAAGGACCAGGAGTATTTTACTGACGGCCTCACCGAAAACCTGCTGAACGCGCTCGCCCAGCTGAGCGAGTTGAAGGTGGCCGGTCGCACGTCGTCATTCGCGTTCAAGAATCGCAATGAAGACCTGCGCAGCATCGGCGAGCAGCTGCGTGTCGCGCACGTCCTGGAAGGCAGTGTGCAGAAAAGCGGTGTGCAGATTCGAATCACCGCACAGCTGATCAACGCGGAAGACGGTTATCACCTCTGGTCGCAAACCTATGACCGCACGCTGGAAGATATCTTCGCGGTACAGGACGAAATCGCAAACGAAGTCGCGAAAGCCATGCGCGTCACGCTGCTCGGCCACACCGACAGCCAGCAGCCCGTCTCGCAGGACACCGGCAGCGCCTACAACGATTACCTGAAAGGCCACCACGAAGCGAATCGCGGCAATATGCAGGGTCATGAGCAAGCTCTTGTCCACTTTCAAAGTGCCCTGCAACAGGATCCGAACCTGGCGCTGGCCTGGGCGGGTTTGGCGGAGTCGCAGGACTACATCACCGGTTATTCGGACACGGATTTCGCGGCGGGCTACGAAGAGGCTCGGAGGAGTGCACTGCGGGCACTCGAGTTGAACCCGGATCTGCCGGAGGCACATGTCGCGCTCTCGGGTATCCAACAGTCTCACGACTGGGACTGGGCGGCCGCCGAAGCTTCATTGCAGCGGGCGCTGGAACTGCGACCGGGCGATGCCAGCATCCGCTTGAAACTGGCGCGACTCAAAAACTTGCGCGGCAGGTTCGATGAAGCGTTCGCCGAAGTACAGCAGGTCGTCGCGCAGGATCCACTGAACTGGGATGCGCAGAGAAGCCTGGCTTACGACCTTGCTCGCCGTGAACGTTATGACGAAGCGATGCAGATTTACGATCGACTCGAGGAGTTCGATGGGGACCGCACGGCGCTGTATTTTGGCCGCGGGTTTGTGCGGTTGATGCAAGGCGACTACGTCAAGGCGCTGGACGAATTCGAGAACGAGCCATTCGAGTTCCTGGGGCTGACGGGCGAGGCAATTGCCTATCACCACCTTGAGCGGCGAGACGATGCGGTGGTCGCGTTGCAGAGCCTGGTCAGTACGGCCGGCGAATCGGCCTCTTTCCAGATTGCCGCGGTCTACGCGCAGTGGGGTGATGCCGACAACGCGATGACCTGGCTGGAGCGCGGCTACATTATCCGCGACCCGGGCCTGGCGTACCTGAACGGCAATTTTCTTTTCGATCCGCTGCGGGATGATCCCCGCTTCCAGGCTTTGTTGCGCAAGATGAAGTTCGCGGACGGGCAGTCTTAGCCGCATATCAAATAATTGGAGGCACTAGTGTCACGCAATATCGTTGCAGGAAATTTCGTACGTCAATGGCTGCTTGCTTTGACGGTGGTTGGTACGGCATTCAGTTCGACGATCGCGCGCAGCGAAGTGCCGGACGTCGTCATCGATGGGCTTGAATGGCGGATGGTCGGGCCGTATCGCGGCGGGCGTGTGACGACAGTGACCGGCGTCGCCGGCCAACCCAATCTCTACTATATGGGTGCGACGGGCGGCGGAGTCTGGAAGACGGAGAATGCCGGGACTACCTGGGACAACCTGTCCGACGGAGATTTCGAGGTTGGCACCATCGGCGCTATTGCGGTCGCGCCGTCGGATCATAATGTTCTGTACGTCGGTACGGGCGAGTCACCTATCCGCGGAGTGACCACCAGTCACGGCAATGGCGTCTACAAATCGACGGATGCAGGGGCGACGTGGTCCCACATCGGCCTCGACAACGCCGGCCAGATTTCGCGGATCGAAGTGCACCCGGGAAATCCGGACGTCGCCTTTGTCGCGGTGCAGGGCAAGATCTGGGCGCCCAGCGAAGAACGCGGCATTTATCGCACCACGGACGGTGGCAAGACCTGGCAACAGGTTCTGAAGGTCAACAGCGATACCGGTGCATCCGATCTATCAATGGACCCGACGAATCCCCGCATCCTGTATGCCGCCATGTGGCATCACGGGCGCAAGCCGTGGTTCATCAAATCCGGTGGTGAAGGCGGCGGCATCTATAAATCGACGGACAGCGGTGACAGTTGGGAGAAACTCGGCGGCGGGCTGCCCGACCTGGTCGGCAAAATCGGCGTCGATGTTTCGGCGAGCAATCCAGAGCGGGTCTACGCGCTCGTGGAGAGCGAGCCGGAATTGGGCGGTCTTTATCGCAGTGATGATGCCGGCAAGTCGTGGGAACTCATTAACAACCATCGCGTCCTGCACACGCGCGCGTGGTACTACATCCATGTCAAAGCGGACCCGGTCGACGAAGATACGGTTTGGGTAATGAACGTGCCGCTGATGAAATCTGTGGACGCCGGGAAAACCTGGGAAAAGGTCGATGGTCCGCACGGCGACCATCACGACCTCTGGATCAATCCGGACAACAACAGGAACATCATCAACGGCAATGATGGCGGCGCGACGGTCACCTTCGATGGCGGTGAAACCTGGTCCACGCTGATGAATCAGCCGACCGCCCAGTTCTACCGGGTGACGGTCGACAATCAGTTTCCTTTCAGAATTTATGGCGGCCAGCAGGACAATACGACGGTAGCCATTGCGAGCCGTTCGTTCCAGGGCGGCATCGGGCGCGACGATTATTATTACGTCGGCGGCGGCGAGAGTGCCCACGTCGCACTGGACCCTGACGATCCGCGTCTGGTTTACGCGACAACGATCAACGGTACGTTGACGGAATACGATGCCGAGACGCAGGTACAGCGATCAATCATTCCATACCCGGAAATGGTCTATGGCAAGGACTCAAAAGACCTCAAGTATCGCGCCAACTGGAATGCGCCGGTCGCGATGTCGCCACACGATCCGAAAATCATCTATTTTGGTACGCAGCTGCTGCTGAAGAGTGAAGATCGTGGCTCGACCTGGGAAGAGATCAGCCCGGACCTGACGCGCAACGATCCGGCGAAGCAGGGCAGGAACGGTGGCCCGTTAACGCCTGAAAACGTCGGCGCCGAATTCTACAACACCATTTTCCACATCGTTGAGTCAGCGACCGAGAAAGGGACAATATGGGTCGGCAGTGACGACGGACTGGTGCACGTGACTCGAAACGGCGGCGAGTCCTGGACGGACGTATCACCACCACACAAGGGCGAGGCGACGATCAATGCCATCGAGCTCAGTCCGCATGATCCCGCGACCGCCTACCTCGCTGTCACGGGTTTCAAGCTCGACGATTTTCGACCGTACATTTACAAGACGACCGACTATGGCCAGCACTGGCGTCGCATTGACCGCGGACTGCCGATGAGCAGCTTCGTCCGGGTCGTTCGGGAGGATCCGGCAAAACGCGGGCTCCTGTATGCAGGAACCGAGTCCGGAATGTTCGTCTCGTACAATGACGGTGGCGAGTGGCAGTCCCTGAAGCTGAATCTGCCACCGGTGCCGATCACCGATCTCAAAATCCGCCAGGACAAGCTCGTCGCAGCGACCCAGGGCCGCAGTTTCTGGGTACTGGATGACCTGTTCGTGGTCCGGCAGGCAGCGGAGGAGTTTGCAAAGAAAGCATTGCATGCCTATTCGCCAGACCCGTCCTACATGCTGAGCGGTGGCGGTGGCAGCGGCGAGTTCGAAGGCGAGAACCCGGCCACTGATGTTGCGCTTTATTACTTCATCCGCGATGAAGATGCCGGACCGCTGAGTATCGAAATTCTCGATTCGAACGGCCAGCTCATCCGCACCTACTCCAGTGAGGAGAGCGACCACGATCGCTGCCGGATCGCCAATATGGATCCGCGCCGACCGTTTGAAATCGAGCACGCAACCACCGACCAGGGTTTGAACCGCTGGGGCTGGGACATGCGCGGCGAAAACGTGCACTGTATTCCGGACGTCGCATTATTTGCCGGTTTCGGCGCGCCGAGGGTAGCTCCCGGGGATTACAGTGCGCGTTTCAAACTCGGTGATGTCGAGGAAACCGTTGCCTTCAGGATCGAACTCGATCCCCGGCTTAGCGCAAGTGACGCCGACACGGCAACCTGGGTACAACGACTCGCTGAAGTTCGGGCGATGCTCAGCGGCACGCTTCACGGGCTCGAAGATCTGCGCGCCGCGCGCGCACAGATTGTGAACCTGATGGACGAGTACCCGGGTGACGCCGAGCTACAGGCGATGGGCGAGGCGGCAAAAACCGCTATCGGGCAGTGGGAGGAGCAGGTGACGCAGCTCAAGCACCAAACCTACGAGGACGAGGATGCCTGGGAGACCAAGCTGGCCGGCCAGCTACGTTACCTGATGAACGTAATGGATAACACGGGCCCGCCCGTCACCAACGGCACCCTTACACGCATGCAGGATCTCGCAGCAGAATGGGCGGCGCGAAAAACCGAGTTGCAGTCCATCGCTGACGATCTGATAGGCCCGATCAACGAATGGGGAATAGCGAACCGCGTTGAGCATGTAAAGGTGCCGAAATAGTGCGCTACTGCTTGCCGAGGTAACGGTCGTACCAGGCAATCATTCGATCCAGTCGATCCTCGACATAGCTGGGTTTCGACAGGCCATGATACTGGCCCGGGTAGATGATGAGTTGCGTCGGCACGTTGCGACTGCGCAGTGCCTGGTACATCTGTTCCGAGTTGATCACGGGCACATTGAAGTCCTTTTCGCCGCACATGAACAGCGTCGGGGTTGCAATGCGATCGGCGTGATAAAACGGATAGGAAATCCTGACGTAGGGATCGATGGATTCCCAGGGTAAGCCGAGCTCATTCTCATATTGCGTAATGTATTGATCCGTTCCATACCCGGTGAGCATGTTTGCGATGCCCGCACCCGATACCGCTGCTGAGAATCGCGTGTCGGTTGCAATGGCGTAGTTGGTATTCATTCCACCGTAGCTCCAGCCGCCGATGCCCAAACGTTTCGGATCGGCAAGGCCGTCAGCAACCAGCTTGTCCATCACCGCATGGATATCCTGGATTTCCAGCTGACCCCATTTCGCATAGATGGCGCGCGCAAAATCCCGGCCACGGCCGGAACTGCCTCGATAATTGGGACTGACGACAAGATAGCCGTGCGCGGCCAGTGCGTGTGCCATCGTGTCAAAATCATAGCCGTCCTGGGCAACAGGACCGCCGTGTATGAGCGCAATCGTGGGATACGCTTTTCCTTTCCGGAATCCAGGCGGCTTCAATAACATCGAACCGACCATCACACCGTCCTTGCCGACTGCGTCATAGCCTTCGACGGTTGCGAGTTCGATCGAATCCAGGAATTCCCGGTTGTGATCGCTGAGTGCGGTCCCGTCATCGACTTTGTAAATTTCGGTGGGCCGTTGCCCAAATGCGGTTGTCGCAACCACTCCCTTGCGACCGACGGCGAATGAATCGGCAACGCCTGGATGCGTCCGCGTCGGATACACGACCTTCACGCTGCCATCGCTGATCGACATATTCGCAACCGACTGGATGCGATCGTCGGTGAGCAGGAAATACACGCTGTCACCGTTAACGGACCAGCGGGGCGACGAGACGTCCCGATCAAGGGTACTCGCCAGCAGCAAGGGCTCGCCGCCGCCCAGAGCCACGACCGCTATCTGTGCAGGATCATAGTCGGCGTACTTCGCAGGGCCACCGCGAACGTAGGCGATGGATTGTCCGTCGGGACTGAACACGGGACTCGATTCCGGGCCCTCCCAGGTCGTCAGCTGGCGGGCTTCCG
>JAOUNH010000163.1 GCA_029881055.1 Gammaproteobacteria bacterium
GCGGTCGACAATGCCCGCACTGCGCGTTGAAAACATGCCGAGGTAGGCAACGAATGCCGAAATCATGCCAATACTGATTTGTCCGTCGAGGCCACGAACAGCAAGAAAATAGATGGTCGCTATGCGCGCGCCCTGGAATAAGGTCTGGCGTACCGCACCATCAACGACCTGCAGGTTGCTCGCACGAATGCGCGAGTTCGTAGCATCGGCATAGAGGTTTTTCCATTCAGACTCGCGCTGCAACTCACCGTTCGCTGCCTTTATGCACTGCACGGCCCGGAGTGTCTCCAGGAAATGTGTCTGGACAGACGACTCGGCCTGCGCGATGTCGCTCGAAAAGCGCAGGCTGACCGGGACTATAAGGGCGCGCCACAAGCACCATAAGCTCAACGCTGCAATCATCAAGAGCGTTAGCCGCAGGTCGTACAACATCATCAAGGCGCTGATCATGATTACAAACACCATGTCGAGCACGAGCGCGGGCACTGACTGCACGACGAAACTCTGAATTCGACCGAGTGACTGAACGCGGTGTTGTATGTCACCTAGCTCCCGGCTTCGGAAATAGCGCGTCGGCAACATCAGCAGGCGGTGCAGAATACGACTGGAAATATCGAATATCGAGACATGGCCCAGGTAATGAAACGTCAGCTGCCGCATGACGTTGGCCATGACGTGTATCACTAAGAGGATGCAAAACGCGACTGCGACTGTGTTCAGGAGATAGCGATCGCCTTTGGCCAGAACCTGATCGATTACCAGCTGCAGATAAAACGGCGTCGCCAGTAACAAAATTTCACAAATCAGGGCGAGCACCAGGCCCGCAGCAAATTTCCTGTACAGCCTGGCATCTCGCGGCACGAGGTCGGCCAGCTTCAAGGCCGTGAGCGACTTCGTCCGCCCAAAACGCGGCGCAGCCATCACCTCGAGTGCAATTCCTGTAAACGCTGAGCTCGCAGTAGCCAGCCTTTCAATGATCTCGCCTCTCGCCGGGTCATGAATGACGATGGCCTCCTTCCTGACCTCCTTGAGGACGACGAAGTGATTGAATCGCCAGTGCAATATGCAGGGCTTGCGCAGATCCCTGAGCTCGCGCAGCTCGCAGCGCACCGATCGCGTCGTGAGTCCGAGGTCCTTGCAGCACGCAGTGATGCTGGTCAGCGTTGCACCTTTCAGCGACACATCGCTGGCGCGTCGCAAACCGGTCAGGTCCGTGGGTATGCCGAAGTAATTGGCAATCATCGCTACACAAGCCAGCCCGCATTCCGTTGCGGTTGCCTGACGAATCAGGGGCAGGTTTCGGCCGCCACTTGCCGTCAACCAGGTTGTGCTTGAGTCTTGTGCAGCCACCTAGCCGTGCAGATTGCGCCGGAAGCGCAACGGCTCCAGTAACCAGTCAATCAGGTTTCTTCGCTCGAGAATTACCTCTGCGGCCAGCAGCATTCCGGGCCGCAGTCCGATCGTACCGATGCTGGTCGGGATTGCCGAATCACTGATCTCGATACGGACTTTGTAGGTCGCCTCAAGCAGCGGAAAGGTTTGCGGTATTTCGCCCGGCAACAGAACAAAATCCGATACACGTTCGACGCGCCCCTCGAAGGTGCCGAATTTTTGCTGCGGAAATGCATCGTAGGCGATTCGCACGGATTGGCCTTGCCGTACAAAACCAGCAGCCTTCGACGGCACGTAGATCTCAGCAGCGAGATTCATGTTCTCGGGCACCACGGTCATAAGTAACTGCTGCGGTGCAACGGAGTTGCCGGCGTCTACTTCAATTGCCGCAATGACACCACTAACCGGTGCATTTACTGCAGTGAGTCGCTTCGACTCCTGCTCGGCAGTTTGCTGCGCGAGCTGGGTGTAACGTGCCCGGAGTTCGGAGCGCTGCATCTCGGCTTGCACCGGCACACTGCTACGACGACGAACGAGTAACTCACGCTCACGCTGCAAGTTCGCAGTGTCCTGTTGCAGGCGGCTCAGTTCCTGCAGCAATGCGCCGTGGCTCTCCTTTTGTCGAATCACATCCCAATGCGTCGCCGCACCACCGAGGTTTGCGCTTTCGAGCCGCCGCAGTTTGTCCTGGCTCAAATCGATCTGCTTGCGTTGTTCCGTAAGTCGGGATTTCAGCGCTGTAACCTCCACGCCCAGATCCTGCAACTGTAGCCTCAGGCCCTCTTCGTCCAGGGCCTGTTGCTCCAGAGACAGCTCGAGTTGGGTACCAATCTCGACCTGTTCATGGCGCAGTTGCAGAAGCGCCTGCTCGCTTTTGCTGTTCCCGTTCGAAAGCGTCGTGTCCATCGTCAGGTAGATTAGCGGCTCGCCGGCCTCCACATGGTCGCCAGGACGTTTGGGAATGTGACTGATCTCGGCAAGCGACCGGCTGGTGATGCGGACGATACCTTCCTTGGAAACCAACCATCCGCGAACCGTTTCCTTGCGCGCGTACTCAGCGTTGCTGACGAAAAGCGCGATCGCCACAAATAGAAGAACGACGAGGCAGTCCACCCAAAACCACGGGCAAGGCATCGAACATATTGGCCGGCCCGGCGGCTTCTCGGACAGTGATTGAATTGCCTGCTGTCGAAACAGGTTTTCGTAGTGTGTAATTGTCATGCGCAAATTCTGGAATCAGAACTGGCCGGTGGCAAAGCGCATAACCGAGCGGTTCCACAAGAAAAAGACAGAATGAAACCGATCGCGACCGTGTGCGGATATCACTATCCAGCAAAGCCAGTCAACGACATCGATCCAGTCCCAGCTAACATTGGTCGAACGAATGCGGATGCTCAGCAAACATGAAGGTAATGGCCTCGTAAGGGCCTAGCGCACACTGCTATCCTCGCGGCATGGAAGATGCCGACGTAATCGTTATTGGCGGGGGAGCCGCCGGCCTGATGTGTGCGATTGTCGCCGGACGGCGCGGCCGACGTGTGCTTGTACTTGAAGGGTCAAACAGGATCGGCAAGAAAATCCTGATGTCGGGTGGCGGACGCTGCAACTTCACAAACCTTTATGCGGAGCCTGCACGTTTTATCAGCGCCAACCCGCACTTCTGTATATCGGCGCTGAGCCGGTATACACAGTGGGATTTCATCGCGTTGGTCGAAAGGCATGGCATCGCTTACCACGAAAAGACGCTGGGACAGCTGTTTTGCGATACCTCGTCAAAGGAGATTCTCGCCATGCTATCCAGCGAGTGCGAGACGGCGGGAGTAAAGATTCTCACGCATTGCAGCGACGTCTCCGTGTCCAGCGACGGCCCATACTCGGTGAGTTGTAGCCGGGGCCGCTACACCTGTGACTCCCTGGTAATCGCAACCGGTGGCCTCAGCATACCCAAGATGGGCGCCTCGGACTTCGGCTATCGCCTGGCCCGCCAGTACGGCTTGCGTGTATTGGATACGTCTCCGGGACTGGTGCCGTTCACGCTCAGTGGCCCGTTACACGAGCTTTGCGAGCGCTTGTCGGGTGTCAGTTGCCGGGCGACCGTCAGCGCGTCCGGCATGCCGTTTACCGAGGACATGTTGTTTACTCACCGGGGATTGAGTGGACCCGTGATGCTGCAGGCTTCAAGTTACTGGAGGCCTGGCGAGGACATAATGATCGACGTGCTACCGGGCATCGACGCGGCCGACCTCCTCATCCATGCCAAACGCGATCGTCCGAAATCCTTGCTGCGCGCCGTTCTCGCCGAGCAACTGCCCAAAGCCCTGGTGCTCGAGTTGCAGGAGATTCACTGGCCGGCGCAGAAAGACCTTCCGCTGGCGAGTGTGACTGACGAGCATTTGCGGCAGGTGGCCGCAAATTTGCAGCGCTGGATCGTCCGACCCGCCGCGACCGAAGGTTATCGGACCGCGGAAGTAACCCTCGGCGGGATCGATACCGATGAACTCTCGTCCAAAACCATGGAGAGCAAACGCCAGCCGGGACTCTACTTCATAGGTGAGGTCGTCGACGTGACCGGGCACCTGGGGGGCTACAATTTCCAATGGGCCTGGTCATCGGGCCATGCCGCCGGACAGGTCGTCTAGTAATCCTGCTAACCTTATCGCCACGCTATGCATCAAAGCTCTAATGGTGGCAGTAATAAAGATCGGCACCGTGCCGACGCAAGCGGACTTTCACGAGGCGATCTCTGCAAGATCGGATCGTTGGTACTCCGCCTGCCTCAAGATTACGCGCAATCCGGATATGGCGGCAGATGCCGTGCAGGACGCCCTCCTCAGTGCGTGGAACAAACGCCACCAGTTTGAGCAGACAGCACGACTGGATACCTGGATACACCGCATTGCCATCAATGCGGCCCTGAATCAAATACGTAAGAACCGACCTGGTATGTTTGAGGCGCTCGAGTCCGATATCGAAAGCGATCTCGCAACACCCCATCGAGCGCTTGAAGAACATGAGCTGGAGAGCGATCTTGCCCGCTCCCTCGCTCGACTGACGGAGTTTGAGCGCGTGTGCTTCGTTCTCAAGCATCTGGAGCAATGGCGCAGCACGGAGATCTCGGCAGAACTCCGGGTCAACGAAGGGCGCGTCAAACAAGCCGTTTTCCGTGCGGTCAAGAAGCTGCGCGTGAGCATGCAGGACCTGCAGAGAGAGCATTATGAAGGATGACACCGAAGATCTGGTCGCTGCATTTCGCGGCGACATACACCCGGCGCCCAAACACCGCGTACGGCAATGGCACGATGTAATCGATACGGCGGCTGCCCTTGAACGTGGTCGCGCGGTTGCGCCGCGAGCAATCTGGCATCCGGGCTCTTTTTTCCGGGGCATGGCAGTTGCTGCGGCACTGGCGATTGGTATTGCAGTCGGCTTCCTCGCCTTGAACGGCGGTGATGATGCCGACCCGAACTATGTGGTCGAGGATCAGGTACCACCCAATGCCATTCCGGCTGCGTTTACTCGTGGCCTGCAACAGCATTTTCAAAACAGCAAAGATGAACTATCCCGCATAGACGGCAGTGATCAGTCGGCTATGTTGATTCTGCGCCTGATTGAACAGAACAGGCTCTTCGAGACTGCCGCCGACCAGAACAATGCACCACAACTCGCGCGTGTCTTGCGTGCATTTGAACCGATACTCCTGCAACTGGCGGCCACCGACATCGCACCCGAAGACTCAGAAGCGCTTCGAGCCCAACTCTCTTTCGAACTGAATGTGATGCTAACCAAACTGGCGAAAGAATCGTCAGATGAAACACATTCAACCTGATTTAGGACCTTAACTATGAAAACCCTGGCCAAACTTATTCTTGCATGTGCTGCTTTGTTCCTGACAACAGCGAGTGCCGCACAGGAAACGAACCGTGATGATGCAGAGGAGCTCAGGATCGCGGCTGTTGAAGCGCTGATTACCGCACCGGCTGACAAAGCCTTGCCTGTTATAACGAAGGTCCTCGCTGCTGACCACAGCAACGAAGTCAAGAAAGCGGCGCTATTCATACTGAGCCAGGTTGACAGGCCGGAAGCTCAGGCGCTGTTGCTAAAATTTGCTGGCGAGCAGAGCGGTGAGCTGCAACTGCAGGCCATACGCATGATCGGAATCAGTGGCGACAGTGCGGCGCTTGCAAGCTTGAAGAGCATCTACGATTCCGGTAACACCGATGCGCGTGACGCTGTACTCGAGGCCTATGTGATCGCCGGAAACAAGAAGGCTGTGTTCGATATAGCGGTCAGTGCGAAAGGCGATGATTTCAAAAACGCTGTGGACATGCTGGGCGCAATGGGCGCGCGCGAGGAACTGCGTGCACTGCGCGCGCAGACAGGCGCGTCCGAAACCCTTATTGATGCCTACGCGGTTTCCGGGGATTTCGATGAGTTGCAGAAGATGGCGCTGGATGGCAGCGACCCGGAAATGCAGACACATGCCATTGAAGCGCTGGGCATTATCGGTGGTGTTGAGGTCAACGAGACACTCGTGCAGATCTATCGCGACACCAAGTCTGAAGACGTTCGTGAAGCGG
>JAOUNH010000164.1 GCA_029881055.1 Gammaproteobacteria bacterium
AGGACGGCTGGTACGTCGATGGAACTTTCGGTCGCGGTGGTCACAGTGGGGAGATTCTGAAGCGACTCAATGCGAGCGGACATCTGATCAGTATCGATCGTGACCCGGCTGCAATCGCCTCAGCACCAAAAGCCCTGACTGACGACCCGCGCTTCGAACTGATTAAGGGATGCTGTGCACAACTTGAAACGATCATTGCTGAAAAGGGGCTTAAAGGCCAAGTCGACGGAATCTTACTCGACCTGGGCGTCTCGTCACCGCAACTGGATGAAGCCCTTCGAGGCTTCAGTTTCCTCCGCGATGGCCCTCTCGATATGCGAATGGACCCGGAATCAGGTCGGTCCGCGAGTGAGTACCTTCAACAAGTGGAACAAAAAGACTTGATTCGAGCATTGCGACAATTTGGCGAAGAGACGCACGCGCCGCGAATAGCACGGGCTATTTGCGATGCTCGTGCGAAATCACCGATTACCACGACCGGCCAGCTTGCGAGCATCGTTGAAGCTGCTGTACCTGCAAAAGTGCGCGCGCAAAAAAGACATCCTGCCACGAAAACGTTCCAGGCAATTCGTATCGTTGTCAACGACGAACTCGGGCAACTAACCGCGGCGCTGGATCAGTCTGTGGATCTTTTAAAAAAGCACGGACGACTCTGCGTGATCAGCTTTCATTCGCTTGAGGATCGCATTGTGAAGCGATTCATGCGCAAGGCCTCAAGTGAGCCGGAGCAATATCGTGGCATGCCCTCGATGCCGGATGAACTGCGGCCCAAGCTCGCAACTGTCGGCAAAGCAATCGTCGCGACACCGGAGGAAATCCAACTGAACCGGCGTGCTCGAAGTGCCCGACTTCGAATTGCGGAGCGTACGTGATGCAGCCCGTAAACCCCCGGCAGCCGTTTCTTCTCGTATTCGTGTTTGCTGTTGTTTGTGTTCTGAGTTCGATAGCACTCGTTTATACGAAGCACGAATCGCGAAAGCTGTTTGTCGAACTTGAGGCATTAACGCACGTCAGCGACGAACTGAATATCGAATGGGGCCAGTTGCAAATCGAGCAAAGCACCTGGGCCACTCATGCGCGAATCGAAAAGGTTGCCACGGACAACCTGTCACTCGCGCGACCGGAAACCTCGGAAATCTACGTAATTGAACGGCCATGACGCGCGGCGCAGAGACAAAACAAAAAACTGCACAACGATTCGTCGGCAGGTTGTCGCTGGTAATGGCGTTTTTTGCTCTATTCGCGTCATCGCTGGTCGCGCGCGCTGTTCACCTGCAGGTGCTCGATAAAGATTTCCTGAATCAACAGGCAGACACGCGCCACCTGCGCACGGAAACTATTTCGGCGCACCGTGGCACCATCCTCGACCGCAACGGTGAACCGCTGGCCATCAGTACGCCTGTCGACAGCATCTGGGTGAATCCAAAAGAGTTTGCGAGCGCCGTTGACCGTATCCCGCAACTGGCAGAGGTGCTCGAGCTTAAGCCGGATACGCTGATGCGCCGCATCACCAGCAGTATGGACAAGGAGTTCCTGTACCTGAAAAGGCACTTGAATCCGAGTGCGGCACAGAGCGTCATGGCGCTGAAGCTGCCGGGCATCAACATCCAGCGCGAATACCGGCGCTATTATCCCGCCTCGGAAGTGACCGGCCACCTCGTCGGGTTCACCAACGTGGATGACGAGGGGCAGGAAGGCCTGGAGCTTGCGATGAACTACTGGCTCGAGGGTGAGCCTGGCGCCAAGCGCGTACTGAAGGACCGTCTCGGGCGATCCATCGAGAACGTAGAGAGCATCCGGCCACCGCACCACGGCAGGGATCTGCGCACCAGCATTGATCTGCGCCTCCAGTACGTTGCCTATCGGACGCTCAAGGCGGCCGTCAAATCGTACAACGCGCGGTCGGGCTCCGTTGTCGTTCTCGACATCGAAACCGGCGAGATTCTGGCGATGGTGAATCAACCCACTTACAACCCGAACGATCGCTCGCAATATGTCGCCGAGCGCTATCGAAACCGGGCGATTACCGACATATTCGAGCCGGGGTCCAGTATCAAACCGCTGATTGTCTTAGCTGCCCTGGAAAGCGGCCAGTACCGCCCGAGCAGCGTCGTCGATACCTCGCCGGGATCCGTCACGGTCGGCCCGAAGAAGATTTCTGACACCAATAACCTGGGTCGTATCAGCCTGACAACCATACTTGCGCGCTCCAGCAACGTCGGTGTCACAAAGGTTGCGATGGACCTGCAACCGGATCAGCTCTGGGCCACGATGACGGAATTTGGCCTTGGAGAAATGACGACGAGTGGCTTCCCGGGCGAGTCCGCCGGGATGTTGACGCATTACAGTAACTGGCGCCCGATCAGCCAGGCAACAATCGCTTATGGCTACGGCGTATCGGTGACGCCACTGCAGCTTGCGCAGGCGTACGCAGTAATCGGTGGCGGCGGAGTCAAGAGGCCGATCTCGCTGTTTGCAGTTGACGAGTCCGTCCGTGGTGAGCGTGTTTTCTCAAACGAGTCAGCGGATGCGGTCAAGCGCATGCTCGAAGAGGTCGTCAGGCCAGGTGGCACTGGAACGAAAGCCGCAGTGGACGGTTACCGCGTTGCTGGCAAAACAGGAACGGCCTGGAAGTTCGCAAAGGGCGGCTATTCGGAAGACAAATACATTTCAATATTCGCCGGGTTGGCACCGGCCAGCAATCCGCGCCTGGTGACCGTCGTTGTCATCGACGAACCTAGTGGAGAGCTTTACTACGGAAGTGATGTTGCGGCGCCGGTGTTTGCTGACGTGATGACGGAATCCTTGCGTTTGCTTGCGATCCCGCCCGACGCGATGCCCGCCCGCGATCCCGGCAGCGTCATGCAGGCTATGGCCGACCGGAACGCGAGCCGATGAGCGTGCCGGCAATACAAATGAATATTCACCGATCACTTGCAGAATTGCTGCAGGGATATGCTGATGCACCGGACATTCCTGTTGCCGGTATTTCTGCCGATAGCCGGCGTCTGAAGCAGGGCTACCTGTTTCTCGCCTGCCAGGGCATCAGTAGCCACGGCGTCGACTATCTACGCGAGGCACATGCTGCCGGCGTGTGCGCGGTCGCCTACGATTCGAGTACCGGCTCAGTGCAGCAAGACATCGGCGTGCCGACGATACCGGTCGATAATCTCGCCGCGCGACTTGGCGAAATTGCAAATCGCTTTTACGGTAACCCTTCGAGCGCAATGAAGACCATCGGGGTTACGGGCACGAATGGCAAGACGACGGTCGCGTGGCTGCTCGCTCAATGCCTGCATTACCTGGGCGAGCGCTGCGCTTATCTCGGCACGCTGGGTTTCGGAGTTGACGAACTGCAGGGCGACGAAGGCATGACGACGCCGCCCGTGATCGAATTGCACGGTCGGCTGGCGGACTTTGTTGACCAGGGCGCCACACATACGGCCATCGAGGTCTCGTCACACGCACTGTCGCAGGGTCGCGTCGATGGTGTGCAGTTTGATGCGGCGCTGTTTACAAACCTCACGCGCGACCACCTCGACTACCACGGTGATCTGCGCAACTACTTTGAAAGCAAGGCGCGCTTGTTTCTCGCTCATTCCCCGAAGATCAAAATCATCAACCTGGACTCGGAGTTTGGCACTGAGCTTGCGGCGCGCTGTGGTCAGGAAGTCGTTACCGTATCGACGCGATTTGACCGGGTGTCGAACGGCCGCCCCTATGTGTTCGTCCGATCGGTCGTAGCGCGCAAGAACGGTTCCGATGTCACGGTGACGAGCTCATGGGGTGACGGCAAACTGACGCTCAGCCTGCCAGGCGACTTCAATGTTGCGAATGCGGCAATCGTGCTTGCTTACCTGCTGACGAGCGGCATCAGTCTTGAGCGGGCCTGTGACGTTCTGCGACTGGTCACGGCGCCGCCCGGTCGGATGCAACCAGTGGATTCGGATAGTGCCTCGATTTACATCGACTACGCACACACACCGAACGCACTGGAATCGGCGCTGCGGGCATTGCGGCCCCATTGTCGTGGTGCACTGTATTGCGTTTTCGGTTGCGGTGGAGACCGCGACACAGGCAAGCGACCATTGATGGGTCGCTTCGCCGAGCGACTCGCGGACAAGGTTATTGTCACGACTGACAATCCGCGCAGCGAAAGTCCGAAAAAGATCATCGACGAGATATTGGCCGGATTTCATTCCGCTGCCAAAGCGACTGTCATTGAAGACCGGTCGGCTGCCATCGCATGGGCGGTTTCGAATGCGAACCCATCGGACGTAGTCCTGATTGCAGGCAAGGGTCACGAGGAATACCAGGAAGTTGGCGGCAAGCGCTACCCATTCTCGGATCTCGCCCTGGCTACTGCGGCAGCAACTGCGAAGGAGCGCAACGAATGATCGACACGCTTTCTGCTGCAGCCAAATCCATGAACGGTGTATTGCACGGCGGCGATCGGCAATTTGGTGGCGTCAGTACCGATACCCGCTCGATACGCGACGGCGAATTGTTCTTTGCCCTGCAGGGCCCGAATTTCGATGGCCACGACTACGTCAGCCAAGCGCAGGCCAACGGCGCCGCCGGCGCTGTTGTTAGCCGCTTGTTGGACGACGATATCGCACAGATCCAGGTGGACGACGCGAGGCTTGCGCTGGGACGGTTTGGCGCCGCGTGGCGCAACAGCAAGAACGTGCAGGTAGTCGGGATTACCGGGAGCAATGGCAAGACAACGCTGAAAGAGCTGGTCGCCGCCTGTCTGAACACCCGGGCACCGACGCTGGCGACTCACGGCAATCTCAACAACGACATTGGCATGCCGCTGATGTTGACTCGGATTCGTGACGAACATCAGTTCGCAGTACTGGAAATGGGTGCGAACCATGCGGGTGAGATCGCCTATCTCGTCGCATTGGCCAAACCGGATGTCGTCGTATTGACGAATGCTGGTGCCGCGCACCTCGAAGGCTTCGGCTCCATCGAAGGTGTCGCGCACGCGAAAGGAGAGATTCTGGAGGTCAAAGACCGACCGGATTATGCCGTCATCAATGCTGACGACGATTACTACCCCTATTGGGTTTCGCTGGTCGAAGACGTGAAAGCCCTGAGTTTCGGTTTCTCTGCATCGGCCGATTTTCGTGCGGATGAAATCGTTGCCAGCGCATCCGGGTCTCGATTCAGGCTGCATCTGCCGAAGACATCTGTCTCGGTCATGCTGCCTTTGCCCGGAGTACATAACGTTCGCAATGCATGTGCTGCGGCCGCGGTTGCTACCGCGCTCGGTATTGACTGTCAGCAGATCAAACTGGCCCTGGAAAATGTCACGCCTGTGAAGGGCCGGCTGCAGCCACTCGCCGGTCGGAATGGATGCACCCTGTTTGATGACAGTTATAACGCCAATCCGTTGTCCGTGAGTGCGGCGGCGGAATTTCTGGCGAACGTTGACGGCAAGAGTTGGCTGGTACTCGGCGACATGAAAGAACTCGGAGCTGGTGCAAAGGAACTGCACCGCGAGGTTGGGGCGTCGGCTCGGACAAGCGGTATTGACCGCTTGTTCGCGCTCGGCGAACTGTCGAAACACTGCGTCGAAGGTTTCGGGGAAGGTGCCACCTGGTATCCGGATATCGAAACGCTACTGCACGATCTCGGCAAGGCAGACAGCACGACAAACATTCTCGTCAAGGGTTCGCGATCGATGCGGATGGAACGAGTTGTTGATGCATTGCGCGCCGATGTTGTCATGAGGAAGGAAGCCTAGATGCTGCTTTATCTCACAGAATATCTTGCCCGTTTCGAGTCCGGTTTTAATGTCTTTAACTACCTGACGATGCGAGCGATTCTTGGCGCGCTGACAGCACTCGTGATTTCGTTCATCGTCGGGCCGAAAATGATCAAGAGCCTCAGCATCAACCAGTTGGGGCAACCAGTGCGTGACGATGGTCCGGAGACGCATCTGCTCAAGGCCGGCACGCCA
>JAOUNH010000165.1 GCA_029881055.1 Gammaproteobacteria bacterium
CAGCGCGAACGCCAGCAGCGCACTTTCATTCTGCCGGTGGGCAACGCGGCTTAGCGCACGGACTTTCGAGTAGGAAAGCTCGCCCGTCGAAAAACTCCGCGAGATCGCGGGCAGCGCTTTCAGGGCATGCGCAACGCGAACTTTCTCGAGCGCCGTCGTCATGCTGAGATCGCAGCGCCAGGCCAGCCACTCGGCGCAGTTCTTCATGCCCCACTTCAGCCAGCCGCCGCGCTCGTCGAACTCGCGAATCAGCACGAGCAGCTCGCAGGTGGCCGCATTAATGCGGCTGCAAAGGTTCAGGATATTGCGATCGAGCTCCTCGATCGGGGTGATTTTGGTGGCCATAACAGGTCCCTCCGGGTGAGTTGGAAAGGACTGTTATTATATACAGTAGTGTGACGATTTTCCATTCAAAAACAAGTGGTTATCGGTCGTTTCTGGTGCCGGGATTGTTTCGAGTCTGAGCAATCACAGCCTAGGACCGGCTGTAGGTCAGGGCCGTAATCTGCTCGGAAATCAGTCCGATCAGGAAGACGATGACGGCGGCGCTGAATAGCAGCATGCTCATGTTCGTGAAGCGGCTCGTGGTTGCGTACGTGTACGCGTAGTAGCCAAGCCCGGTCAGGAAAAACAAACCGCTCGTCGGCAGAAAGATCTTCAAGGGCGAATACAGAGTCGCGATCTTAAAAATGATGACCAGGAAGCGAACACCGTCACGCACGGGGCGAATATGACTTTTACCCACTCGCTTGGCCGCGGCTATTGGCTCGAATTTGATCGAATATCCGCTACGCAGGAATGCCATCGTAATGGTCGTGGGATAAGAGAACCCGTTCGGCAGCAGGTACAGAAATTGTTTGAATTTCTCCGCCCGGGCGACGCGAAACCCTGACGTAAGATCCAGAATCTTCCGGCCGCTCATCAAGGTTGCAATACCGTTGTACAACCCGTTCGCGAACAAGCGGCCGACGTTCGCGTGCGAACCCGTGTCCCGGGCGCCGATGGCCATCTCATAGCCTTCGTCGAGACACTTCAGAAGTGGTGCCAATTCGCTCGCCGTGTGCTGGCCATCGCCGTCCATGAAGGCAATGATGTCGCCTGTCGCAGCACGCGCCCCGGACTTTACAGCGGCTCCGTTGCCAAGACTTTCCGGATGACTGATCACCCTGGCGCCGGCTTCGGCTGCGACTTTTGCAGTGTCGTCGTCGGAACCGTCATCAACAACGATCACTTCGGCGTCCGGGTACTCTGCACAAGCATTGGAAACCACAGCGCCGATGGCGCCGCTCTCATTCTTGGCGGGAATTACGATGGATAGTGACATTGGGTGCTTTCGCTCGTTAAGCCATGAAAGTGTTCAGGATACGAACATTATCATGATGCCGGCGGCGACGGCCGATCCGATTACGCCGGCCACGTTGGGCCCCATGGCGTGCATCAGAAGTATGTTCTGAGGATTTGCTTCAAGGCCAACCTTGTTTGCAACCCGGGCAGCCATCGGCACGGCAGAAACGCCGGCCGCGCCAATCAACGGGTTGATGGGCGAGGCGGATATCTTGTTCATGATTTTACCCATGATGACGCCGCTGGCCGTACCAATCGCGAAAGCGACCATTCCGAGCAGCAATATGCTCAGAGTGCTCCAGTTCAGGAATTGCTCGGCTTGCAGCTTCGATCCCACGGACAGTCCGAGGAAGATCGTTACAATGTTGATCAACGCGTTTTGCGTCGTGTCAGACAGGCGATTGACCACGCCACATTCGCGCATCAGGTTGCCGAAACACAACATGCCCAGCAGTGGCGCTGCCGATGGCAATACGAGCGCAACCAATAACAACAACAGCAGCGGAAACGCAATCCGCTCCGCTTTGGATACCTCGCGCAGCTGCGTCATCTCGATTTTGCGTTCGTCTTCCGTCGTCAGCAGCTTCATGATCGGAGGTTGAATGAGCGGGACGAGTGCCATGTATGAATAGGCGGCGACCGCGATCGCGCCCAGCAGGTGTGGAGCCAGCATTCCGGCAACGTAAATCGCGGTCGGCCCATCTGCGCCGCCGATGATGCCGATCGCCGACGCCTCCTGCAGCGTAAAATTCATCAATCCCAGTTCAGTCAGCGCCAACGCGCCGAGCAGCGTCGAGAATATCCCGAACTGGGCGGCTGCCCCGAGAAACAGGGTTTTAGGGTTGGCCAGTAACGGACCGAAATCGGTCAAGGCTCCGACGCCCATAAAGATTATGAGCGGAAATGCACCGGTTTCGATGCCGACGACGTAGGTGAGATGTAACAGGCCGCTGCCGGTCGCGATCTCAACACCTGGAATGTTGCTCAGCAATCCGCCGAAGCCGATCGTGACCAGCAATAGCGGTTCGAATTTCTTGACGATTCCGAAATAAAGCAGCAGCAGGCTTATACCAAGCATGGCGGCCTGGCCACCGCTAATCTGGTAGATGCCGGACCCGGTCCAGATCTGCTCGATCAGCTCCATGGCTCAGGCGATCGCAAGCAAGGCATCACCGACCGCTACGGCGTCGCCCACTTTGACGAACACTTCAGTTACGGTGCCGGAGCACGGTGCACTGATCACGGTTTCCATTTTCATCGCTTCAACAACGAGCAGTGGCGTGTTCTTTTCCACCACGGTGCCCGGTGTGACATTTACTTTGAATATGTTACCCGCCAACACGGCCTTCACCGCTTTGCCACCCTGCGACGGAGTGCTCTCGGCGGGAGCGGCCGCCACGGCTGCAAGTTGGCCGCTCTCAGCGACTTCGACCGTGTAGGTCTTGCCATTGACGCGAACCGAATAAACACCGGCGGCGCCCGTGCCGGTCGACGCCGACTTCAGAACGACTTCCTCTGCACCTGTCGGCACAGGCTCAAACGCGCCTGGGTTATTGCGATTTTCCAGGAACTTCGTGCCGATCTGCGGGAACAGCGCATAAGTTAATACGTCATCAACCACAGCCTTCGCAAGACAGATGTTCTTTTCCTTCGCGATACGAAGTAATTCGGTGGTTTGCGATTCGAGCTCGGGTTTGAGCAGATCGGCAGGTCGGCAAACTACTGCTTCAGCACCATTCAGGACTTTTAGCTGCAGCTCTGCATTGACCGGTAATGGCGTCTCACCGTACTCGCCCTTCAATACGCCGGCCGTCTCCTTGGTAATCGTCGCGTAGCGCTCGCCGGCCAGTACATTGATGACCGCCTGTGTGCCCACGATTTGCGAGGTCGGCGTTACCAGCGGCAACATGCCGAGGTCCTCACGAACACGCGGAATCTCCGCAAGTACCTCGTCGATCCGGTCGCTCGCATTTTGCTCGCGAAGCTGATTCTCGAGATTGGTCAACATGCCACCCGGCACCTGCGCCACGAGAATGCGCGAGTCGACGCCACGCAATGAACCTTCAAACTTGGCGTACTTTTTCCGCACCTCGCGGAAATACGCAGCGATTTCTTCGATCAACACGATGTCGAGACCTGTGTCGCGATCTGTGCCTTCGAGCATCGCAACCATCGCCTCTGTTGGCGAATGCCCGTACGTCATGCTCATCGACGATACGGCCGTATCGATGTTATCGATGCCCGCCTCCGCGGCCTTGATGTAGGTAGCCGTCGAGAGGCCCGTTGTCGCATGACATTGCATGTGAATCGGGATATCGAGCGACGCTTTGAGCCGGCTGATTAATTCGAACGCGACATACGGGCGCAGCAGCCCGGCCATGTCCTTGATGCAGATCGAGTGAGCCCCCATGTCCTCGATGCGCTTGCCCATGTCGACCCACAGGTCGACCGTGTGCACATGGCTGACCGTGTACGACATCGTTCCCTGCGCATGCTTGCCGACGGCGATCGTTGCTTTGATCGCCGTGTCCAGGTTTCTCAAATCGTTTAGTGCGTCGAAGATCCGGAACACGTCGACACCGTTAACAGCACATCGCTCTACGAATTTTTCGACGAGGTCGTCTGCATAATGGCGATAGCCAAGAATATTCTGGCCACGAAACAGCATTTGCTGCGGCGTGTTGGGCATGGCCGCTTTCAGCAGTCGGATTCGCTCCCATGGATCCTCGCCCAGGTAACGGATACAGGAATCGAAGGTCGCACCACCCCAGGACTCCATCGACCAATAGCCCACCTGATCAAGTTTCGCGGCAATCGGCAGCATATCCTCGATGCGCATGCGTGTCGCCAGCAGACTCTGGTGTGCGTCGCGCAACACCAGCTCGGTAATGCCAAGTGGTTTTTTATCTTTCATGTGGCCTATTTCGTTTGTGTTTTTCTGTGCTGTGCGATTGCGGCGGTTATTGCGGCAACCTCTTCTTCGTTCGCACCTGCAGGACTTGTGGCCGTCGCCGGATATGCTGTGAATCTCACCGCAATCGCCGACATCATCACCATACCAACGACCAGTATCCCCAGGAAAAAGAATACGGTTCCCATGCCAACGAGCATGAGTTCGACCCCTTGATCAAGAAGAGATGTTTCCAATGAAACCTCTGCGGAATGAGCACTGATGAGAACGGCCGATTATACCCATTCGCAGCTAGAGACAAAGCTCTGGCGAAAAGGCAGACTTGCGCGATGAAAAAACTCGTGCAAATTGCGTCAACCTTGTCGCTCTGTTGGCTCGCCACCGCTTGTGTGACGGAGCCCCGCGCTGAAGTCGTAACATCAGCAAGTTACGAGGAGTGCGTCGTCTTGCTCCACGGACTGAATCGCAGCTGGCGAGCCATGCGACCACTGGCAGAAGCGTTGCAGGATGCCGGCTTTGCGACAGCCAACGTCGACTACCCGTCGCAGTCAGGCCCAGTGGAGGAAATTGCCCCCGAGGCTGTTGGCCTGGGCCTCGAAAAATGCCGCAGCACGGGCGCTGCGCGCATACATTTCGTCACGCATTCGATGGGCGGCATTTTGCTCCGCTACGAAAACGGGCGTTCGGCGATCCCGGACCTCGGGCGCGTCGTCATGCTCGGACCACCAAACCAGGGCAGCGAACTCATCGACAGGACGCGGGACTGGCCGGGATTCGAAATGTTGACGGGCGACGCGGGAGCACAGCTGGGAACCAGTGCCGAGAGTATGCCGTCAAAATTGGGGTCGGTAGGTTTTGAGTTAGGCGTCATCGCCGGAACCGGGACCATCAACGTACTCGCTTCTGCGATGTTGCCGGATCCAAATGACGGGAAAGTCTCGGTCGCAAGCACCCAGGTCGACGGGATGGATGATTTTCTCGTCGTCGGCGATTCACATCGTTACATCACGCGCAGCGACGTCGTATTTCGAAACACGATCGCGTTCCTTAAGACCGGACACTTCCTGGCTGAGGACAAGGCACTGATGGAGGACTAAGAGTAGCCCAAGTTCACCTAACGGCAGGCCTGTTCCATTTTTGACTTCGCGTCGTCCATGGTCGCTTTTGCATCTTTGTCCGACAGGTACTCGCGATCGCCTTTCGCGTTAGTGCGATACAGGCGTGGAGCGTTCTCGTAGGATTTGTAAATCTCTGTTACGCGCTTGCAGTGGTGGGCTTCGGCCGCCTCACGCTCGGCGCGCTCCTTGGGAGTCTCGCCCGGGAAAGCGTAGCCGTCCGAGCTCTCGGCTGCTGCCAGCATCGTTTCGACCGTCGCTTCGGTATCTTTCAGCGTGCCCTTGGAGTGCCATACCAGCTGCACCAGGACAGCATCTTCGTGATCCGGCGTATCGCTGTAAAAGACCCTTTCCTCGTCGGCCCAGGTATAAATCGCGGTCTGGGTAGAAACGAAATGCGTTTCGCCGTTCGCATCAACCCATTTCCAGATATCGGCCGCAGCAGAGCCACAGCAAAATATGGACAAGGCAAGGAAGATTCTGAATCGGGTCATGGGAACTCCTGTCGGTCGCCATTATGGTCGAAAAATCCCACGGGTCCCTAGACTGGCGTCACATTCCGCCCGATTCGGTGCCTTTAAAGAGCGT
>JAOUNH010000166.1 GCA_029881055.1 Gammaproteobacteria bacterium
GAAGCGATCGACTCCCTCGAAGACCTTGGCTCCGGTTTCACGCTCGCGACGCATGATCTCGAGATCCGCGGCGCCGGGGAGCTGCTCGGCGACACACAGAGCGGTCAGATCCAGGAAATCGGTTTTTCCCTGTATACGGAATTACTCGGACGTGCCGTGGCGTCCCTGAAAGCCGGCGAGGAACCCGATCTCGAGGCCCCATTCGATACCGGGGTCGATATCAATCTTCACGTAGCCGCCCTCCTGCCCGACGATTACGTTCCCGACGTGCACTTGCGGTTGATGCTGTACAAAAAAATCTCGGCAACCGAAAATGCCGAGGAGCTGCGCGACCTGCAGGTCGAGCTGATCGATCGTTTCGGACTGTTGCCGGATGCAGCCAGGAACTTCCTGCGCATTGCGGCCATCAAGAAATCGGCACGACGCCTCGGCGTGGAGAAAATCGACGCGTCAGACAAGGGCGGCTACCTGGTTTTTGCCGGCGAAAGCCATATTGATCCTGTCGCGCTTGTGCAATTAGTGCAAAATGACAGCCGTCGATACCGATTACAGGGCTCGCATCGTCTGCAGTTTACGGCCGACCTTGGCGATACCGAGCAACGATTCCGGATGGTCGAGAATCTGCTCTCCGAGCTTGCATGCCAAAACAGTTGACAGGACGAATCACCGAATGAAAAAGCACGTTTCACTTTGGGCCTTACTGCTACTGACGGCAGTCGCTTACGCCCAGGACGGCCTGGAACCCGGGGAAGCCGCTGAAATTCCTCGCTATACCGTTGAAATGATTATCTTTTCCTATGACCAAAATGTATCGGCAGGAACCGAGATATTCCTCCCCGATGTGCCGCCACCGGTCGAAGTGCTGGACGAGGAAAGCCTCGAGAGCACAGTCACCCTGGAATCCACACCGGAATTCGTTCCGCAACCGGAGGTGATCGCCGAAGACACCACGAAGAAATTCGAACTCACGATGTTGGCCGAGGAGGATTTAACGATGCAGAACATCGTAGATCGCCTCGAGCGACTCGACGCTTACAGGCCATTGCTGCATTTTGGCTGGACTCAATCGACCTACCCCGAAGAGGAAACCGAGGCGCGTCCGTTGAGCTTCTTTGTCACGCCTCCCGCCGGCCTTGAAGGCGATCTCACGTTGTATCTGAGTCGTTACCTGCACCTCGCGCTAAATCTTCAGCTGGATGCTCCCGTTGCCGAAACGCCTGGCAAGCCGGACAACGATGTTGGGTACTACGACACGCAGGTCGTAAGCTACCCGGTTCGTTACCGAATCGTGGAAGATCGCATTTTTCGCAGTGGCGATCTACGCTACTTCGATCATCCAAAGTTTGGCGTGCTCGCGAAAATCACGCGTGCGGAGGATGCGACTGATAGCGAAGCCCGTCCCTACAGTGAGACTGAGCTACTGGGTGATGGCGAGTAGGTCTTTCAGGAATTTGTTCGCGTCGCGCTTTTCATTGCTCACGTCGGCCACGGCGACCACGTAGGATACAGTCACGAATTTTGACCCGCTTGAGCGCGGATGATGCAGGCCGAGTTCGCGTACCGCCGTGGATATTCGACTTGCAAATTCGCGGACACCGTCCTCGTCCGAGGCATGAGAAAGCACGACAAAGCGTTTGCCGTCAGGGCGTGCAACGACATCACTCGCGCGGCGCAGGCAACGCCGGATCGCCTGCCCTACCCGACGCAAACACGAATCCGTAGCATGCCTGCCAAAGACTTCAAGATAGGCCTCGAAGTCGTCCAGCGTAAAAGTCACCAGCGACAGTTTCCCCTGCTCACGTTCCGCTACCGCCCAGTCGTGAGCAAATATGTCTGTGAATGCCGGACCGTTCAGCAAGCCCGTCACAGGATCGTCTCTCGACAAATCACGTATCCGGCGCTTCGCCTTTAGCAAGGCATGGTGCATGTCCGCGCCTGCAACCGTTCCAGCCGACGCTCCGCTGCGCCAGTGTGCGACGCAGTAGCGAGCCATGTCGTCCTTCGCCAAGCTCAGGGGCCGCAAGGTCAGCAGGTATTCACGGCTATTCGACTCTACCGGAAAACTGGCCTCCTCCCTGGCCCGTACCGTCTCGCTGATTTCGATCGCGAGCTCGCGGCCCACGATATCTTCGATTACGTCCGCGAACGGTTTCTGCAGCACCTCGCCATCGGTGATTGTCGAAAATGCCCGGTTCACCAGCACCACAGGCCAGTTCGGCTGATCGATGCGAACCAGCAGCAGAGCTTCAGTCGTAGCCGCGATGACCAGTTCAAGAATCTCGCGGTCTATGGGTTCCAAGTCAGGCATCCAGATGCAGCTCCGGTCGTTCGCTCCAACTCTCGAATGCATGGTTCGCTTGCCGCCATTCATCGCTCAGCAACAAGGATTCGCGCAATACCTGACCTGTGCCATGCAGTCGTGCGAGTCGCACAAGAGACAAGGGATTACTGTAGTCGTTCAATGCATTAACGGCACGATGCGCCTTGTCGCGATCATTGCACACGAGAATCATGTCGCAGCCCGCCCGCAACGCGAGGCGCGCTCGTTCCGGCATCGATCCATAGTCGCTGGTCGCCTTCATACTCAGGTCATCGCAAAAAACGGCGCCACCGAAACCGAGTCGTGAGCGCAATTCCCGCTGAATCCAGTACTCCGAAAATCCTGCCGGCATCGTGTCAACTTCCTGGTACACGATGTGTGCCAGCATTACGCCGGCGACCACACCCGTATTCATCATGCGTTCGTAGGGTCGCATATCGTCGAGGATCAGTCCGTACTCCCGCCGGTCGACGGGCAGGCGCAGGTGTGAGTCCGCAAGTACAGCACCGTGTCCCGGGAAGTGCTTCGCGACAGCCGCCATTCCGGCGCTCCGCAAGCCTCTCGAAAACGCCTCCGCCAGTTCGGCAACCGCGTCCGGCTTGCGATGAAAGGAGCGATTGCCAATGATCTCGCTGACACCCCAGTCCAGGTCAACGCAAGGCGCGAAGCAAAGGTCGATGCCGACGGCCCGAAGTTCTGCAGCAATGAGCCAACCCGCCTGACGCGCAAGGCCGAGGCCCGATTCGCGATCCCTGTCGAACGCCCTGCCGATATCGCGCATCGGAGGCATAACCGTAAATCCCTTGCGAAAGCGCTGCACCCTGCCACCTTCGTGGTCTACCGCGATTATTAACGGCGGGCTGCGCAAGGCCCTGATATCGCCTACCAGGTCAGTAAGCTGTTCGACCGACTCGAAGTTGCGCGAAAACAGGATGACGCCGCCCACGGCCGGTTCCCGCAATAGATCGCGGTCCGCCGGACTCAGTGCGAGTCCCTCTATATCAAGCATCACGGGTCCAAGTGACATCCGTCGCGCCTCGCTTTTGCTGCTTACTTTCGTCGGAATACGGCGATCGATTCTACATGGGCCGTGTGCGGGAACATATCGATGATTCCCGCAGACTCGAGAATATAGCCGTGCTCGTGAACCAGAACTCCGGCGTCGCGGGCCAGGGTACCCGGATGACAGGACACGTAGACGATGCGTTCGGGATTGAGTCGCTTCATGAGCGCCACAACCTCTGCCGCGCCGCTGCGCGCGGGATCGAGCAGTACGCGATCCCAGCTTTCTCTCAGCCAGGATTCACTGCCCTCAATCCGGCTGAGATCGGCGACTCGAAATTCAACATTGTCGAGTGCATTCTTTTTGGCGTTTTCCGCTGCCCTCGTAACGAGGCTCTTGTCACCCTCAATGCCGAGAACCGTTCCCGATCGTTGCGCCAGTGGCAGGGAAAAGTTGCCGATGCCGCAAAAAAGATCGAGCACACGGTGATCCGGACCCGGTCGCAATTGTTCAATCGCGAAATGCACCATGCGCTGGTTGATGTCGCTGTTAACCTGCACAAAATCGACGGGTTCAAAGTCGATCCGGATGTCGAATTCCGGCAATGTGTAGTAGAGCGACTCACCGGCAGTCGTCGGGTGGATCATCGTTACGGTATCCAGGCCGCCCGTCTGGAGGTAAATCCGACAATCGTTTGTCACGCCGAAATCGATCAGTCGTTCCCGATCCGCGTCACTTGGTGCATCGAGGACTCGAAACACCAACGCTATGGCGTTTTCGGCAACCGCCAGTTCGATCTGTGGCAGCCGCGCCCGAATGGACAATGTCGCGATCAAATCGCTAAGCGGGTCCATCCAGCCCGCGAGCGGCTCGGCCAGCACTTCGCAACGATGCATGTCGGTGATGAACGGCGCATGGCGCTCGCGAAATCCAACCAGTACCCGTCCTTTGCCCGGAACATCTTTAACCGCGAGCCTTGCTCGTCGCCGATACGACCATACTGGCCCGGTCATCGCATCCAGCCAGGTTTCGGGCTCTGCCTTGGCGATACGCTGCAAATTATCCTTAAGCGCCTGTTCCTTGATCGCGCGCTGATACTCATCGTCGACATGTTGCAGGGAACACCCGCCACAGCGTCCAAAGGCCGCGCATCGGGCGTCGATACGATCCTGCGACGCAACCTCAACCTGCAGCAGCTCTGCTTCGTCATAATTGCGGTGGGTTTTACGGCGCATGAACTCCACCGTTTCACCCGGCAATGCGCCGGCGACAAACACCTTCTTGCCATTGATGGTTGTGATGCCACGGCCGTCGTGAGCGGCCGATTCTATCGTCGCCGTCTCCGGCGCTCGTTGTTTTTTTCTACCCATAGGAAAGCGCTACTCGGCCCAAGCCGCAAGAAACTCATTCAGGTGAGGTTGATCCATACTCTTCAATGTGGTTCGCACGAGTTCGTATTCGCGATCAAGGCCCACTTGATCAAGGTTGCCACGCATGAATTCAAAACGCAGAAAGCAGAGCCAGGTGTTGAGCACATCCGTTTCGCAGTAGTTGCGAATTTCGTGAATGCCACCAGCCTGAAAGGTATTCCAGACTTTATCGCCGCTCATCCCCAGCTTGCCGGGATATCCCAGCAGGACGGCCATCTGGTCGAGACTGACTCGTCCACGCGGCTGAAATGCGGCCAGTACATCCATGAGATCAATGTGTCGCCAGTGGTAACGACTCATATAGTTGTTCCACTTGAAGTCCCGGTCGTGATCACCCATTTCCCAGTAGCGCGGTGCCTGGATGTTGTGTTTCATCGCCCGATAGTGAAGTACTGGCAGATCAAAACCGCTGCCATTCCATGACACCAGGTCCGGCGTGTATTTTTCGATGCCGTCGAAGAAGCGCCGCACGATTTCCGCTTCGTCCGCGTCCTCGTCACCCAGCGTCCAGACCTTGAAGGTGTCAGCCGTTCGAAACGTGACAGAGATCGCCACAACACGCTGCAGATGCAGGGGGAGAAATTCGGATCCGGTCTGCTGCTGGCGCTGAAACATCATTGCCGTGGCAACGTCCGCATCGGACAGTCCCTCAAGATCCCAGTAACGTCGACCGAATTCGACGTCGGGTACGGTTTCTATATCAAATGAAAAACAATGCACTTTCGTATCCCCGACGATTAGTTGTTGTCCGCGGTCTCGACGACTGCAAACGCCATGACCAGCCCCGCGTCGTCGGTCAGGCTGACGTGGCCCTTGCCGATCCCGAGCTCATCACACACCTTTTGTCCGCGCTCGGACCAGATGACCAGCGGCCTGCCCCACGGACTGTTTGTTATACCGACGTCGCGCAGCCAGACGCCATGCGCAAATCCCGTACCCATTGCTTTGACAGTCGCTTCCTTACCGGCAAATCGCATCGCGAGGAAACGGGCGGGTTGCCGGGTGCGAAGAAACAGTTCCATTTCCTCATCCATCAATATGCGGCGTGCAAAGTGTTCACCAAATCGCGCCCACGTCGCTTCCATGCGCGACATTTCGACTATGTCGGTCCCGATTCCGTAAATCATGAGTGCAAGGCCGTCTGCTGTCCCTGGCGCGCCGCATCCATCAGGCGCTTCATTTCAC
>JAOUNH010000241.1 GCA_029881055.1 Gammaproteobacteria bacterium
GTGCGAATCAGCTCGGGCTCGACAGGCATGTTGTACGCACAGATTGTCAACGGTGCACCCTACGACGTATTCCTCGCCGCCGATGCCCGCCGTCCGCAACTTCTCGAAGAGGCGGGGGTGGCGGTGAGTGGATCACGGACTGGCTATGCGACAGGATCACTCGTGCTGTGGTCGGCCGATAGCGCACTGGCAAATCAAAGCTGTATCGAGGTACTCAAGTCCGGGTCGTATCGACGTATCGCAGTTGCCAATCCGCTGACGGCACCCTACGGTCTGGCAGCAGAGGAGTTTCTCAAGGCCATTGGTGTCTACGATGAGGCGTCGAAACGCATGGTGTACGGCGAGAACATTGCTCAAACACTGCAGTTCGTCGCGAGCGGCAACGCGACCCTTGGGCTGATCGCGGCTTCGCAGGTTGCGGACGGGCTGCCCGAGCCCGGCAGCTGTTCGTGGAATGTTCCTGCTGAACTGCACAGCGCGATCGATCAGCAGGCTGTCGTGATCAGCAATTCCAAAAAACTGGTCGCCGCGCAGCGGTTTATGGAATTTCTGCAATCGCCACAGGTTGCCAGCATCCTGAGACGTCGCGGCTACGGTTTGCCGCAATGATGGATCTCGCACCACTCTGGCTGTCGGCGAAACTCGCACTGGTGACAACCCTGATCCTGGTTGTCCTCGGCGCGCCGCTGTCCTGGTGGTTGTCGCAGAACCGCTCGCGCTGGCAGGCTGTGGTGCAGGCGGTCGTTGCCATGCCGATCGTGTTACCGCCGACGGTGCTTGGCTTCTACCTGCTAATTGTCCTCGGACCCCAGGGCGCCATCGGGAGCTGGTGGGTGCAGCTCAGCGGAGAGTCACTGACTTTTTCATTTGCCGGGCTCGTTATCGCATCGTGTGTCTACAGCCTGCCTTTCGCGGTGCAGCCCATGCAAAACGCTTTCGAATCCCTGTCGAGGTCGCATCTTGAAGCCGCGTGGACGCTCGGCGCGTCGAAACTGGATGCATTCTTTTCGGTTGCAGTGCCGCTGTCTGTCCGGGGCTTTATTAGTGCGGCCGTCCTCTGTTTCGCCCATACGCTGGGAGAGTTCGGCGTCGTACTCATGGTCGGCGGCAACATACCGGGCGAAACGCGAGTGGTATCCATTGCGATCTTCGACCAGGTCGAGACACTTAACTATGCGGCGGCGCATCGCCTGTCTCTCGTGCTGATCGTATTTGCGTTCATTACCCTGTTCGCGATGTTCCTCATCAACCGCCGCTGGCAATCGCGATGAGCTATATCGATCTGAAACATGCGATACAGAAAGGCGATTTTCGTCTGGAAATCGACACAGAGATTCCGGCTATCGGCATTACGGGTGTGTTTGGCGAGTCGGGATCGGGCAAGACGACTCTGTTGCGCTGCATCGCCGGCCTGGACGCGCCGGACAAACCGGTTCCGGCTGTGCACGAACGCCGTATCGGTTACGTGTTCCAGGAGCCGCAGCTATTCCCGCACCTCGACGTCCGCAAAAACATTGAATTTGGCATGCGCCGAAATCCGGACGCAAAAGACACCGTTGCGGAGGTTGCGAAACGTCTCGAAGTCGACAAGCTGCTCGATCGTTCAACCCGGGACCTGTCGGGTGGCGAGGCACAAAGAGTTTCCATCGCTCGCGTCCTGTGTCAGTCGCCACGACTCATCTTGATGGACGAGCCCTTGTCGGCACTGGACGAGCGACGTCGTAATGAAGTCCTGCCGTTTCTCGATCGCCTGCATGCCGAAACCGCTGTGCCCATAATTTATGTCAGTCACAACATCGACGAAATTTGCCGCCTGAGTGACCACCTGCTGGTGCTCGATAATGGGCGGATTGTTGCCGAAGGCAGTCTCCGGGACACGCTGACGCGAATAGATGTGCCGGCGCTGGCGGGGCGTAACGCCGGGGCTGTAATCGATGTAATGCAGGTGCGCCATGACAGTGAATACGATCTGACGCTGTTCGAATTTTCAGGCGGCGAGCTTTGGGTGCCCGGGCGTCATGATTCATCGACTCAACGCCTGAGGGTCAGCGCGAATGACGTCAGTCTGAGCCGGTCGCGGGCTGAATCGAGCACGATCCTGAACATACTGCCCGCTGTGATCACAGAGACAGCGGCGGAAAGCGCTTCGACAGTGTTGCTGCGACTAAGCCTGGGCGAGGACGTGCTGGTCGCGCGGATCACGCGGCGATCGCTGCAAGCGCTGGAGCTGAAAGTCGGTGACACGGTGTACGCGCAGATAAAGTCGGTCACGGTGCGCCGCTGACGCGTCATTCTGATTACGGCAAAGGATTGCCGGTGTAATATGGTCACCGGTTAGTCAGTGCGGCGGGGAAATGTCGGAAAACGATAAAGTGGTTGGCGTCATTGGTGGCATGGGGCCCGAGGCCACAATTGATTTCATGTCGCGCGTGCTTGCGGCGACGCCCGCCAGCAAGGACCAGGATCATATTCGTATGGTGGTCGAGAACAATCCGCGTATTCCGAGCCGTCAATTGGCAATGCGGGGGGAGGGTGAGGACCCGGGTCCGGCAATCGCGGCAATTGCGGCGCGACTTGAGGCGGCAGGGGCGGATTTTCTCGTCATGCCTTGCAACCTCGCTCACGCGTGGCAGGGCGATATCGTGTCAGCAACGAGCATACCGTTCGTGAGCATCGTCGAAGAATCGGTGCGATCGGCGTTGTGCCGCAGCGGCGATGACAGTGCAATCGGATTGATGACGACGCCCGGGTGTTTCAGGGCAGGTCTTTACCAGCAAGCCCTTGCCGATGCCGGCAGGCCGGTGATTACGCAGACGCCGGATGAGTTGGCAGAAACCATGACCCTGGTCGAGAGAATCAAGGCGGGCGATCGCTCTCAGGCCGTTGCCGACGGACTGCGAAACCTCGCCAATGCGCTGATTGGCCGCGGCGCAAAAGTGCTGGTCGCCGCCTGCACCGAGTTTCCACTCGTATTGGATGAATCGATGTTCGACGTTGCGTTCGTATCGTCAACGGACGTGCTTGCAAAAAAGACCGTTGCGTTGGCCCTCGGCCGCGAAAAATTCTAAGCGCTATAAGGAACAGCCATGAACTTGTCCGGATTCGCCCGCGTGCCACTCGCGCACCTACCGACGCCACTCGAACATTTGCCACGCCTGAGCA
>JAOUNH010000034.1 GCA_029881055.1 Gammaproteobacteria bacterium
CGTAAAACGGGATGACTGCACAGGCCTGGCTACCGGCGGCAACAAGACGCGCAAACTCGAATTTTCCATGGGCGAAGCGCTGCAGCAGGGCGCGGACACGATTATCACTGTCGGCGCCATTCAATCGAATCACGTACGGCAAACCGCGGCGGCCGCGTGCAAGCTGGGGATGGCATGCGAAGTCATGCTCGAACATCGCGTCAAGAAGCCCAGTGCAACCTATACCCAGTCCGGTAACGTATTTCTCGACCGCATATTTGGCGCCAATCTTCGCGAATACCCGGCAGGGACGGATTTCAACGCGGCGATGGAAGAGGTCGCGGCCGAAGTTCGCCGCAAAGGTGGTCGGCCCTATTACATACCGGGTGGTGCCTCCAATGCGGTCGGCGCCCTGGGTTATGTGGGTTGTGGCATCGAAATGCTCGACCAGTTCGGGCAGCAGAAGCTCACCGTCGACCACATCGTGACTGCAACCGGCAGTGCGGGCACGCATGCGGGTCTTGTGGTCGGTCTGCGTGGCAGCGGCAGCCAGCTGCCCATCCTGGGCATCGGCGTTAACGCGCCCCGAAACGTTCAGGAAGAGCGTGTATACAAGCTGGCTATCGAAACCGCAGAGCTGGTTGGGGAGCCGGGCTGTGTCGTTCGGGACGACATCATTGCTGACTGCAATTACATCGGGCCGGGTTACGGCGAACACACCGACGCCATGAATGAGGCGGTACTGATGCTCGCTCGTTTTGAAGGACTGTTGTTTGACCCCGTTTACAGCGGCAAAGCCCTGGCCGGAATGATCGACTACATCCGGGAGGGTCGCTTCACGGCCGGGCAGACGATCGTTTTTCTGCATACGGGCGGTGCTGCCGGATTGTTCGCGTATTCAGATGTGCTCGCGGTATAGCGTTCGATGACGCAGTTTGTCGCGCTGTTGTGCGTCATCAGCACATAATCAGTACTTCGTCAGGCGCTTTGCCTGGGATGCGGTCAGTCTGGCATCCACGCTAAATGGCCTGAATATCGGGTAAGAGGATGAAACCATGACTTCGAGATCCAGATCGCTAAGCGGCATTGCGCTGATGCTGCTGATTATCCCCATTTTTGCAGGATTGATGGCCTGCATGCCGGTGCCGATTGGCGACCCCGAGCGCAGCAGGATCGATCCCGACCTTACGGGTATCTGGGTGATCCTTTCGGACGAGGAAAATGAAGGAGACGTGGGGTTCTACGTGGTTGAACCCTACGACAAGCGTACCTGGCTCGTTATGGGTATCGCGATCGAGAGCGACGATGATGTGGATTTTGACGACTACGACTTCTCGACCTACGCGGGCTACGAAAAACTGGTGGCCGACCATCGTGAATCGCCTAAAAACTTTTACTCCGACGATGTGATTTTGTACAAGGCCTGGCTGACGAAGCTGGGGGGCGTGCAGTTTTGGACCTGGGAGCCCAAAGGTATGGTTGATGCCTTGACCGAGGATCCGGAAGCCTGGTTCGTGCACCGGATTCAAAAAGAAGACGACAACACCCTGAGTCTTGACATGGTCGACGGCGAAGCAGATTTTTTCGACGATATTGAAAAAACGCGTCGCGCCTACGAGCGTGTGCTGAAAAAGCACGTGAACGACCCGGAAATTTACTTTGACGAAGGTGATGGACAGGCCAGGCTATCCCGGGCCAACGGCGACGTCCTGACGTTCCTTGAGAACGTGGCGGACGATGTGCTCGAGCCCTGGTGATGTATTCCCACTTCGATACCGATCGCTGGGTAACGCCGTTCGGCCTGATCTTCGTCGGTGCCATGATCACGGTCTGGATGCTGGCGCGCCGCAATGCGCTCGGTGCCAATATTGATGGTTCGCACGTCGACCTGTTGTTTCCGATTGCCGTAATCGTCGGCATCACGGGCGGCACGATCGTCGCCATATTCATGCCGATGGACCACATGCTGGCCGGCGAGATGATGAACCACGGGATTCGGATTCGCCTGTTCGGCATGTTGGCGACGGCGGCTATCGGTGTTTTCGTATACAGCCGACTGACGAAAATCTCCTTCAGGCGCCTGCTGGATGTATTTGCGGTGCCGACCCTGGTCGGGCTAATGATTCATCGTGTCGGTTGCTTTTTCGCCGGATGTTGCTGGGGCGACGTCGCAAAGCCGCTCGACGCGGGATATTTTACTAGCCAAATCAGTACCGTACCGATGCTTAACGGCCTGACGAACGGTGTGCAGTATCCGCCCGGCAGCCTGCCGTTCGAGCAACATGTGGCTTTGGGTCTGATCAATCCGGATGCGCTTGCGTCGCTGCCGGTCGTTCCCGTCCAGCTCTACGAGGTCGCCTTGCTGCTGCTGATGGTGCTGGCACTTTGGCGTTTTCCATGGCGCGCCTATCCACAGGGGACGATTGCGGTTTTGGTTACCTGCTCCTACGCGGTCATGCGATTCTTTGTCGAATACATGCGGGCCGATGGCCATATCGCCATGGGCAACCTGACGATCACGCAGTTGCAGTGCCTGGTGCTCTTATGTTCCGCCATGTTACTGCCGCGCATGTTATTTCGACCGGGAAAACTTCTGGCCGGCTGACAACAGGATTTTCGAGTCCAAAGCGTCGTATCATTGGCCGCATGCACCCGATGATATCGATCAATGGCCTGACGAAGACCTACGCGGAAGGATTCGAGGCCCTCAAGAACGTCAGCCTCGAAATCCGGCGCGGCGAGATATTCGCGCTGCTCGGTCCTAACGGCGCCGGTAAAACCACACTTATTAATGCGGTCTGCGGCATCGTGACACCGACGTCGGGTGAAGTCCTCGTCGACGGGCACGACATCTCGCGGGAGTACCGGCTTACACGCCAGATGATCGGCCTCGTCCCACAGGAGCTGCCGTCGGAGTCTTTCGAAACCGTCTGGAATACCTGCCGCTTTAGTCGCGGACTGTTTGGCAAGCCGCCAAGCCCGGATCACCTGGAAAAGGTTCTGAAATCGTTGTCTCTCTGGGACAAGAAAAACACGATCAGTATGCAGTTGTCGGGCGGCATGAAGCGCCGGGTGCTGATCGCCAAAGCTTTGTCTCATGAGCCCGAGGTGTTGTTCCTGGACGAGCCGACAGCGGGTGTCGACGTCGAGCTCAGGCAGGATATGTGGAATGTTGTCGAGGAACTGCGCGAGAAGGGCGTCACTGTCATTCTGACCACCCACTACATCGAAGAGGCTGAAAAACTCGCGGATCGCGTGGGCGTCATCAATCACGGCGAAATCATTCTCGTCGAGGACAAGAAGAAGCTGATGCGCGAACTCGGCAAGAAGCAGCTGGTTTTGTCTCTGCAAGCACCGCTCGACGCGATTCCGTCACAGCTCGCCGCCTACCAGCTGGAACTCAGCGAGGATCGCAATGAGCTGACGTATACCTATGACACCATGCGCGAAAGCACCGGCATCACAGCCTTACTCAATGAACTGCGTGCGGCCGATATTCATTTCAGCGACCTGTTCACATCGCAAAGTTCGCTCGAAGATATATTCGTCGATCTCGTGAGAAAGAAAGCATGAATATTCAGGCCGTAAAAGCGATTTACCGTTACGAGATGGCGCGCATGTTTCGTACTGTCGTGCAGAGCATCATCGCGCCCGTGTTATCGACGTCCTTGTACTTCGTCATTTTCGGCTCGGCTATCGGATCACGCATCACGGAGATCGATGGTGTGAGTTATGGCTCGTTTATTGTGCCGGGCCTGATCATGTTGTCGATCATGACCGAAAGCATTTCTAATTCCTCGTTTGCGATTTACTTTCCTAAATTCACCGGGACAATATTCGAACTCTTGTCGGCACCGGTGTCTTTCGTCGAAGTCATACTTGGCTACGTCGGCGCGGCTGCCACCAAGTCGGTCATTATCGGCGTCATTATCCTGGCGACGGCGAGTTTCTTCGTCGATATTGAAATCGCGCACCCATTCGTGATGGTCTGGTTCCTGCTGCTCACCTGCGTGTCGTTTTGCCTGTTCGGATTCATTCTGGGCATCTGGGCGACCGGCTGGGAAAAGCTGACGATAGTGCCGGTCCTGATCATCATGCCGCTGACCTTTCTGGGTGGTACTTTCTACTCGATCAGCATGTTGCCGCCCGTGTGGCAGACGATCAGCCTGTTCAATCCTGTCGTGTACCTGATCAGCGGGTTTCGCTGGAGCTTTTATGAAAATGCCGATGTCAGTGTTGGACTAAGCCTGGGTACAACACTCGGTTTCCTGATCATCTGCCTGTTCATCGTGCGCTGGATTTTCAAGACTGGCTACCGCCTGCGAAGCTAGGGAGACTCTGCCGTCGTGTGCGACGCCACTTGTTCAGAGTCTCCCTAGGTTGAGAGATCGAGCCCGATGATGATGGGGTCATGGTCCGATGCCCGGTACGGAATGGTCGGATCGAATAGATTCGGGTCCCGCCCACTCTCGAGGTTGTAGTCGAGTAGTTGCGGTTCATCGGCATTGATGTGCCATTCGATGACGTCTCTCACCTGCCCGACGAGTGCTGGGGTTGCGAGTGCGTGATCGAGCGCACCGAGCTGGGCATCGAACAGGTAGGAATAGGCGTTCGGCTTACTATCCAGCAGATTGACCAGTCCCGCATCCCTGAACACGACCATCGGGTCCTCCATGAGGTAAGCATTCATGTCGCCGATGACAAGGAAATCCGGATCGCCGCTCCCGGTCGGGTCGGTATCGATCCAGTCGGCGATGGCAGCCGCCGCATCGGTGCGCGTCCGGTTGCAGTTGCTCTGGCCGTCTGCTGTGTTCGGATCGCCGCTCGCATCGCAGGCGGAACTTTTCGACTTCAGGTGGTTGATCAATATAGTGATGCGCGCGCCGGTAGCGATGACCTCGAACGATTGTGCGAGCGTCGGCCGGTTCAGATTGTCCCGAAAGCGCGGATCCACGCTGGCATCGAGCAGCGCGAATGGCCCGGCTGTGCGAACGCTAGACGCGTCGTAGATGAATCCTGTCTTGATGGCGTCGGTATGGATCGATCCCGTGTTGACGTAAGCGTAGTTATTTGAGCCCACGTAAGCGTTCAGTGCGTCAACAATCGTGGCAATGGACTCAGTCGCATTGTTTTCGACTTCCATCAGGCCGACGATATCCGCGTCCATGAGCGCTATGGCCGTGACCGTCTTTGCGACCTGACGGGACAGTTCGGCAGCGCTGTCGGCACCGCGGCAGGGCGCGGCGCCGCGCGGGCCACAGGTCGGCTGACCGTTGTCGGCAGTCGAGAAAAAGTTCAGCACGTTAAAGCTCGCGATGCGAATGGAACCCGCCAAAGCCGGAGCACCGGGTCTTGGGTTGTCGGCGTCGAAGCGCGGGTCTCCCACGGGTTCCAGGCGCCAGCCTGCCGGCCCGCCACCGCCGCTGCCTCTCGAGTAGCGCAGGTTGCCGGTAGCGCCCGTGATTGAATCGCCGGCGCGTATCGAATAATCGGCTCCGTCGCCGGCGTTCAGGTAGCGAATGCCTGAAGGGTTTGACGAGCGCAGTCCGTCGTCCAGAAAGATTGAACGCGCCGCGAGCGATTCGACATGTGCGGCGTAAGCGATCGCGTCCGGCGTGTGTGCGTTGGTGAACTGAAAAGGTCTGCCGCCTGCGGCCAGGCTCACTTCGCCGTACGATTCGAGAAAGCGCAGGCTGGAAACGGTGAGTTTCTGCGGGAATCGAACGAGCATTCCTTCATAGGCCTCCAGATCGGCAATCGGTCCGCCATCGCTGTCGGTAGCGATACCGCTGGTGGGCAGGATGACATCGGTCGGCTGAATTATGCCGGTCCCGGTGACGCGCACCGAAGTGGCGTTGATTTGCGTTTCCCCGAAATATTCCACAATGACACCCGTGACCTCGACACGGTCGCCAACGGCGACATCGACTGAGGGGTTGTTGCCGTCAAATACAAACACGCCCTCGGACGTATTCGCATCGGCATCTGGTGTTTCCTGTTGAGCAAAGAACCCGCCGAGGTTTCGCGTGTTGTCGGAATCATTGTCCTGAAAGTCACCGCTCACGATTGCAGAGACTGTCACGCTCTGCCCTTCGAGCGGGCTTGATGCACCGGATCCCTGTACGACTGAAATCGGCGTTGCCCCCGAGTGAGCAACACCACAAGCCGCGAGCATCAGAAAGCTTATTGGCGTAAAAAAAATTCTCATCGATCGATTCTATCCCAGATCCCCTATACTGCATCTACCGCTCGCGCAATTGGACGATACCGTTGACCGAGAATAAAAAGAACACGCTGTTTCAACGCTGGCTGTTACCCGGGTTTCTGTTTCAATCCGTGATCATTGGCGGTGGTTACGCGACCGGGCGTGAGCTCGTGGAATTTTTCCTGTCCGTCGGGCCGTTGGCTGGTTTGGTCAGTATTCTGGCTGTCACCGTGGCCTTCAGTTTCACACTGAGTGTTGCGTTCGAGCTGGCGCGCATGACCCGGGCGTACGATTACCGGACGTTTTTCAAGCAGCTACTCGGCCCCGCCTGGTTTGTGTACGAAATCGTCTATATCGCACTCGTGATACTTGTGATTGCGGTACTCGGCTCGGCGTCCGGCGAACTGGTCGGGTATCGACTTGGCGTTGCGCCGGTTATCGGCACCATCACGATGGTAGCGCTCATCGGAATTCTCGTGTTCTACGGTACAACGATCATCGAGAAAGCGTTGGCCGGTTGGTCGTTCCTGTTGTACGCCACTTATGCGGTACTCATCTGGTCATTTCTCTCAAAGTTCGGTCACAAAATTCCTGCTGTGCTCGCGACCGATGACATGAGCGGGCCGTGGGTGCTGGGTACCATTCGTTACGTCGCTTTCACGGCAACTGCAGTCACGATGATCCTGTTCTGCGTAAGACACATGGAAAGTCGTCGCGACGCATTTGTTGCGGGTGTGTTTGCCGGGCCTATTGGTATGCTGCCCGCCATCTTCTTTCTGCTGGGAATGATCGCAAGTTACCCGGCGATACTCGATGCGCCTGTGCCCGCCGATTACATGATGCAGCAACTCGATTTTGGGTGGATATCCGTTGTTTTTTACATTGTCGTATTTGGAACCTTCATCGAGACGGGCACCGGTATGATTCATGCGATCAATGAGCGAATCGATCACGTATTCCTCGAGCGCTCGACCGTGATGCCGCGTTGGTTGCGACCGGCAACCGCGATGTTCATTCTATTCTTCGCCGTCGTGCTCGCGGATCGAATTGGCATCATCGATCTGATCGCGAAAGGTTACGTCGCGCTCGCCTGGATTTTCCTCGGTGTATTCCTTGTGCCTTTGCTGACCGTCGGTATTTGGCGGATATCAAGATCAGAGTAAACGGGGAATCAAACACAACATGGCCTGGACTCCCGCCAAATCATCGAGATCGAAGCTACAGCCACCGCGTCTATAAGGATGGCCAGCAATGCGATGATCATGGGTTCGGTCGTTGGTATTACTTACCGTTTTCTTCGACGAAATGCGCCTCCCAGGGACCGATACCGGTGATCTGAATCTCCGATGACGCGTTCGCCCAAACTGTATGGATCGCATCGCGCGCATTCATATAGTAATCGCCGGGCCCGAACGTCAATGCGTTCTCACGTACAGCACCCAAGCCGAAGGCAACCGACATTTCGCCTTTCAGGACAGTTACACGCTCTTCTTTCGGATGCGTGTGAGGTGGCATGGCAAAATCTTCACCAAGTCGGAAGCGAACCGTAAACAGATCACCTGCCTGCGGATTACCCTCAAGCACAACGATTTCACAGCCCGCCGGCAGGTTTGGTGGACAAGGTTTCCATGCAAGGTCGTCGTTACGCACCACGTGCTGAAACGTCCCATCGGGAAACTTCACTTCCCCGACTTGTGGCTGTTCGCACCCTGATACGAGTAGCGCCAATAGGCATGAAAGAGTGCACCACCTTTTATGTCCCATGTTCATTCTCACCTGATACCAGATGTTCCGATGATAACTCAGGCCATATCGAATACCAGAATCTCCGCTTCGGAAGTGCTTGTGACCGTCAGCAACTTTTCACTGGTGATCTGAACGCCATCACCGGCTTTCACCGTCTGCCCGTTGACAACAACCTCACCCGAAACAATCTGAACGAAAATCTTGCGCCCGTCATCAACGATATGCTCGATCGTTGTATTGGGCTCCAGCACGCTCGCATAGAGATCGACCTGCTGATGTACAGTTACTGACTTCCCCCGGCCGTCCCTGGAAGCGACGAGGCACAGCTTGTTCAGCTTGTCTTCGCGCGTGAACATCGTCTGTTCGTATCCCGGCTCGAGATCTTTTTGCTCCGGGAACATCCAGATTTGCAGCAGATGCAATTCATCGCTTTTTGAGTGATTGAATTCGCTGTGCTGAACGCCGCTGCCTGCGGTCATGCGCTGCACTTCGCCGGCCATGATCACCGTACCGTTGCCCATGCTGTCCTTGTGCTCGATCGCACCGGAGATAGGGTAGGTCACGATCTCCATGTCGCGGTGTCCGTGAGTCGGGAAACCCTGGCCCGGCGCGATGCGGTCTTCGTTGATGACACGCAACGGTCCGAAATGGACACGCTTAGGGTTCTGGTACTCTGCGAACGAGAAGGTGTGCTTCGCTTTCAACCAGCCGTGGTCAGCGCCGCCACGGGACTCTGACGGAATAATTTCAATCATACGTTTCTCCAGTTAAGCGGCGTCGGCGTTCAGGTGAACCAATTCTGCGATCTGGGCGCGTGCGCGATCAATCGAATTCTCTCTATCGCTGTTGAGCCGGTCAGCGGCAATTACCTCCACGTCCGTGATGCCGATGAACGACAGTGCATGCCGCAGATACGGTGTTGCGAAATCCACGGCGCTGCCGACAGGCACGCCGCCGGTCGCTACCACAAGATACGCCTTCTTGCCCGTGAGCAAACCCCGGGGACCGTTCTCGGTGTAGCGAAACGTCAGTCGGGCTCTGGCAACCATGTCGATCCAGGCCTTGAGCGCGGCTGGTATCGAAAAATTGTAGACGGGCACACCGAGCACCAATACGTCTGCCTCTTTGAGCTCATTCACCAGCTCATCCGAGTAGGCCAGTGTTTCACGATGCCGCGCGCTGCGCTCTTCGTCCGGCGTAAAATTCGCTTCAATCCAGGCCTCGTCGACAAACGGCACGCCCGTGGCGAGATCGCGCCGCTTGAGTCTCACAGCGCCGTAGCGGTCTTCCAGTGCCGCTACCAGGTTTTCGCTCAAATCCCGGCTGACCGAGCCCTTATGCCGGCCGCTGGCGCTAATTTCGAGAATATTCAAAGGTTTTGTACTCATTTTCGTCTCCCGGGCTGGGCCCTTACGTGTTGAAAGGAGTATCACTGTTGACCAAAGTGAGATAAATAGTAGGTTGGTCAACTAATTGTTCTGGAAAGCGCAACAATATGGATAAATTCGAGGATATTCAGGCATTTGTCGCCGTGGTCGAGGCGGGCAGCTTTACGGCGGCGGCAGATCGTCTCGGCTCGGCGAAGTCTGCCGTCAGCCGCCGCATCTCGGCCCTTGAAGAGCGACTCGGGGTGCAATTGCTGCGCCGCACCACCCGTGCCCTCGGCCTCACCGATACCGGCAAGAGTTTTTACGAACACGGCGCCCGTATCCTGGCGGATCTTGAAGAGGCGGAAGCTGCGGTACAGCAGGAACATGGCGAGCTTCGCGGGACTTTGCGTTTTGCGTTGCCGTTGTCCTTTGGCGTCCGCCATATGTGCGGCGCTATTGCGGCTTTCAGCAAGAAACATCCGAGGGTTCGGTTCGACCTCGACCTCAACGATCGCCGCGTCGACCTGATCGAGGACAACTTCGATATCGCATTAAGAATCGGTCACCTGTCGGATTCATCCCTGATCGCTCGTCGCCTTTTCGAAGTTCACACCGTCGTCTGTGCGTCGCCGCATTATCTGAAAATTCACGGCGCCCCGAAAACACCCGATGATCTCGCCGATCATCAATGCCTCGTTTACTCGAATCTCGCCGAGCCTGGCCGGATCGTCTACAAAGACGCCGATGGCAACAAGGGGGCGGTCAATGTGAACGCAGCGATGTCAGCCAGCAGCGGCGATTTTCTTTGCAACGCCGCCGCACACGGCATGGGCATCGTTCTCCAGCCAACTTTCATTGCCGCGGAATCGATACGGCGCGGCAATCTGGTTGCGGTGCTGACGGAGTACACGTGGCCCGTTACGCCAGCCTATGCTGTGTATCCGCCTACGCGACACCTGTCGTACCGGGTCCGGGCATTCATCGACTTCCTGGTGGAGCGTTTCGCTGGCCAGCCTCAGTGGGACCGGGATTGTGAAACACTGAGTGCCAAACAAAGCTGACCCGCGTAGTAGAGCGGCAGTCCCCAAACATAGGTCGGGAATTCCATCTGCACGAGCCGCTGGGATGCGACCGACAGGTCTGACAAAAAGAACATCAGTGCGCCCGCGAGTATCAATACGGGAGCACGCGCGCCGCGCGTACCGAAAGCGGCGATTACCATGCCACTGATTACGGTCGTGTAAAGGTATACCGGTACAGTGAGGTCTGGCGGCGTGTGTGGTGCAAGCCATCGCATGACCGCAACGACTATCCCAATGATCGGCAACGCGGCGAACGCCATCCACCGGACATTGACGCCACGGGCGATAAACGCGGCGATGTACCCGAGGTGCGCCAGCAGGAAGGCCGACAAACCGGCCAGAAAGAACTGTTGCGAATCACCGATGAGGAGCAGGTCGCCGGCAAAGGAACACGCGAGTCCGGCGAACAGAATCCTGCCGTATGTCGAACGTAATGCGCCCGCCAGGACAGCAACGCCGAGAAAACCGCAGGAGGCGATCAATTTTGAAATCGCGGCGACGTTGTGCAGATTCGCCAGCAGCGACTCAACCAGTACGAAGCAGCTGATGCCGGTTAGGATAACTGCCGTTCTGATTCGATAGTCCATGCGCGAAACTCCTGTCGTACTATAATCTCGCACATCGATCCCCTTGAGAGAACTTTGTGAAAATTTTTTGCCTGGCCACGGCGGCCGCGACACTGTTGTTGTCAGCGTGTTCCGAAGAACAGGCGCCGCAGCGTGATGCGGGTCCCAGCGCATTCCAGAAGGAACTGCAAACCCGATTCATCAATGCCAGGCCCGGTGATGTGATCGACATTCCTGAGGGTTTTTACGAGCTGTCGCGCGGGCTGTCCCTGAATGTATCGGGCGTCACTCTGCGCGGCGCGGGCATGGACAGGACGATCCTGTCTTTCAAACACCAGGTGCAGGGCGCGGAAGGCTTGCTCGTCAATGCCAGTGATTTCACGATCGAGGACCTGGCTATCGAAGATACGCCGGGTGATGGACTCAAGGTGAATGAAGGCAAAAATATCGTCATCCGCCGTGTGCGTACGGAGTGGACCAAAGGTCCGGACGAAAGCAACGGCGCTTACGGTATCTACCCGGTCCAGGCAGAGAATGTCCTCATCGAAGAATGTGTTGCGATTGCATCGTCGGATGCCGGCATTTACGTTGGCCAGTCGAAAAACATCGTCGTTCGCAACAACCGGGCCGAATACAACGTCGCCGGCATCGAGATAGAAAACTCATTCGACGCCGATGTGTACGGCAACACCGTGACGAATAACACGGGCGGCGTCCTGGTTTTTAATATGCCGGCCTTGCCGCAACCGGGCCACAGTACGCGCGTGTTCCAAAACACGATCAGGAACAACAATACCGACAACTTCGGCGCAGAAGGCACACCTGTCGCGAGTGTGCCATCGGGTTCCGGCATCGTGATTAACTCCAACGACAAAGTCGAAATTTTTGACAACGACATCGCCGATAACGACACGGCTAACGTTATCATCAGCAGCTACTTTGCGACCGGCTACTTTGGCAAGGAAGAGTCCGTTGCTGACTACGATCCTTACCCCGAAACCATATACGTGTACGGCAATCGTTTCTCCGGCGGTGGCTCGTCGCCCGACGGACTGGATCTGAAAGCGCTGAAAGTCGCGATGTTCGGGCTGGGTGGCAGTTTTCCCGATGTTCTCTGGGACGGCTACGTGAACTCCGCGAGCCTGGATGAGGATGGTGCACTGCGCGCCGACCTGGCTATCTGCATCGACAACGGTGACGCTGAAATTCTCAACGTCGATCTCGGCAACAAGAGTACTAACATTGTTGTCGGTGGCGCGCAGCACAAGTGCCAGCACGAAAAGCTGGCTGCCGTCGTCCTGCCGTCGCCCCTGGGTGACTGATGGGCCGGATACCCGTTGTTGCCGCCTGTGTCCTGCTGGCGGCTTGCGCCAAACCGCAACCTGCAGTGGTGGTGTATCCAGCGGATCAGGTGCCGGAGCAACTCAGTGCGTGGGGTGTATTGATTTCGGACGGCAAGCACCTCGAGCTGAATATATCAGTCCTGGCGTATGAGCTGAACACGCCGCTGTTCACTGATTACGCCCAAAAGTTGCGCACGGTATGGATGCCACCGGGCGAAGCGGCAGGCTACGACGCAAACATCGAATTCGATTTTCCGGTCGGCACCATCATCAGCAAGACGTTTCACTATGAAAAAGCAACGGGCTGGTCTGATACCAGTCAAAAAGTCGTGCGCCAGGAGCGGGATGCAAAGCTGGACGATAAGGGTCGGCTGGACCTCGGTGCGGTCACGCTGATCGAGACACGATTACTCGTGCGCTACGAGGACGGCTGGAAGGCATTCCCTTATGTCTGGAATGCGACGCAGACGGAAGCCTGGCTGGAAATTGCCGGAGACGTGCGGAACCTGACGCTTGTTGACGATTCCGGCGAGCTCGATTTTCTCTACATCGTTCCGGATGCGAATCAGTGTGCTGCTTGTCATGCGCCCAATCACACGGACGCGGACATCCGTCCTATCGGACTGAAAGCACGACATCTGAATCGATCGAAGCAAATCGAACGATGGCAACAAAATGATGTCCTAACAGGCGTGGAGGGTGAGATACCGGTGGCGGCAATGTGGAGCGAAGCAGCGTCGGCAACGCTGGCTGAGCGCGCACGTGCTTACCTCGATATCAACTGTGCCCATTGTCATAACTCGGCGGGAGCAGCGGATACGTCGGGGTTGCATTTGAATAGCGAGGCACCGCTGGATCGGAATTTCGGAATCTGCAAGTCGCCAACAGCGGTTGGGCAAGGCAGCGGCGATCGCATGTACGATATCTACCCCGGTCAGCCGGACGAATCGATCATGATTTTCCGCATGGATCACACGGACCCCGCGATTGCGATGCCGGAGCTCGGACGTAGTACAGTACATGCTGAGGGTGTGTCATTGATTTCGGAGTGGATCTTAAGTCTCGACGGGGACTGCTAGACAAGAGAGTGCGGGAAACACGTCTCACGGATGGAAAACATGAAAAAAATTGCCCTGATAATAATTCTCTGCGCGGCATCGATGCATGCGATGGCGGAAGTAACCGTCAAGGAGTTTCGCGGCACAGGTAACACGACGACGTCGATTTTCACGGTCGAAGCGCCATGGCTGCTCGATTGGCGGCTGGACGGCGACTACGACAACCTGATTGCGCTCGACATCACTCTAGTAGAAGCGCACACAGGCAAGCTTGTCGGCCGCGTTTTACATACCAAGCGCAAAGGTAATGGCGTGAAGCTTTTCAAGGACACCGGACAGTATCAGCTGCGCGTCAGTTCAACCCTCGCGCGCTGGACCCTAAAGGTGCAGCAACTGCAGCCCGAGGAAGAAGAGCTGTACACGCCAGGAACAGCAAAGTAGGGCAGTTCTTTAGCCGGCGGGATGCGGCTTGCAGATTCTTGTGCGATCATCGGCGGCGTGCGTAAACCAGACACAAAGCAAGGCAGTGCGATTGTCACGTTTGCGGCCGTCATAGTCATTATTTACGGCCTGCAAATGGGCAAGGCGCTGCTCGTGCCATTTCTCATCGCGGCGTTTCTTGCCCTCATAACTGTGCGTCCGATGATGTGGATGCAGAGGAGGCGTGTGCCAAGTGTCCTGGCCGCGGTGGTTATCGTTATCACCATCATGCTGATACTGGCGATGGTTGGGACCATACTCGGAAGTTCGATCGCCGACTTCACAGCGGCCCTGCCGGCATACCAGGCGCGTCTCGATATTATCGTTGCAGGTTTTCTGAGTTTCGTCGCTGACCATATCGACGGCGTGAATTCGATGCAGAATATTGGCGATATGATCGACCCGGGCTGGGCTATGAGGCTGGTCGCGAACATCCTGAACAACCTGAAAGATGTACTGACGAACACCTTCCTGATCATATTCACGATGATCTTCATGCTGCTCGAAGTATCCACCGTAAGCACAAAGGTGCGAGCGGCCTTTGGGCGCAGCGCGGAATCACTGGCCGGCCCGCGGGTTTTCCTGGCAAACCTTGGCCGCTACCTGGGAATCAAGACGCTCATCAGCGTCGTGACGGGCATTTGTGCCGGTTTTCTGACCTGGTCACTGGGCCTCGATTTCCCGTTACTTTGGGGAATGCTGGCATTCCTCCTGAATTACGTGCCGACGATCGGATCGATCATTGCCGCAGTGCCTGCAGTGTTACTGGCGTTGGTGCAGTTGGGGCCAGGCGCAGCCGGCGCGACGGCGCTTGGATTCGCAGCGATCAACGTTGTGTTCGGAAATATTCTCGAGCCACGCGTGATGGGTTATGGCGTTGGGCTCTCGCCGCTGATCGTTTTTATCGGCCTGGTGTTCTGGGGCTTCATATTTGGCCCGGTCGGCATGCTGTTATCGGTGCCATTGACCATGACGCTTAAACTGGGTCTTGAAAGCGACGAGCGCACGCGGTGGGTCGCGATCCTGATCGGTTCCGAGCGCGATGCCCAGCACGCGCTGACGTCAGTGGTAACTGAAAAGTCCTAGCTCGCCAGGCGGCCGTCGTCGTCGCTGAAATCTTCGACATCAATGTCGTTGAAGTCATCGAGGTCGTCGAAATCGACGTCAAACTCGTCGTCGAGCGGTTCCGTCGATTCGATTTGTTCCAGCAGGTTGATGGCGACGGCGACGAAATCGGTATCCGTGATAATTCCGACCAGCTTGTCGTTCTGCATGACCGGCAGACAGCCGATCTTATGCTTTTCGATAAACAAGGCCGCCTGGCGGAGGCTGGCGCTCACATTGACGGTAGCGACGTCATGTACCATTACGTCGCCGACAAGGATTTCGTTGGCGTGTATGCGGTTGCGTTCGTCGCGCAGGAATGAGTCGGTTGCCGCGAGTACGTCCGTCAGGGTGAGCAAGCCGACCAGTTTCTTGCCTTCGGTCACGGGCAAATGGTGGATGCGGTTGTCGTGCATCAGGGTGCGAGCTTCAGCGAGAGTCGCAGTCGGCGGCACCGTAATGACGTTGGTGCTCATGATGGCTTCTATACTGAACATGATCTCAACCTCCGATTTCAGTCTAGCTAAATCGGGCGTAGCAACCATTGCGATAAACACCTATTCATGACGCCGCCCCAGCCGTGACTTGGCGGCTTCGAATGTGAAATACTGGGCCGCTACACACCACGCCGGTCCAATGTCCCATGAACAAGCGATGGATACTGCCGTTCATACTGCTCGTGAGTCCAACGCTCGGGCACGGCGAAGAGCGTGATGGCAGGGCCATCGTCAAGGATGCCATCGATCATTGGCGCGGCCAGTCTTCCTATACAGAAATGACCATGGTGATTCATCGCCCCGACTGGGAGCGGTCTATGACCATGCGGGCCTGGACCATGGGCGACGATCATTCGCTCGTTCGCGTCATCGAGCCGGCAAAGGACCGCGGCAATGGCACACTCACAGACAAGAAAAGCATGTGGTCGTACTCTCCCAAGATCAATCGCGTCATCAAAGTGCCGTCATCGCTTATGGGGCAGAGCTGGATGGGCTCGGATTTTTCGAACAAGGACATCGCGCGTGCCGATGACATCATTGACGAGTACGAACACCGGGTGCTTAGGGTCGAGGAAGTGGACGGGATCACCGTTAATGAAATCGAATCCATTCCGCACGAAGATGCAGCAGTAGTCTGGGGTCGCGAAGTGCTGCGCATACGGGACGATCACGTGGTTCTCGAGCACTCCTTTTACGATCAGGACGGCGCGCTCGTCAAAAGCCTGAAGACTCTGGAAATTGTTGAAATGGGAGGGCGGACCATCGCCAGCCGTCAACGCATGAGCAAGGCGGACAAGCCGGATGAGTGGACCGAAGTTGCGGTGAACGATGTCGAGTATGAAGTTCCGCTCAAGGAAAGTCTGTTTACGCTATCGAACCTCAGGAATCCCCGAGACTAGGCATGAACATCGTATTTCGCCTGGCCTGGCGTAATCTCTGGCGACACCCGCGGCGTACCTGGCTGACCACGGGCGCGATGGTGTTCTCAAATATTCTGCTCGTATTCATGATCTCGCTGCAATTTGGCATGTATGGCCTCATGATCGATAACGCCTTGCAGATTTTCACGGGCCATGTGCAGGTCCAGGCGGTGGGGTACAAAGACGAGCAGAAGATGCGACAAGTTGTGCCGGATATCGCCTCATTGGCGAACGCGATCAGGGAGAAATTGCATTCCGAAACCGTCGCGGCGCGAGGCAGGGCCTTCGTGCTCGCGTCCAGCGAGGATCGCAGCTTCGGTATTGCGGTCTACGGTGTGCAGCCGGAATTCGAGGCGCAGGTATCGAACATCCCGGGACTCATTTCCACGGGTCGCTATCTGGATTCAAACAGCGCCGCTGAAATTGTGGTTGGCAGCGTGCTCGCACGAAACCTGCGCGTGCAAGTGGGCGACGAGCTCACCTTGCTCGGTAGCGGTGTTGACGGTTCGTTCGCGGCAGGCGTTGTCGAAATCGTGGGTATCTTTGCGAGCGGCGTGAACGATATCGATCGCAATATCGCGGAAATACCACTGGGCTTGTTTCAGGACACTTTTTTTATGGAGGGCAGCGGCCACGAAATTGTGATTGTCGGCGATGGACTTGCCTCGGTTCCGAGAATCCAATCGGAAGTTCAGTCTTTGTTGCCAGGCGATGCTGACCTTGTCGTTCTCAACTGGGACCAACTTCAACCGGGACTCAAGCAGGCTATCCAGGCCGATATGAGCAGCTCGTTCTTTATGTACTTTGTGCTGGTGATTCTTGTTTCATTCAGCGTACTCAACACGCAGTTGATGTCAGTACTCGAACGCACCCGTGAGTTTGGCATCGTCATGGCGCTCGGCCTCAAGCCGTCTCGCCTCGGCCGGCTGGTGTTGCTGGAAACGGCTTTGATGGGACTCATCGGAACCGTGTTGGGCGTCATTGCGGGCGGCATTGTGACGTCCTGGTTTACGACTAATGGCCTCGCGTTCCCGGGTATGGACGAAATGGCCGCGCGCTTTAATCTTCCGGCGAGAATGTATCCGGACGTTAATATTTTCTCCTTGTTCGCGGGTCCGTCGGTGGTCTTCCTGTTCACGATATTGGCTGCTCTGTATCCGGCGCTGCGTTTGCGCTGGCAAAACCCGGTCGCTGCCATGAGGGTCGCCTGATGCGACTCACCCCAGTCCTGTTTCGCCTGGCATGGCGCAACCTGTGGCGGAATCACCGACGCACGATCATCATGCTTGGCGCGGTCGGTGTTGGTGTGTGGGCCATGATTTTCATGACCGCTTTGACGCGCGGTATGGTCGACCAGATGGTCATCGACAGCATCGGCGTCCTGCCCGGTCATGTGCAGATGCATCATCCGGACTTTCAGGATGACCCGAGCATCTCTAATCGAATTCCTTTTCAAGAGGCGGAATTGCAGGAGAGATTTGCGGGCGCTGGTTTCAAGGCCTGGGCAAGTCGCGTCAGGGTGCCGGCAGTCATCAGCAGCGAGCGAGAGTCTCGTGGCGTTACCTTACTGGGCGTCGATCCCGATGCCGAACGCGATATTTCATTTTTCGATTACGACGCGGTCGATGGCCGCTACCTGACCGATGCCAGTGACCAGGGAATCGTTATTGGCAAGAAACTCGCGGAAACGCTCGAGACCGGTATCGGCAAGCGAGTAGTTCTGATGAGCCAGGATCCCGACAACGACATTGCGGACCGTGGCTTCCGCGTCATTGGCCTGTACGCGGCGACTACGAAATCGGTTGAAGAGTCCTACGCGTATATCGGTAAATCGACGGCGCAACAAATGCTGAATATCGGCGACGAGACGACGGAGGTGGTGTTTCTTGGCGATGACTACCGCGACATAGAAGGCACCTACAAGGCGGTAAGTTCGGTAGTAGACGCCAGCGTATCGGTGCTCCGTTGGCATGAAATCGACACCTATCTTGGCACGATGATGCGCGTTATGGATGGCTTCGTCCTCATTTGGGTTGTGGTCATTTTCATGGCGCTGTCTTTCGGGCTCGTTAACACGCTTGTCATGGCTGTTTTCGAGCGTGTGCGCGAGATTGGTCTCATGCTGGCGCTGGGCATGAAGCCCGGCAGCATACTCGGACAGATACTGATTGAATCGATGTTGTTGCTGACATTGGGTCTCGCAGCAGGCAATGCCCTTGCATGGGCAACCGTAGTACCACTGGAAGACGGCATCGACATCTCCATAGTCGCCGAAGGCATGGAAATGTGGGGCGCATCCAGCATGCTGTATCCGAAGTTGTATGCCAGCGACATGATACTTGCGACCGGTGTCGTCCTGTTGCTCGGATTCCTGGCGAGTCTTGCACCGGCTTGGCGGGCGTCGAGATACAAACCCGTCGAAGCGATAACAAAGGTCTGAAAATGAGTGCTGTTCGTTGTATCGATTTGTGTAAAACCTACCGCCAGGGCGAGCAGGACATCAAGGCCCTGGATCACGTCAGCATCGAGATCGCCAGGGGCGAATTCGTATGCCTGTCGGCTCCTTCGGGCGGCGGCAAAACCACACTGTTGAACGCGATCGGTGGTCTCGATATTCCCGACAGCGGTGAGGTCTATATCGATGGCAAACGCATTGATCAGCTGAGCAAAGGCGAGCTTGCCGATGTACGCCTTCACCAGATCGGATTCGTCTTCCAGGCCTACAACCTGATACCGGTCCTGACAGCGCAGGAAAACGTTGAATTTGTCATGCAGGTCCAGGGTGTGCCTGCGACGGAA
>JAOUNH010000167.1 GCA_029881055.1 Gammaproteobacteria bacterium
GGTGTATCGGCAACGATGACCTTGCGTTTCTCGGTGGCGAAGAATCGATACGCCACATCAATGGTTATGCCCTGTTCACGCTCGGCGGCGAGACCGTCGACCAAAAGTGCGAAATCGATGTTTTGCCCTTGCGTGCCGACCTTCTTGCTATCGGACTCCAGCGCCGCAAGCTGGTCTTCGAAAATCATCTTCGAGTCGTAAAGCAGACGACCGATCAAAGTTGACTTGCCATCATCGACGGACCCGCAGGTAATGAAGCGCAGCATCGACTTGTGCTGGTGCAGATCGAGGTAGGCGTCGATGTCATCGGCGATCAGTGCATCGACCGTGTATTTTTGATTTTCAGTGCCCATCAAAAATAGCCTTCCTGTTTCTTCTTCTCCATCGACGCCGAGGTCTCGTGGTCGATCGCACGTCCCTGTCGCTCAGATGTGGTCGTGAGCAACATTTCCTGGATCACTTCGATCAGCGTCGTCGCCTTGCTGTCGACCGCGCCAGTGAGCGGATAACAGCCCAGTGTTCGAAAACGAATGGAGCGCTGCTCCGGCACTTCGCCGTCGCGCAGCGGGAATCGATCGTCATCGACCATGATCAGCAAGCCATCACGCTTAACGGTAGGTCGCGGTGCGGCGAAGTACAGGGGCACAATTTCGATACCCTCCAAATGGATGTACTGCCAGATATCGAGCTCCGTCCAGTTGGAGAGCGGGAATACGCGGATGCTTTCGCCTTTTGCCTTACGAGCGTTGTAGAGTTTCCACAATTCCGGCCGCTGGTTTTTCGCATCCCAGCGATGTTTGGATGTCCTGAAGGAGAAAACGCGTTCTTTCGCGCGACTCTTTTCTTCGTCACGCCGGGCGCCACCGAGCGCGACATCGAAACCGTATTGATCGAGTGCCTTCTTCAGACCCTCGGTCTTCCAGAGGTCAGTATGCAGCGAGCCATGATCGAAGGGGTTGATGCCCCGCTCGACCGCCTCGGGGTTTTGGTAGACGAGCAACTCCATACCGGCCTCTTTGGCGGCCTTCTCACGCAAGGCGTACATGTCCTTAAATTTCCAGGTCGTATCGACATGCAATAGCGGAAACGGCGGTGGCGACGGGAAAAACGCCTTTCTTGCCAGGTGCAGCATTGCCGCGGAATCCTTACCCACGGAGTAGAGCATCACGGGTTTGTCGGCCTCGGCGACAACTTCCCGCATGATTTGAATGCTTTCCGCTTCGAGGCGTTGCAGGTGAGTAAGGTTCATGGTCCGGTCTTCAGGATATTCATCAGTATGAAAGCCGTCGGACGATAGCACAGGCAGCTGATATCATCGATGCTCGAATTATCCAACCGGACATAATGTGCAAAAGCTGACAATCGCAATTCTGGCCTTCTTGCTCGCAAGCGCTTGTGGGGAGCAGACGGCTCCTGCACCCGGGCCAGTGGCAGATCCAAAGTTTGTCGGCACCGAACAATGCGCAAGCTGTCATGAACCGGAATACCTCGCCTGGCAGGGCTCCCATCACCAGCTGGCCATGCAGCCGGCCAATGACGGGACCGTGCTCGGTAGTTTTTCGAACGCTGAACTGAAATACCGCAACGACCTTACGACCTTTTACAGAGATGGCGACAAATTCGTCGTGCGTACATCGAACGAAGCGGGTGAACTCCAGAATTACGAGGTCCTGTATGCGTTTGGTGTGTTCCCGTTACAACAGTACCTGGTAGCCAGCACCCGGGGCAGAATGCAGGCCCTGCCCTTTGCCTGGGATACGCGGCCGGCGGGTGACGGCGGCCAGCGCTGGTATTCCCTGTACCCCGATGACGAGGTTGATCATAACGATCCACTGCACTGGACCGGACGTTTTTATAACTGGAACTACATGTGTGCCGAGTGCCATTCGACGAACGTCGAAGTCGGCTACGACCTCGAGACGAACACGTTCGACACGCGCTACGACGAAATCTCGGTTGGCTGTGAAGCCTGCCACGGACCCGGTTCGTCGCACCTTGCGCAGGCCGAAAGCGGCACCTTCGATTCGAACTACGGCTTGGCCGTCAATCTTGACGACCGCGCCGGCGCAGCGTGGGTGATGAATGCTGCAACCGGCATCGCCGAACGGAGTACACGCAACGTTTTGAGTCAGCAGGCCGAATCCTGCGGACGCTGTCACGCCCGTCGCAGCCCAATTACCAAACTATACGAGTACGGCAAGCCACTGGCCGACACCCACATGATTGCGCTGCTCGACGAGCACCTCTACTACCCGGATGGCCGAATTCAGGACGAGGTTTACGTTTATGGATCCTTTGTGCAGAGCAGGATGTTCGCGGCCGGCGTGACGTGCAGCGATTGCCACAACCCGCATTCAGCGACGCTGCGCACCGGCGCCAACCCCAACGATATTTGCTCGACCTGCCATCTGCCGGCGAAATTCGCGAGCCAGGATCACGCTGGCGCGGGCAGTGAAAACTGCGTCGCCTGCCATATGCCCGCGACGACCTACATGGGCGTCGATGATCGCCGCGACCACAGCTTCCGACTGCCAACTACAGCAAGCGACCCTCAGCACTACGGACATGCGATCGCTGCCGGCCGCGCAGGGAACGCGAATAGCGAGTTATTGAAGGCGATCGTGAACGATAACTATCCAGCCATCGCGCGCGCGACGATGCTAACGCTGCTGGAGCCAGAGCTGGAGCACACGACCCTGGTCGCCGAGACCATCGCACAGCAACTCGGCGATCCGGACCCGCTTGTACGCGTCGCAGCGCTTCGCGCCTTGCGCAATCAGCCGCCTGCGCTGCGATTGCAGTCCGGCAGTCAACTGCTGCGTGACCCGGTTCGCAGTGTTCGAATCGAAGCGGCGCGGACCTATGTTGAATACAAAGATCTGCTGCCGCTCGCCGATGCCCGCGCGTTTCCGGATGCCGCAGCAGAATACAGACGAGCGCTGCTCGCCACGGCCAACCTGCCCGGATCGGTACTGAATCTCGCGGAGTTCGAATCGCTGTCCGGCAACGCCGAAGCTGCATCGAAGCTGTATCGGCAAATGCTGGTGATCGGTGCCGATTTCGCGCCGGGTCGTCATGCTTACGGCCTGTGGCTGGTACGTAACGGCCAGCCCGAGTCCGCACTGAGTCATTTGCGCGCCGCGACTGAACTCGAGCCCGATGTGCCGCGCTTTGCCTACGTTTACGGCATTGCCCTGAATTCCTCGGGACTGGCCGAAGAAGGCCTGTCCGTTCTGCGAAAGGCGAGGAACGATTTCCCGGCGGACTACGATATTGCCTGGGGGCTGGCGACAATGCTGCGCGACAGCGGCGACTTCAATGCGGCACGATCGCTGGCGCGGGAAATGTTGCTGCAGTACCCGGACGATGAAAATTTCAACGCACTAATGCGGTCATTGCCGGGCGCGGAGTTGCAGTAAGGCCTGAACAGGAGGCGGAGTTTTTCTGGATCCGCGACTAAGAACTGAAGTTGGCGCCGCCTCCCAGGGGCTTTAATTCGTCCAATACCGCCAACTAACGAAAGCGATACTGCAAACCCAACGAGAATACGCCACTCGTGGCACTTTCCAGCTCGTAGCGTGTCCAGTCGCCGGTGAGCTCAAGCTTCTCGCTGATGCTAAAGCTCAAGCCAAGGCCGAGATATAGGTTGCTGTCTTCCGGAGTCGCCTCGGTGACATTGTTAATTTCGGCGTTACCGTCCCAGAAGAACATGCCCGCGCGCCCCGTAAGTGCAAATCGTTTGCTCACCGGTACTCGCCCGGTAACTCCCAGGATGAATCCGTCGGCGCTGAGTTTTACCGTAAGCGGGCCGTTGCCGTCATCGAAGGTTTGTTCAAAATCGCCGAAGTCGTTGTAACCGCCTTCAAGCGAGAAATAGTCGTTAATGCTCCATCCTGCGACGATGCGAATCGCGGTCGCGTTGTCGTCTACGTTAAGTCCATCGAAATCTTCATCGAGAGTTGCATTGCCGACACTGGCGCCGAGGTAGAAGTCGCCGGCATATGCGCTGATGGGCCCGGCTACCAGTACGAGTGAAACGGCCAAAACCGCGGTTTGTTTAAGCTTCATGGTCAATCCTTTGTTCGTAATGTGAAAGTTGACGATCGGCAACTTAGCCAAAATGTCGGTAAACTCATTGAAGACTTGATTAAGAACATTGAAGTTTTGATGAAGATACTTTTTTCACTTATTTATCAATTAGTTATGAAATACGAAGTGACGCGTCTCCACGATGGTCACTAGCCCGTCCGGCGTCTCGCAGCGACGATTTCGCGTACTCGATCTGGTCGTGGACCTCGATCGGGGAACGGTCAAGCGGGGAAAAGAGCGCATCGATTTGCCCGAGCTTTCGTATCGGCTGCTGGCCGTTCTCATTGACCACGCGCCGAATGAAGTCAGCAAAGATGATCTGATCCGCGAAGTCTGGGGTGACGTGGTCGTCGCGGACGAAACGCTCGCACAGCGGGTCCGTTTGCTGCGGCAGGCGCTTGGAGAGGACAGTCAATCTCCCCGATATTTTGTGTCAGTACGCGGACGCGGTTATCGTCTTATTTGTGACGCAAAACCGGTTACGGAGTTGGCGCGGCGCAGCAACGCCAGGGCTGGCTTGATCGCCGTGAGCATCGCTGTTCTGGCCGCCGCCGTATTCTGGCTCGTCAACAAGCCTGATACCCAGCCGCCACAGGCTTCATCGGTGGCCTCCATCGCAGTTCTGCCTTTCACAGACCTGAGCGCCGGCCGGAACTATGGATACTTCGCCGATGGCATGCAGGAAGAGCTCCTGACACGATTGGCAGACGTTGATGGATTGCAGGTGTCGTCGCGAACTTCGGTCGAGCCCTTTCGTTCCACCCGTCTCAGTATCCCCGAGATTGCCGAGCAGCTCCGAGTCAGTAACGTCATTGAGGGCAGCGTGCGCGTTGACGATGACCGAATACGCATTACGGTCCAACTTATCGAGGCGCGAACTGACCAGCACTTGTGGGCTGATAGTTTTGATCGCCTGTTATCCGTGCAAAACATTTTTTCGATACAGGAAGAAGTCGCTCGGCATATTGCGCAGGTGTTGCAACAAGAGTACGCAAATGTCGCGGAACCGCAGCCGGTGCAATTGCCAACCGCAAACCTGGACGCCTATAACGCGTTCCTGCTGGGTCGTTACCACACATTCAGGCAGACGACGGAGGATCTCAAGCTTGCCGTAGCGAACCTCGAGCGCGCAACATCGCTCGATCCAGAGTTCGCCGAAGCATTTGCAACTCTTGGATGGAGCTACAGTTTTCTCGGCACGAATTATGGAAATCTGTTGCCCAGCGACGTATATCCAAAAGCCAAGGAAGCGGCGCTGAAGGCCATCGCGCTCGATGGTGATCTGCCGGACGCACGGAGTCTCTACGCCGACATATTGACGTGGTACGACTGGAACTTCGAAGCAGCGGAACGCGAGTATCGCAAAGCGATGGATCTGGATCCTCTGAACGTGCTTGGATACGCGCTATTCCTGAGCGTCCAGGAAAGGCACGAAGAGGCATTACAGCTTGTCGAGCGCCGATTGCAGGCGAATCCGGATGACCCATATGTTCATGTAAATGCGGCGTGGCGATTCCTTAGCGCCGACCGCTACGATCGCGCGATCGAGGAAGCAGAGCTCGCAGGCAACCATGCGGACGCTCGTTCGGCCATGGGCTTTGCCTGGCTCGCAAAGGGCGACACCGATCGTGCCGTTTCATATTTCGAGTCTGACCTTGCAGATCGGGGTCGACAGCCGCAACAGATTTGTAACCTCGCGATCGCTTATTACCGGGCGGATCGGAGGGCGCAAGCGGACGAGCTGTTGGCGGAACTCGAGAGCATGGCGGCTACACGAT
>JAOUNH010000168.1 GCA_029881055.1 Gammaproteobacteria bacterium
CAGCAATGCGGCCAATTGCGCCGCGGCTTGCTCGACCACGGCGGCACTGCGCCGGCCCGCAACGTGATTGGACGCTGGATTGAACCCGGCAGTGCTCTGCACGGCTTGCATGCGCTCCGCGACAACAGGATGCAGCGGTGTCGTAGCCGCGTAGTCCAGGTAAATGAAATCTTCGCCCGCGGGCACTAGCCTGACTCCCGGGTGCGTTCAATCGCCGTCAGGAATCCGCGCAGGATATTGACCTCATTCACGTCCGGGCGCGCGCGTATGAACAGCCGACGCATGCGGCGCATCAGGTAGCGCGGATTGTCGGGATCCAGGAACTTCACGTCCTCAAAGACCTGCTCAAGGTGAGCATAAAAATGTTCCATCTCCTCGCCGGTCGCAGGGGGTGCTTCGCTTGCGAATCCTGGCCCGCCGTTCAGGGCGCTCGCGACCCGCAATTCATAAGTGAAAACCTGCACCGCCATCGCGAGATTCAGCGAGCTGAAATCCGGGTTGGCCGGAATCGTCAGCAGGGTGTGGCAACGATCCAGATCGTCGTTGTTGAGGCCCGACTTCTCCGGGCCGAATACGGCGGCAACCTGCCCCTTCTTCATCTCCAGCATCATGCGTTCGGCGCAATCCCTGGGACCCATGGTCGGCCAGCCGATAGTCCGCGCCCGTGCGCTCGCCCCAGCGACATAAACGCAATCAGTCAGGGCTTCGGCAAGAGAGGTGACGACTCTGGCGTTATCGAGTATGTCAGTCGCACCCGACGCGCGAGCCGTCGCCTCCTCATGCGGGAAGTACTTCGGGTTCACAAGTGCCAGATCGCTAAGACCCATATTCTTCATCGCCCGGGCAACGGCACCGATATTGCCGGGATGAGTAGTGCCTACGAGCACGATTCGTATAGTCATCTTGTTAGGGACAGGTGGCTAAAAGTTCGTTATTCTACCGCCCCGGCAGCCCGGGCTGACAGGTTTGTCGCCGGATTCGCCCAGTTCTTTGACATTGACGGAATCGATATGCACGCACTATTAAATGTTGCGGTAATGGCGGCGCGCCGCGCGGGAGCCGTACTCGGCAGGAATTTCAATAAGCGCGACAAGCTCACCATTGAGAAAAAGGGCCATAACGATTTCGTCAGTTCAGCGGATCTTGCCGCTGAGCGCGCCATCATCGACGTCATTCACAAACACTATCCGGATCACGCGATCCAGGCTGAAGAATCCGGCGTGACGGGCGAATCGGATCACGTCTGGATCATCGATCCACTCGACGGAACGACGAATTACCTGCACGGCTTTCCGGTTTTTTGCATCTCGATCGGACTGCAGATCGGCGGGCGTCTTGAGCACGCTGTTGTTTACGACCCCATGCGCGAGGAACTTTTCACCGCGTCACGTGGCCAGGGCGCGCAACTGGATGAGCGCAAAATTCGCGTCAGCGGCATCAAGGATCTTGACCGGGCCCTGATCGGAACGGGTTTTCCATTCCGTCAGGCAGACAGCGAAATGGCTCCGTATCTTTCGATGCTCGAAAAGGTGGTCAAAAACACCTCGGGCGTTCGCCGGCCCGGCGCCGCAGCGCTGGACTTATGCTACGTCGCCTGCGGTCGACTGGACGCATTCTGGGAAACCGGCCTGCAGCCCTGGGACCTTGCGGCCGGCACCTTGATCATTCGTGAAGCTGGCGGCATTGTCAGCGCGCTCGATGGCCGTGAGAATCATATGACGACCGGCCACGTACTGGCCGGCACGCCCAGAATCTACAAGGGTCTCGCGACACTCTGCGCGAAAGAAATCAAAGCCATACTCGCCTAACCCCGATATAAGGTGACAGTGACCTTATATCGGCCATATTTGGGCGCCACCGACCTATGAGTCAGTCAACGATATAAGGTCACTGTCACCTTATATCCTGTCACCTTATATCCATACATTGGGGTTAGGGCAGGTCGTCGATCAGTGACTTGTCCTTGATCGGTTCGATCAGATCCTGGGCGCTAACCTTGAGTACCAACGCGATCGCGCTTGCCGTGTAAATCGATGAGTAAGTACCGATCACGATGCCGACAATCAAGGCGATTGAGAACGGCGCGATCGATTCGCCTCCGAGCGTCAACAGTGCCACGAGTACAAGTAGGGTCGTCATGCCCGTTATCAAGGTTCGCGCCAACGTTTCGTTCAGGGAGATGTTCATCGACTCCTCCGCCTCCCTGCCGCGCAACGCGAAGAAATTTTCTCGAATTCGATCAAATACGACGACCGTGTCGTTGAGCGAGTAGCCGATAACCGCGAGCACCGCTGCCACGACCGTCAGATCGAACGGAAAACCGAAAACCGAAAAGAAGCCAACCGTTATGATTGAATCGTGCGCCAGCGCGGCAACCGCTCCCAGTGAAAACTTCCACTGAAAGCGAACCATTACATATAAAAAGATCAACAGCAGGGCGACGATCATCGCCAGCGCGCCACTCTCGGCCAGTTCTTTTCCGACCTGCGGACTAACAAATTCAACCCGTCGTAAAGCTGTAGTCTCGTCACCACTCTGCAGGGTCTGTTGCAGCCGCGAACGAATCTGGTCGATGTCTCCCTCCAGCGGCGGCAGGCGCACAAGTACAACGTTCTCCGCGCCGAATCGCTGGACCTGGGCATTCGCGTAGCCCGCATTGGACAAATTGCCACGAATTTCGTCGAGATTCGCCTTTTCCTGGTAGCCCACCTCCAGCAAAATGCCGCCGGTAAAATCGATACCGAATTCCAGGCCGCGCGTTGCGAGCGAAAAAAGTGACGTCAGCACCAGCAAAGCTGAAATTGTCAACCCGATAATTCGACGCCGCCCGCTGAGGAAATCAATATTGGTTTTTTCTTTAATGAAACGCATGACTCTGGGTCCTAAACCGGCACGGACGAGAGCTTGCGCCCACCGTAAACCAGATTGATTATGGTTCTTGTTCCGACGATCGCTGTAAACATCGAAGTGATGATTCCGAGCATAAGCGTGATTGCGAAGCCTTTGATCGGACCGGACCCGATCCCGAACAGGACTATGGCCGCGATCAGCGTAGTTATGTTCGCATCGGCGATTGACGAAAAGGCCTTCTCATAGCCCGCGTTGATCGCCGCTTGAGGTGACGTACCCGCGGCCAACTCCTCACGCATGCGCTCGAAAATGAGTACGTTCGCGTCCACCGCCATACCGACAGTCAACACAATCCCGGCGATGCCTGGAAGCGTTAGAGACGCCTGCAACAACGACAGCATTGCAGATACGAAAATGAGGTTTGAAAACAATGCGATATTTGCGATGAATCCAAACGTTCGGTAGTAAACAACCATGAACAAGACGACCGAAAGAAAACCGATCGTAATCGCATTAAATCCGCGATCGATATTGTCCTGACCCAGACTCGGGCCGATCGTGCGTTCGTCGATCTTGAATACAGGTGCAGCCAGGGCGCCAGCTCGTAACAACAACGCAAGATCGTGTGCCTCACCCGGCCTCAGACCGCTGATCTGGAACCGATCCTTGAATATTCCCTGGATCGTTGCCGTATTGATGATCTCTTCAGTCTTGATATCCACATACTCGATTTCATCGCCGACTTTGACGGCCTCCCGCCGCGTTTCAATGAACACCGTCGACATCGGCTTTTTCAAATTGTTCAGCGTGGTCTGCAGCATGCTTTCACCGCCTGCTGAGTCCAGCGTGATCGAAACGATCGGCTGACCTTCACTGAAGCCGGACGCCGCATCGATAATCTGATCGCCCGACGCAATGACTTTTCTCTTCAGCACCTGCGATTCCTCGCCTGTCCGACCGGGGTAACGTCGCGACCCGGGCTCGGTTCCGGACAAGTCGACCAACCTGAATTCGAGGGTAGCGGTCGCCGTCAGTATCTTGTTAATTTCGTTGGGGTCCTGCACGCCCGGTAGCTGGACAACAATGCGGTCAACGCCCTGCCGCTGCACCAGCGGTTCGGCCACACCCAGCTGGTCGACGCGATTGCGCAAGGTCGTTATGTTCTGCTCGATAGCGAAGTCATGGCGCGCACTGATTTGCGCATCGCTCATCCGGACTGTCAGGGATTTTCCATCTGGACCATCCGCAACGAGCAAATCCGTGTCGACACGCTCCACTACCTCACGAGCGCTTTCCAGATCGTCAGGTGTTGTAAGTCGTATGGTGATTTCCCGGCTGTCGAAATCGACGCGGTGTCGAATCTTCGCATCACGCAAGCTTTCATCGAGCGCCTGTTCGTACAGCGCCATGCGCGTATCAATCGCCGTGTCCATGTCAACTTCCAGCAACACGTACACCCCGCCTCGAAGATCCAGGCCGAGACTCATCGGGCTCAGGCCGGCGTTTCGTACCCAGTCCGGCAGTTTCGGCGTGAGCGTCAATGCGACACTCGCGTCGCGACCGTAGCGGGCCTTCAGATCCTGTGCGACAGGCGCGAGCTCGGTCCCGGGTTCAAAGCGCATCACAACCCGGCCATGCTGCAAGTAGGCCGCTTCGGGAGTTACGCCCGACAGTTCGACATACTCGCGATACTCCTGCAGACGCGCATCGGTGTACTCGGTGCCATTGGTGTCCGCGATTTGCAGGGCCGGCACGCTGCCGTAAATATTTGGCAACGCCAGCAGGCATCCTGCAATCAATATGACGAGGACCAGGGTGTTTAACCAGGCGGGATACTTGTTCATAAAATTCCGGGAATCAGGCTTCGTCGTACGTACCCTTGGGTACGACTACCGAGACGCTCGCTTTCTGAATCTTTATTTCCGTGTTTTCGCTGATCGCGACGACGGCGTAGTGATCACTCACGGCGGAGACCTTGCCGAGAATTCCGCCAGCGGTCAGAACTTCGTCTCCGGCCTTCAGCCCGGCAACCAGTTCGGAATGCGCCTTCTGTTTCTTTTGTTGCGGACGAATCAGCAGGAAGTAAAAAGCAGCAAACATCAGGACCATCATGATGATGAAACTGGTGGAATCGCCTTGCTGAGCACCTTGCGCGTAAGCGTTTTGAATGAAGAAATCCATAATTCTCTACTTCTGGGTTTGGAGGTTTGGGCAAGCCCGGGAAAAACAGCGCGGTATTATGGCACAAGCCACGTAGTTGGGGGCGACTAACGAGAACGCAAGATTTAGCCGGAGATTTTGTGTTCAGTCGTAAATCGAGCGCAATTTTGCAAGCAGGTCAGGCAGCGTTCCAGCCGCAATCGACTCGCGAATTTCCGCCATAAGTTTCTGATAATAATGAAGATTATGTATGGTCGCGAGGCGCGGGCCAAGAATCTCGCCGCATTTCTCAAGATGCCGCAAGTAGGCCAGCGAATAATGGCTGCAGGTGTAACAGCCGCACTCGGGATCGGGCGCGGACGTATCGTCCCGGTACCTCGCGTGGCGAAACCGAACGTCACCTTGTGAGGTATACAGCAGCCCATTACGTGCATGGCGCGTCGGAATGACGCAGTCGAACATGTCGATACCACGCGATACACCCTCGGCAATATCAACAGGCGTACCAACCCCCATGAGATACCGCGGTGTATCCGTTGGCATGGTCGGCATCAGAGCATCGAGCACTGCATGGCGTTCCGCCTCGGGTTCACCCACGGCAAGGCCACCGATTGCATAGCCGTCGAACCCAAGACTAACCAAGCCATCGCGCGATTCGTTCCTTAGGTGCTCGTACATGCCGCCCTGCACTATCCCGAACAGCGCCTCGCCACGCTCGGGCTCGGCTGCTTTTAGTTCATCGAAGCGCTTGCGACTACGTTCCGCCCACCGCAACGAC
>JAOUNH010000025.1 GCA_029881055.1 Gammaproteobacteria bacterium
CGGATGCAGCGTCGGTGGCTCAATCAAGCCCTCCTCCGTCGCTTTTCGCAACGAATTGAGTCCCGTCGATTCCCGATGCGAATGTCGCTTCAGATACCAATAAAGAATCGCGATAACGGGTACCGCGTACAGCAGAATCTTAAGGATACTTCCCAAAGTCATGTCCAAATCTTGCGCAAGTTGCGACGAAGATTACGGTCAATTCCGCTGACAAGTGTGACTGAGCTCACAATTTCAATTGTCTGCAATTTTTCGGGGCGTTGCGCCATCGCTGTGACCTCCTACTTCAGGCCAAAATTCAAAGAGGGCCCGAGCATAATGAAATTGCAGCGTTTTTTACATAAGCGATCAGCCCTGACTTCAGCGCGCGGGCGCTTGAGGCGACACGAATTGTGCTCTTTTCTACGGGAAAACCCGTACACCGGACCAGGACAAACACTTAATTGGCAGCACATCAGCGACCTCACCTGGCATCTGTCGGCATACAGAGACACTAGGACTCCATTCCGGATTCGAAGAAACTCTGCATCGTAGTTCGCGCGGGCGCGCCCAATCGAGTAAGCACGCAACGAAAATGTCCAGTAAATGGCTCAACTGTTTATGGAACCTTTCGTGCTTGAATTACGTTTACTTAAAATAATGTGACTTGCAGTGATCAGCTGCGACTGAAAGGTGTCTTTTGTGAACATGTCTGGAATATTCCTGGCTGCAATAATTGTAATGGCTGTTGCCGCAGTTGGTTTCGTTGCTCTGCCGCTAATCCGAAGCAATCGACAGATCGCCTTGATTGTTGCAGCAATTGCGATTCCAACCTTGGCCGTCGGGCTGTATGCACAGCTCGGTTCGCCGACTTCTGAAAGCGTGGGACATGCGACGACCCGAACAACACAGCCATCCATGGCCGCGCGTACTGACTCAAGCGACGAAAAACCTGGTTCGGTCGCAAGCCTGGTGGAAGGACTTGCCGCCCGACTCGAGGAAAACCCTGACGACGGCAAGAGTTGGCTGCTGCTGGCACGATCCTACCATCACCTGAATCGCGTGGCCGAGGCCAGGTCTGCGTATGCGCGAGCGGTGGATCTGGGAGAGTATGACGAGCAACTGGCCGGGCTCGAGACAGTCAGCGAAGCTGCCCCTCACAGCGCCGCCCAGATTTTCGGCAAAGTGCAGCTGTCGGAATCGTCCAAAGCCATTGTGCTGCCGACAGACACCGTATTCATCTTTGCCCGGGCTATCGATGGTCCACCGTTTCCTGTTGCTGTGCTGCAGCGGGCCGTTTCGGACCTCCCCCTCGACTTTCTTCTTAATGACAGCCAGGCGATGAATCCGGACGCAAAACTTTCCAACTTCGAGAAAGTGATTGTGACCGCACGCGTTTCTCGCAGTGGCGTCGCAACAGACGCGCTTCAGGGGCTGGAAGCGAAATCCGATGCGATCGCGGTTGCCGAGAATCGGCACATTGATCTGACAATAGAATAATAAGGCGATTCGAGATGCTTGAAACCGCGCTGAACATACCGGCGACGCAGAAAAAAAGCCCCGCTCCGGCCACCCGAGACGCGCAGTCTTCCAAACTGCGTGCGGCTCGCTACGGCTACTCGCTGCTGTTGGCGGCCCTTGTCGTGGGCTGGTTGCTGTCCGATAAAGACTTCATCAATCCCGAAGACGGACTGGGCTATTGGCTGGGAATAATCGGCGGCAGCCTGATGCTGTTATTGCTGCTCTATCCGGCCGGCAAGAAATCATCGTTGTTACGACGAATGGGCCTGGTAAAACACTGGTTTCGAATTCACATGATTTTTGGCCTGGTCGGCCCATTGCTCATCCTGTATCACTGCAATTTCACGGCCACAGCCATCAATAGTACGGTTGCTCTTTACAGCATGCTGGCAGTGACAATCAGCGGTGTCATCGGACGATACTTTTACACGCGCATCCACCGTGGACTTTATGGCAAGCGAGCCAGTATCGACGACCTGCGAACCGAAATTTCGGACGCCACTAAAAACAGTCGCGGCCTGGCGGCGGTCTTGCCGAAATTCATCAACGAGTTGCATACCGTATCTGCGCGACTGATCGGCGACGAATTAACGCGCAAAATCAGTTTTCGGCACAGCCTGTCCTGGACCTACCGGTACTATCTCGTGCGACTACGCCTGCACATGATGATAAACAAGGAGCTACGTGAGCAGGCATCCCGCTCACAGGCACTGAAGAGGAATTCAAAAAGTCTGCGCCGATCGGCGAATCGTTATGCCGCGAAACAGGTCGGCCTGATGAGGCAGGTCGCGCAACTCGCTTTCTTTGAGCGATTGTTCTCTTTGTGGCACGTGTTCCACATGCCTTTATTCCTTCTGTTGGTTGTTTCCGCTCTCTTCCATGTGCTTGCTGTACACATGTACTAGCCAAGACCGATAGACGAATGCGTTTTGCGAGGATAACGATACCTGGACTGATGATGCTTGGACTTCTGACATCACACTATGCGTCGGCGCAGGATATCGAGACCCTGATCATGCCGGGTCCGGTTATCAAGGCTCATGCGGATCTGGAAAGCGAATGTTCGTCGTGCCACAAGCGATTTGACAAGCGCGGGCAGCGGCAACTTTGCATGGATTGCCATGAAGAGGTCGCCATCGACATTAACGAGGAAGCCGGATTCCACGGGCGGCGCGCCGAGGTCCAGACTGACCAGTGTTCTTCCTGCCATACGGAGCATGTTGGCCGTGATGCGCTCGTTGTCATCCTCGATGAGTCCACTTTCGATCATCGCTTTACCGATTTCGAACTGCTGGGATCGCACAAAGATGCTGACTGCAAAGATTGCCACCAGCCCGATTTGAAGCACAGGGAGGCGCCCTCGGCGTGCGTTGACTGCCACGAAGAAGACGAACCCCACCAGGACAGAATGGGCACGGACTGCGTCAATTGCCATAAGCCAACAGAATGGCTGGAGACCAAATTCGATCATTCGACGACCGACTACCCATTGCTCGGAAAACACCTCGAAGCCGCTTGTCTCGACTGCCATGAAGACCGCACTTTCCCGGATCCGCCGACGGAGTGTTTCGATTGCCACGCTGAAGATGATGCGCACGACGGCCGCAGCGGCAACCAGTGCGGAAACTGTCATAACCCGAGCGACTGGCACGATTCGAGCTTTGACCATTCCCGCGACACGGATTTTGATTTGCTCGGCCGCCACGCAGAACTGACTTGCGGTGACTGCCACTCCGAGAACCCGTTCGAGGACGAAATGGACCAGTCCTGCGTATCGTGCCACCTTGAAGACGACGCCCATGACCAGCATCGCGGTGCTCAGTGTGACACCTGCCACAGCAGCAGCGTCGCCTGGGACGAGCCGGTCTTCGACCACGACAGAGACACGGAGTACAGGCTACTCGGCGGTCACAAAGTTGTTGCCTGCAACGATTGCCACGTTGAACCTGTATTCGACGTCGCACTGAATACCACTTGCGATTCCTGTCACCTCGATGACGACGCCCATAATGGGTCTTTGGGGGCGCAGTGCGAAAACTGCCATACAGAAGTCAATTGGCAGGATCCCGTATTCTTCGACCACGATCTGAGCCCGTTTCCGTTGCTCGGGGCACACAATGATGTCGCCGAGTGCACCGAGTGTCATGAAACCCAGGAATTCCGCGATACGGAATCCGCCTGTGTCTCGTGCCACCTGGAGGACGACCCTCACCGCGGTCATTTTGAAGATCGCTGCAACGACTGCCACAACCCGGTTGGCTGGGACAAGTGGCTATTCGACCACGATCTGCAGACAGAATTCCCTTTGACGGGGGCACACGTTGGTGTTGCCTGTGACGAATGCCATAGAAGCTCGCTCGCGAAAATGAAATTAACGAATGGCAGCTGTGGCGACTGCCATCGTGCCGATGATGTGCACGATGGCGAATTTGGTGCCGATTGCGGTCGTTGTCACGCCGCCGACTCCTTCGCTGAAGTGAGGGCAATACAATGATCAGCATCAATTTGCAGTCGAGGTTACTTGCCCTCGTATCCGTGATTGTCATCGTGACTGGACTGGCTGTTCCGGGGAACTCCCGTGCGCAATCCACTTTCGATCACTTCAGCACCGGCTTTGTGCTCGATGGTGCGCACATCATCGTGACCTGCGAAGGCTGCCATGTCGGTGGCACATTCACCGAAACCAACCGCGAATGCTCCAGCTGCCATTCTCAAAGTAGTGTCGTGCAGGCCACTTCCAAACCCACCGACCACGTGTCCACCAATGGCGAGTGTTCGGATTGCCATACCACCTCCAGTTGGACTGCCGGCACCATCATGGACCACTCGTCGATCACCGGCAGTTGTGTCAGCTGTCACAACGGCACGCAAGCCACCGGAAAGACACCGACCCATATCTCATCCAACGATCAATGCGACGATTGCCACAATGTCTCAGGGTGGCTGCCTGCGCTGTTTGATCACGTCGGTATCGTCGGCAATTGCGTTTCCTGCCACGATGGCATTACGGCCACGGGCAAGGGTTTGACTCATATTCAGACAACCAACGTCTGCGAGGATTGCCACAGCACCGTGGCCTACGTGCCGGCAGTAACCGTTGACCATACCCAGGTATTGGGTACCTGTGGCACCTGCCACGATGGCGTCACAGCGACCGGCAAGCACGCGACGCACATTACGAGCGGTGACAACTGTGATGATTGTCACGCGACCAATGGCTGGCTGCCCGCCAATTTCGATCACGTCGATATCACCGGCGATTGCTTCAGCTGTCACAACGGCGTCGAGGCGACCGGCAAGAGCAACGCCCATATTTCAACGACAAATGTGTGCGAGGACTGCCATACCCCGAACATTTGGGCGCCAAGCTTTACCGTCGATCACACACAGGTGTTGGGCACTTGCGGCTCCTGCCATGACGGCGCGACGGCGACCGGCAAGGACCAGAATCACATCCAGAGCGGCGACAACTGCGACGATTGCCACTCCACTGTCGGCTGGCTGCCAGCCAATTTCAATCACGCCAATATCACGAACAATTGCATCGATTGTCACAACGGAATTGACGCTACGGGCAAGGACCTTGCACACATTCAGACCAGCAACGTGTGTGAGGATTGCCACAATTCCAATGTCTTTGCGCCCGCCGATACCGTCGATCACACGCAAGTGCTCGGTTCATGTGCGACATGCCACGATGGCATCACCGCTACCGGGAAGAACCTGACTCATATGACGAGCGGCGATACCTGTGACGATTGCCACGCAACCACTGGCTGGCTGCCCGCCAATTTCGATCACCTGAATATCACGGGTAACTGCGTCGACTGCCATAACGGAATCGATGCGACGGGTAAGGACATCACGCACATCTCTACCAGCGATGTTTGCGAAGACTGTCATACGACAAATATTTTCGCGCCGGTATTCACTGTCGATCACACGCAAGTCATTGGCACATGCAACACCTGCCATGACGGGACGATTGCGACCGGCAAGCACCCGACACATGTCCCCAGCGGCGACACCTGCGATGACTGCCACACAACAGTTGCGTGGCGGCCGGCGAACTTCGATCACGCGGGTATTATCAATAATTGTTCCAGCTGCCATAACGGCGTCGATTCCGTTGGCAAGAGCCGCACGCACATCAGTACGACGAATGTCTGCGAGGATTGCCACAATACCAATACGTTCGTCCCCGCCGACACGGTTGACCACACGCAGGTCCTGGGATCCTGCGGTTCCTGCCACAACGGTGTCATCGCAACCGGCAAAGATCTAAACCACATCACCAGCAGCAATAACTGTGACGACTGCCACGCAACCACTGGTTGGTTGCCGGCCAATTTCGACCATGTCGGCATCACCGGCAATTGCGTCAGTTGTCACAATGGCGTTGAAGCGACCGGCAAGAACCCGACTCATGTCGAGACGACTAACGTTTGCGAAGACTGCCACAATCCCAATGTCTGGTTACCTGTGTATACGGTCGACCACACGCAGGTGATTGGCACCTGCGGCTCCTGTCACGATGGCGTGATAGCAACCGGGAAGAACGCGACGCACATAACGAGCGGCGACAACTGCGAAGATTGCCACGCGACCACGGGCTGGCTGCCGGCGAATTTTGACCACGTCAATATCACCGGCAACTGCATAAGCTGTCACAACGGCGTCGACGCGACCGGCAAGGACCAGAATCACATTCAAACAACGGATGTCTGCGAAGATTGCCATACACCGAATACCTGGTTGCCGACATTCACTGTCGACCACACGCAGGTTATCGGCACTTGCAGCACCTGCCACAATGGCACAACGGCTACGGGCAAGAACCCGGGACATATTTCGAGTGGCGACAACTGCGATGACTGCCATACGACAGTCGCCTGGACGCCTGCGAATTTCGATCACGCAAATATCACGGGAAATTGCGTCAGCTGCCACAACGGATCAGACGCCACCGGCAAAGGCCCGTCGCACCCATCAACGACCAACGTCTGCGAGGATTGCCACAATCCCACCGTATGGACGCCTGTAGTTACGGTTGACCATAACCAGGTGCTGGGCTCTTGCGCATCGTGCCACAACGGCACGACGGCTACCGGCAAGAATCCCGGCCATTTCAACACCAGCCAGGGTTGCGAGTTATGCCACAGCCCGGCCGCCTGGACCCCGGCTGATTACCGTCACACCGGACTGCCTTACGAACCTCAAGACCATCGCGTCAACCTGAGTTGCACCGATTGCCACCAGTCCAACACGGAAGTGGTTGTGTGGTCATCGCCTGGATACCAGCCGAACTGCGCCGGCTGCCACGCCCGGGACTACAAGGCCGGTGTCGACAAACACAACGGTCTGGCAAATGACCAGAACTGCGCGAGCAGTGGCTGTCACAGAATCAGCGACAGAGAATGGTAGTTGCGGGTTTAGCTATGAATCTCGCAACTCTAACCAGAGCCGCTAAACGGATCGGCGCTTGCTGTACGGTTTCGGTACTGCTCTTCGCGGCAGCGCCGTCCCTGGCAGGCCCAGGGTTTATCAGTACAGCACAAGTTTCTGTCGACGATTCCGATGTGTCGTCGTTCGCCACCATTTCCATCCGCTTTAAATGCAAGGCCCAATACCTGAGTCACACACCGGATGCGAGCAGCGACCGCCTCCGAATATTTCTCGAGCCAACCACTATCTGCAATGGCGCACCGCCCACCGTGGCAGAGTCGCAAAGCCGTATGCGCCCGTACAACTCGGACAGTGCTCACCTGACGGAGCTGGAATACGATGGCGATGCAACCGTCGGGCCAGTGTTGACACTGAGCTTCAGCGAGCCGGTTTCCTACGATATCGAAATGTCGGGATTGACCTTTGATGTGGACATTCACGTTCGCAAAGCCGCTGACAATTCCGGCGCGTCAGTAGTCAACGAGAGTTCAACATCTCCCGCTACTGCTCGCAGACAAGTCGTCCAGCCGAAACGCGATACCGGCACGTATGTAGTCAATCTGGTTTCATTGAAACGCATTCCCACGATTGCCGACGCGCCCGACCTTGTACTGCAAGAGAATCAGAAACTGTACTACTCCGAAGCGCTCGTTAACGGCGCGACCTGGTATCGATTGAGAGTGGGCAACTTCGATTCACCGGCTACCGCAAGAGATGTGCTGGTCGACTTGATCGGTGATTACCCAGGTGCCTGGATCGACCAACTCGAAAGCGGTAGTGTCGATACAGATCTCACTGTCGCTGCTCAACAGTCGCAGTTAGTGAGCGAACCATTGCCTGATGACATGTCAGGAAACGCAAAAGTCGATGCCCTGATGGAAGATGCGCGGCGCTCGATAATTTCCGGCGACACATCAAGAGCCATCCAGATATACACCAAGGTACTGCAGCTACCCCCGAATTCCCGACAAGTGGAGGCACAGGAGTTTCTCGCCATTGCCCGGGAGAAGAATGGGCAAACGGCCCACGCAAAGGCTGAGTACCAGCGCTACCTGTCCTTGTATCCAAACAGTGAAGGCGCCGAAAGGGTCAGTCAAAGACTTGCCGCCCTGCTCGCTAACAGCGGGCCCGCTTCAGTGCCCTCCGGCGCAACGAGCACAGGAGACCGAATACTGTCTGCGAGACGCAGCGACTGGCGAATTCAGACTTACTTTTCGCAGTACTACCGGCGCGATGTCAATCAACCCAATGACCAGGAAGAAATCGTCAGTCAGTCAGCACTGTATTCTGACGTTAATTTCGACGCCCGTTACCGTGGCGAACGCTTCGACTTCAGCAGTCGCGTATCGGCTGGCCACCGCAATGACTTCCTTGAAAATACCTCAAGCACTACCTCCGGAAACTCGACCCGGATTTCATATGCCTATGCTGACCTGGCCGACGTCAGAACCGGCCTGCGGGGGCGCTTCGGCCGCCAGTCCCGAAATTCGGGAGGCGTACTCGGCAGATTCGACGGCTTCAACCTCGATTATCAGCTGAATGAAAAATTGATGGTCAGCGGTGTCATTGGCAAACCTGCCTATTCCACCTCGGACGGCATCGATTCCTCACGTTCGTTTTATGGCGTCAGCGTTGAATATGGCCCCGTAATAACCAACCTCGACGTGGGCCTTTACTACCTCCAGCAGCAGATCGAAAGCGTTCGCGATCGACAGGCTGTCGGCGGCGAGTTTCGCTATTTCGGGCCAAACCAGAACCTGTGGGGAATGGTTGACTACGACCTGCAATTTGGCGAACTGGCCAGCGCATTCCTGCAAGGCAGCTGGCGTTTCGAGTCTCGCCTGTCTGTACATGCGTCCGCAAACCGGCGCGGCAGCCCATTCCTGAGCACGGGCAATGCCATTATCGGGCAACCGGTCGAGACCTTCGCGGAACTCGCCGAGATTTTCAGTGCTGCAGAGCTAGTCGAGCTTGGCAGGGACCGTACGGCGGCATCGACGAACTTTTCGGTTGGCCTTTCCTATCCCTTGACGCGGCGATTTCAGATCTCCGCGGACTTAGGTCAATCCGATATCGATGAAACACCTGCGTCCGGCGGCGTTCTTGCAACACCGGCCTCATCCTATGGCTATTACTCCGGCAGCCTCATCGCGAGTAGCTTGTTGACGGAAGGCGACGTCACGATTCTGACGGCCCGATTTTCGGATTCCGACACTTCCGATGTCGCTACACTGACTCTTGACAGTCGCTTTCCCCTCGGTCGATCCTGGCGCTTGAACCCCAGGATTCGCGTTGACCGTCGCCAGGTGGCGTCGAGCCCGGGAGTCCAATGGCTGTATACTCCCGGCATTCGAATCCAGTACCGCCGTAGTCAATCGTTCCGGGTCGAACTGGAAGCAGGGAAACTCTTTTCTCAGCAGGACTCGATTGTTACGAATCAGCAACGTGATTCCTATTTTGTCAATTTAGGTTACCAGGTGTTTTTCTAGTGTTACGAGTGATTGTGTCCATCGTCGGGCTACTACTCGCGTCCTGCGCCGGTGTTGGTGCAGACACCGTCTACAAGCTCGATTCCAAAACCGGCGTAACAATTGCCTATAGCCAGACACCGATGGTTTTCTATCGTGATGAATCCGGCAAGGCGGCGCATGCAAGAAGCTTCGTCGACATGGCCCCGCTCGAAATAAATCGTATGGGCGAGTTTCGCTATTATCTTTGGCTGGGCATCTGGAACACTCTGCAAGAGGCGGCCCCCGGAGAGGCACGGGACGGATTTGAATCGATTGTCATTTTCGCCGATGGTGAGCCACTGTCGCTTGAGCTTTCCGGCTGGACTGCGAGCTCGATTGGCGCCAGCGAGCCGGTGTACCTCAAGCCCGTTGCCTCAGCTGCAGATGCCTATTACGAAATTACGATCGACCATCTGCGCGTTATCGCGGCTGCCAGCGACATTCGAATTCTGACCTCGGGAACCAGGCCGCAATCGTACGAACTCTGGGATCAGCAAGGCGCGGCCAGATCCAGTCTCTTTGAATTTCTGAACAAGTCGGTTTACTAGGGCCTGTTAACGTTCACGGGCCCTGGAGACTTTCCCGTCACAGATCCCTGAGTTCGCGTCGCAGTATTTTGCCGACCGTCGATTTCGGCAATTCATCAATGAATACGATCTGCCGCGGAATTTTGTATGCCGTGAGACAAGCCTTGCAGTGCTCCCGGACCGCCTCTCTTGTGAGCGCTTCGTCCGACTTGACGATGAAGACCTTGGCCGCTTCGCCGGTCTTTTCGTCAGGCACGCCGATGCAGGCACATTCGAGAACGCCATCCATCGCCGCAATCTCGGCTTCGATTTCGTTGGGAAACACGTTGAATCCGGAGACGATAATCATGTCCTTCTTGCGATCGACGATACGAAAGAACCCCGTCTCGTCCATAACTGCGATATCGCCGGTGCGGAAATAGCCGTCGTCCGTCATAACCTCGGCGGTGGCGTCCTCGCGCCGCCAGTAGCCCTTCATCACCTGCGGCCCTTTCGCACACAACTCGCCGCGCTCACCCTGCGGAACCTCGTTGCCATCGTCATCACGAAGTGAGATGTCCGTCGAGGGCGCCGGCACACCAATACAACTCATGAAGTCAGTCATACCGAAGGGATTTATGGTCAGTATTGGCGAAGTCTCCGACAGTCCGTAACCTTCCTTGATGTGTTTGCCGGTCACTTCTTTCCACCGATCGGATACCGCTTTTTGCACGGCGGCGCCGCCGCCGACGCTAAAGCCCAGCGATGAGAAATCGAGGTCCGCGAATCCCGGTGTATGCAGGAGGCCGTTATAGAGTGTATTCACGCCGGTGAAAACGGTGACTTTCCACTTTGACCATTCCTTGACAAAGGCAGGCATGTCCCTGGGATTCGTGATCAAGACGTTGGTGCCGCCGAACTTGAAGTAGGACAGCGTGTTAACCATCAATGCGAAAATGTGGTACATCGGTATCGCGGTGATTACTACTTCCTCACCCACCCTGATGTAGTCACCTGCGCAACACTCGAATTGCATGATGTTCGAGACGAGATTGCGATGGGTCAGCATGGCGCCCTTGGACAATCCGGTTGTACCGCCTGTGTATTGCAGGAAGATCAGGTCATCGCCGGTCAAATCGACATCGGCCAGTTTCATGCTCGCTCCGGCCGACAATGCATCGAGAAATGCGATCGGGTTCTTGAGGCGCGGATCGACCGGGGGCGATGGCAAACCAAGACCAATCAGGTCGTCCAGGTTGGCGACGATAACATTCTTGATTTTGGTCCTGCCGATGACTTCCGCGAGCGTGCGGGTAGAACCTGAAAATATGACAATCGTGTCCGTATCGGCATCGTTAAGTTGATGTTCCAGCTCGCGCGCCGTGTACATCGGATTGACGTTTACCTGGACTCCACCCGCGCGAAGTATGCCGAGCATGGCGATCGGAAACGCCATCATGTTCGGTGCCATCAGTGCAACACGATCGCCTTTGGCTATACCCAGCTCGTTTTGCAGGTAGGCGGCGAAGTCACGCGAAAGCGAAATTACTTCCGCATAAGTCCTGGTTGCGCCAAAGTTGCTGAAGGCGACCTTGTCGCTGAAACGCTCGCCGGCCTCCAGCAGCATCTCTACAACATTAGTGTATTTATATTCCCCAATCTCATGAGGTACCCAGGGGTCGTATTGGTCAAACCACGGTTTACTCATCTTTAGTCCTCGTCTCTTTTACCGAATCGAATCGCTTACCCAGCCAAACGCCGACTGCGCCCCATGCCGCCGAGATTGCGGCGCCTACGACTGCGACCGCGGCAAGTCCCAGGCCGATACCGTCCGTCAGGAATGCAAACAAGGTACCACTGATGGCGTCGCCGCCCCGATACACGACGATGTCAATAACGGGTTTGGCTTTGAATCGTTCCTCTCGCGTAACGCGCGTATACAACATTTCTCTCGCCGGTCGGGTCAGGCCGTAGTTGCCGCCGCGGCGAAAAACCTGCAGTGCGAGTAACACAGTCAGTATCGGCGCAAACGCGAGTATCAGGAGACCACCGGCAACGAGTACGGGCATCATTGCGAGCGCCGTTGCCATCCCGATCCTGCCCACGATACGTCCGGTCAGGAAGAAGGCCATGCCGAAAGTCACGACATTCACGAGCCAGTCGATGCTGCCGAGTATCTGCGTCCTTTCCTCCCGCGAGAATTCCTCCAACAGGTTCTTTTGCTCAAAATAGATGAACGATCCTATGAATACGTACAGCAGGATAAAGACGCCTATGCCGAGCAGGAAAGGATTTGTGAAAAAGGCCTGGAATCCCTGCCACCAGTTACCCCCCACGACGGCCTTCGAGGTATCGGCCTGCAGCTCGGCGTTACCCAGTTCGGTCGCTTTCAGGTGGTAGGTATAAAAGACCAGCGGAATGACCATCAGCAGACTGACAGATGCGATGAGCATCAGGGTGTCGTTACCCAGAACCCCGGCGAAGAGAGTAGGAATCGCAGGACCGACCAGTGCGCCGGCGCTGGCCCCGGCACCGATAATCCCGAACAGGCGTTTGGCCTGACCGGCATTGAAGGTGTCCGCCATGAAAGTCCAGAAGACCGACACATTGAACAAGGCGTAAACACTCACCCAAAGGTAGAACGCCTTGTCGACCAGGACACGGTCTTCAAACAGCGATATTCCGAAATAGAACGCAACAAAAGTCGTGGCGAAAAAACCGTACATCGCGGGCACGATACTGCGTAATCGGACCCGCGAGACCGCAAAACCATACACCGCCACGATCCCGGCACTGACGAAAAAGTTGATATTCCAGAGAAAGCTGACTTCCGAGTCGGTCCAGTCACTCGCCATCGCGTCCCGCACGGGGCGCAGGATGTAGTACGAGGCCATCAGAATAAAGACGAACAGCGTTGCAACCAGCGTCGCTTTCAGCTCGTTTGCTTCAACTTCTGACAGCTTCTTTGCGAGCCTGGCAATGATCCCGTCTTTCGCGGTTGTCATAAGGTGGTTCCCGTGTTTGGATTAGCTCGATACTACCGGGTTGTACGGTTTTGGCCACCTTCCTACCGTAGATTACGGAAGTCTTTTGCAAGCGATTTATGATGGAGTCGCCCCATGGACCACGATAATGAATACCACGACAACATGGTCACGATGCTCGAACTCATATGGGGCAAAGGCTATATGGCGCCGGGCGGTGCTGGCAACGTCGCGAAGCTGCTCGAGGGTACCTCCCCCAGGGGCAGGCATATCCTCGACATCGGTTGTGGCATCGGCGGCCCGGCGTTCGAAATGGCCCGCACGCACGGAGCTGAGGTCACCGGCGTAGATCTCGAAGCACCGCTGATTGCACGTGCCACGAGCGACGCCAGGGAACTGGGCCTGCATGGGCAGTGTCGCTTCGAAACCGTCGACATTGGCCCTCTGCCGTTTGCGGACGGATCATTCGACATCATCGTCACCTCGGGCGCGCTTACGCAGACGAACGACAAGGCTTCCTTACTCGAGGAGTGCATGCGGGCCCTCAAGCCCGGCGGATATCTCAGCAGCTATGAGTGGATGCGATCCGGGCGGGAATATTCTGATGACATGCATTACTGGTTCAAGATGGAAGGCCTGACCTACGCGCTCGAGCAGCTCGGTGACTACGAGGCAAAGTTCATGCACGCCGGATTCGAGAACGTCAGTGCAACGGATGCCTCGGACTGGTATCGCGCCGAAGCGCGACGGGAGTACGCGTTGATTAAAGGTGAGTTGTACGAGTCCATGGTCCGGTTACTCGGCCAGAAGGATGCCGATCACTTCGTGGAAGACTGGCGGGCCATGGTCGTGGTTATCGAATCGGGTGAGATGCGGCAGGGCTATTGCCGCGGGCAAAAGCCTTAAATCACTGCATCCGCAAGATGACTTTACCGCGCGCGCGACGCGAGGTGATGGCCTCGAACGCCTCTTTAAAATCCTCCAGCCGGTAAGACTCGGTGACACGTGGCGTCAATGCGCCTTTCCGGATCAGGTCGCCCAGTTCTTTCATATTTTGTATTTGCAGCCGCGGATTTTTGGCCGCCCAGGTGCCCCACCACACGCCGACGACGCTCGCCTCTTTCAGGAGCGCAATGTTGGCCTGGAACTTCGGGATGTCCCCCGACGCAAAACCGATCACGAGGTAGCGGCCGTGCCAGGCCAGCGCCCGAAACGCCGCGTCGGCCAGTTCGCCGCCGACCGGGTCATAGACGACGTCGACGCCATCGCCGCCCGTCAGTTCCCTGACGGTGTCCTTCAGGTCCTGTGTGCTGTAGTTGATCAACTCGTCGGCACCGGACTCGCGCGCGAATTCGAGTTTCTCGTCGCTGCTCGCCGCCGCGATAACGCGAGCCCCCATCGACTTCGCGATCTCGACGGCAGAGATACCGACACCGCCAGCCGCGCCGAGCACGAGAATTGTTTCGCCGGCCAGAAGCTCTGCGCTTTGTTTGAGTGCGTGATAGCTGGTGCCGTAAGTCACCGTGAAACCGGCACCGAGCTCGAATCCCAAACCAGCCGGCAGATGCATCGTAAAATTCTGATCTGCAACGACTTTTTCCGCGAATGCGCCACCCTTCGAATTGACGATGACCTGGTCGCCAACGGCGTATCGAGTCACGCCGGCGCCGACGCTGAGGACGGTGCCGGCGGCTTCGTTGCCGGGTACAAACGGTGTCGGCGTCTTGACCTGGTACTTGCCGGCGATCGACAAGACGTCCGGAAAATTAATACCGGCCGCTGCAACTTGGATAAGTATCTGCCCGTCGCCGGCAACCGGATCATCGATCTCTTCGATAAGCAGTGACTCCGGGGGGCCGTACTCCTTGCAGACCAGTGCCCGCATCAGACCACTTCGAACAGTGACGCGGCGCCCTGCCCGCCACCGATGCACATGGTGCAGACGACGAATTTTGCGCCCCGGCGCTTACCCTCGATCAGGGCGTGGCCGACCATGCGCGCGCCCGACATGCCGTAGGGATGGCCGATGGATATCGCCCCGCCGTCGACATTGAGCTTGTCGTTTGGAATGCCGAGCTTGTCGCGGCAGTAAAGCACCTGCACTGCGAATGCCTCGTTCAATTCCCAAAGATCGATGTCGTCCATCGTCAGGCCATTGCGCTTCAGCAACTTCGGCACCGCAAACACTGGACCAATCCCCATCTCGTCAGGCTCGCAGCCCGCGACCGCCGTACCGCGGTATATCCCCAAAGGGGTCAGAGCCCTTTTTTCGGCCACTTTCGCTTCCATGAGCACCGACGCGGACGCGCCGTCAGACAACTGGCTCGCGTTGCCTGCCGTGATGAACCCGCCCTCGCGCACGGGCTTCAGTGACGCCAGGCCCTCGAGGTTGGTGTCCGGCCGATTGCCTTCGTCCTTGTCGAGGGTGACATCCACGAAACTGATGGCCTTGGTTTCCTTGTCCATGACGCCCATGCTGGAACTCATGGGCACGATTTCCGCGTCGAACCTGCCTGCGGCCTGGCTGGCCGCCGTTCTCTGCTGGCTTTGCAGGGCGAATTCATCCTGCGCCTCGCGGGAAATTCCATAGCGTTTCGCCACCACTTCAGCCGTGTCGATCATTGGCATATACACATCTTTGTGAACGGCGAGCAGGCGCGGATCTTTGGCCCGATAAAGGTTCATGTTTTCGTTTTGCACCAGGCTGATCGACTCAAGTCCACCGCCGACCATGATATCCACGCCATCCGAGACGATGGTTTTGGCCGCCAGCGCAATTGCCATCATGCCCGATGAACACTGGCGATCAACGGTCATACCCGCAGTCGTCACGGGCAAGCCGGCTGCGAGGGCAATTAGCCGGGCAACATTGGCACCTTGCGTACCTTGCGGCATCGCACAGCCCATGATGACGTCTTCCACTTCCTCCGGATCCAATCCTGCGCGCAGCACAGCTTGCTTGACGGCGTGACCACCAAGCGTCGGCGCCTCGGTATTGTTAAAAGCACCGCGATAAGCTTTTCCGATTGGCGTGCGCGCTGTAGATACGATAACGGCTGTTCTCATATTGGTCTCTCGGCTTATTAAAGGTTAGGGAAAGTTCAGGTACTGACGATCCACATCGACAGGGTTTCGGCGATCAACGCGGGCGTCTGCTCACCGTCGATCTCAACGCTCGCATGAATTTTCATGAGCCACTGCCCCGGCCTTTTTTCCGTAGCGTCGGTTACCGTCTGCACGGATCGTATGCGCTTGCCCACCCTGACCGGGGCCAGGTAGCGCACTTTGTCCGATCCATAATTGATGACCATCTCGAGATTCTCGGGTGCGACGCCGCTCTGGTTGTTCAGGTAAGTCAGCAGCGACAGCGACAGGAAGCCGTGCGCGATCGTGCCGCCAAACGGTGTTTTCGCCGCACGTTCCGGGTCAAGATGGATAAATTGATGATCGTTGGTTGCGTCCGCAAATTGCTGCACGCGCTCCTGGGTGATTTCCAGCCAGGGCGACGGTGGCAACTGCTGGCCGATCAGCGTTGGTATGTCTTGTGTTTTGATTTTTCTGTTCATGATTGACTAAGCCGCACTGAGGTCGAGGAGATAGTTTTTGACGCGCTCGCGGACCGCATTTTCTTCGGCCTCCCATGATCGCATCGCGCTTTGTACTGCAGGCCTGGCAACAAACTCCTTGTACTGTGCCTGAGAAAAGCGTTCCCGCCAATTCGGATGCGTCAGCACGGACCGGACGAAGACTTCCGCCAGCGCCAGTTCGACAGCGTCGTCAACATTTCCCTGCATTGCCATTACGCTAACACGCGCATCCGGTTCTTTCAGTAAGTCCAAGCCATAGAAGGCTGCAATTTCCTGAATTTTCGCAACCCGGCGCAGCAATTCCCCCCGCGGCAACATTGCGTACCAGGCATCAAATGCCACTTGCTGCGCGCGCATGAACCTGATCGGGACGGCCGCCGCATCGATGTCCAGTATTCCGGGCGCCTGTTGCTCCAGGTAGGCGTTCTCCTGCTCCAGCGAGCCGTTCCGGATCGCCGTCCGCAAGATGTGCTGAACTGCACCGGTGTACGCAAATTGACGGTCTTCGACGTTATTCTCAATGGCACGGCGCGCCACTGCGACGCTAGCCGCTTCATCTTGCTGACTGATGGCGCGCAACATATCGATTCGATAAGCGACAGCGCTTGTGGGCGCAACTGCCAAAACCCGATTGCGGAAATCATTCGCTTCCTCGACGAGACCCAACCGATAAAGAAACTCAGCAATCATGCCAGGAATTTCATGGTCTCTTGGGTCGACTTCCATTGCCTTTAGACACTGCTGCAAATAGTCCACACCGTCGCCCATTTTCAGCGCGACAACACCAAGGCTTAAATATGCGTTTGGCTGCGACGGCTCAATTTCAAGGGATTTTCGCAATGATGTGCGCGCATCCTCCAACTGGCCCAGCTCCAGGTACAGCGTACCTATCTGAAAATGAATGCGGGCGTTGTACGGGTCCAGCTCAAGCGCCTCACGTTGGATCTGCAGTGCCTGTTCGGTCTGTTGCGTTGCCGTCAGCAACTTCGTCAGCAGCAGGCGCACTTCGAGGTCTCGCGGATCTTCTGCAACCAGTGATTCGAGCTCAAGAATGGCGTCGGGAATAGCCATCAGGGCGGATTCTGAATGCGGCGATACTGCTTGCACGTAGGCCAGGATCGCGCGTGCAGCGACGTTTTCCGGACTTTCCGCAAGTACCTGCTCTGCGGTCGCCGTCACGGCGGCGAACGCATCATCCTGATGCATCAATCCGGTTTCGAGCTGGTGCAGGTAATTGATCGCGAGTTCCGTCTTGGCCGCCAGAAAATCAGGATCAGTCGCCAGCGCGCCTTTCAGCAACTTTTCGGCGGCCTCCAGCCCACCGTAGGAAAATGTGGCGCGTTGTTTGAGCGCCTGCAGATAGAGATCATAGGCATCCGGGTCGTCAGTGCCGGCGCCGGCGATCAGGCCGGTTTCGGCGGTTCCCAGCAGTGACGCCGAAAGCGCCTGACCCACCCGAAGCGCGATCTCATCCTGAATTCCGAATATATCGTCGCTGTTACGATCGAAGTTTTCTGACCACACGTGGTAACCGTCAGATGCACGAATCAGCTGCGCCGTAACCCGCACCCGGGTGCCGGCTTGTTGAACACTGCCTTCAAGAACGTGAGAAACCTGCAAGGCCTTCGCAATCTCGCGGATATTGATGTTTTTGCCCTTGAAGGCAAAGCTGGAAGTGCGCGCAGCAACCTTCAAATCGGGCATCTGTGCCAACATGTTCAGCAGAGTTTCCGTCAGGCCATCCGAGAAGTACTCGTTATCGGCGTCCTGCGACATATTGACGAAGGGCAATACCGCGACGGACTTTTCACTAACCGCGTGCACCGGCGCTTCGACGTCGTCAGGGGCCTGGCTGGCCGCGAAGATGGCGATACCAACCACCCCGACCAGCACTCCCGCAATCGCCAGGAAATCGAGTTTTCCGATCGGTGCCATCCGGCCCGCATTTTCGCCATCGGCCTCAACGTCTTTCATGACGCCACTGGGTGTGAGCTCATAAACCCATGAAAGAACGAGGATGGGAACGAAGCCGAACGCAAAAGTCAGGATTACGGCTCTGGCGACCCAGTCAGGCGCCCCCAGGGTGGGCAGGATAGTGGTCAGAACCTCCGTCAGCAGCCAACCCACCACCAGGTAAGCCGCCCCGACGCGAAGGACGTTTCGACGTTGCAGTTCAGTGAACAGGGACATACGGCGTTACGGGGACTACGTGAATTACCAGACTACACCAAATCATGTGCGAAAATCGTCAGGGCCTATGCACATTAGATGCGCCAGGAGCCAATTTGGTTGTCCTATGCTGGCCTATGCCCGAGATCGCCTATGATCTTGCCAAATGCGTCGACCTCATCCCAGTTCGTGAAGTCGACGTTCGAGTCGATAGCCGTCGGACCGTTGGTCATCCACATGATGAAACGAATCATCGTCCGGTCCCAGAATCCATACTTCGCGTAATGGATCCGGCCGCCAAAGATGCCGATGGCGGCGGGCTGCCATTGGATGGTCGTAAGGAACTTTCTTACGTAGGGGTTCGTGTGCGGCTCCTTCTTTTCGGGTTTGCGAGCCACGGCATTCACGGAAAAAAAGGCGCTGCGGGTCGACGCCAGCCAAGCGCTGTTTTCGTTGATGAAGCGCGCGACCTCGGGCCGGTGTTTGCCATAGCGGATGCTGGCACCAAGAACCACCCTGTCCAGGCCGTTCAGGTCGATCTTGCTGTCGGCCGTCAGCGCGAGGAGCACGGTCTCAAACCCCTGCTCCCCAACCCGCTCAATCAAGCGATTGCATATCTCGACCGTATGTCCATCCACGGTTGAATAGATAAACCCGATTTTTGCCATTTTCGCCACCAACACGTTGTTTACAGACGCGGAGTTTATGGGGCAACACTACGCGAGAAAAGACTAGGAGACTAGGTGGATTCCGACATGCCGAAAAAGCGCAAATAGCCGTAATTTAGTAGACAGGACTCGTACGTCAAAAGGATACACTCGTGACCAAGCCACTGCCCCCGAACATGCATCAGGGCGTCAAAATTCTGCACGATCCGATTCGCAACAAAGGCACTGCTTTTACGGAAGCGGAGCGTGATGCCCTCAATCTCCGGGGGTTGCTACCGCCACGGGTCCACAGCATGGCCGAGCAGGAGCTCCGGGTCCTGCACAACATCCGGGAAAAGGCCACCGATCTCGACCGCTATCTGTATCTGATCGCACTGCAGGATCGAAACGAAAATCTCTTTTACCGTGTCGTGATGAACCACCTCGAGGAGATGATGCCGATCCTGTACACGCCGACTGTCGGTCAGGCGTGTATGGCGTTTCGCCACCTGTATCGCAAGCCGCGTGGCTTTTATGTGTCTCTGAACGATAAAGGCAATGTCGCCAAATTATTGAACAACTGGCCCCACAAGGACGCACGCATTATCGTCGTCACCGACGGCGAACGGATTCTCGGTCTGGGCGATCTGGGCGCCGACGGCATGGGCATCCCCATCGGCAAGCTTGCTCTTTACACGGCCTGCGCGGGCATACATCCCACGCATTGCCTGCCGGTGATGCTGGATGTCGGAACGGACAACGAGCGCCTGCTGAACGACCCGCTGTATAACGGGCTGGAACGACGTCGCGCCCGCGGAAAACTCTACGACGAACTGGTCGATGAATTCATCACAGCGGCGAGCAAGGTATTTCCGGGTGTTTTGATTCAGCTGGAGGATTTCGGCAACACCAACGCGTTCCGTTTTCTTGAAAAGTATCGCGATCGCGCCTGCGTTTTCGACGACGACATCCAAGGTACCGGCGCTGTCGCCGTTGCGGGCCTGATCGCCTCGATGCGCATTACGGGTAGCCGCTTGTCCGAGCAAAAGCTGCTGTTTCTTGGCGCTGGTGAGGCGGGCATCGGCATTGCCGATGTATTTGTCGCCGCACTCGTCGAGGAAGGAATGAGCCCCGATGACGCGCGCGCGAAATGCTGGTTCGTGGACAGCAAAGGGCTGGTCTGCAAGTCGAGGGACAAGCTTGCGGAGCACAAATTGCCTTACGCGCACGACTACCCCGGTTGCACAGACCTCATAACCGCGGTGCACGCCCTGAAGCCGACCGCCATCCTTGGGCTGTCCGGTCAGCCGAACACCTTTACCCAGGAAGTCATCGAGGCGATGGCAAGCTACAACGATCGTCCCATTATCTTCGCGCTTTCCAATCCCACCTCGAAAGCCGAATGCACCGCCGAAGAGGCCTATGGTTACAGCGATGGTCGTGCGATTTTTGCCAGTGGCAGTCCGTTTGACCCTGTCACCATCGGCAACAAGACCTTTGTCCCCGGGCAGGGAAACAACGCCTACATTTTCCCGGGTGTCGGACTCGGCGTTATCGCCAGCGGCGCGCGCCGAGTGCCCGACGAGATGTTCCTCGCCGCGGCGCAGTCACTCGCCAGTCAGGTCACGGATGCCGATTTGGAAAGAGGACGTGTCTATCCGTCGCTGACAAGAATCCGCGAGGTGTCGTCATTGATCGCCCGGGACGTAGCGCAGATCGCGTTCGACAACAAGCTAACGGACATGGAAGAACCCGAGGACTTGCTGGCCTTCATCCACGAGCACATGTATCAGCCGGTCTACCCGCATTACGCGTAACTTGCTGGCAAGCCGAAGGGCGCCCTAGTCAGTCCGTTTCCCGGTCATCTCCCAGCGCGCCAGGGAGATTGGAATGCTGTCGATCGCATTGAGCTCGTCGAAGAAGTCCCGGAGCTGGAACGCCGCTCCCTGCTCTTCCTTTAACTTCGCGAAATCGGCCAGGGTCTGTTCCAGCAGGTATTTACCCGTAACGTAGCTTGTGCCGTAGCCAGGCTGGCGCAGGTAAAGATGCTGCTCGAAAATCAGCAGCTCTTTCTCGGTCTTCATCCAGCCGCGTGGCGTACCGCTCATGTGCACACCGCCCGCCTCTTCCATCGTCATTTCATTGGCATGCGCATACAACGATCCCAGGCCGCGAGCCGCGCGTTGCGCAAGCATGATCCAGACGAGTTCCCGCGACCGCGGGCTGTCGTCGTACAAGCCGGCGTGCATGAACATCTCCTCCACGCCGGTCGCTGTGCCTTCGTTCCGGCTATCGAAAATGTTGTACAACAATGCGCCCTGGCGTACCGGGCTGGCGTGCGGTTCCAGGTCCATGCGCGCCAACTCAAACCAGTGATAAAAATGCGTGAATAGCGGCGCCGGATCGTAGTGCGCCGTGATCGCAAAGAAGTTGCGTTTGTCTTCCGGAATAAAGGAACCCTTATGCGCTTCCAAAGCCGGTCGCATGTAGTCCGTTACCGTAACGATTTCTTTTTCGTCAAGGAAACGCATGATGCGG
>JAOUNH010000169.1 GCA_029881055.1 Gammaproteobacteria bacterium
GCTCCGTCAACACCGAATAGCGCCGCCGTCGCTTCACTGGGTGAATAGAATGCGAATCGACCGCACATATCAGTCCCGGATGCCCACTCCACGCTTCATGAGTACGTAACTCGTACCAAACAATATAAAAACGAAACCGATCAGTATGGTGTACGCGTGCGCAATGCTGATATCGGAAACACCCAGAATTCCATAGCGAAATGCGTTGACCATGTAGAGGATCGGGTTCGCTTTTGATACGCCCTGCCAGAACTCGGGCAGGAGCGATATCGAGTAGAAAACGCCACCGAGATAGGTCAGTGGCGTCAACACGAAGGTCGGCACAATCGAAATATCATCGAATTTTTTCGCGAATATGGCGTTAATGAGTCCGGCCAGGGAGAAAACGATGGATGAAAGCAGGACCACTGACACCATGATCAGGGGATGCGCAACTTCGAGCTTCGTGAAAAAAAGCGCGACAATCGTGACCAGCGTACCGACAAGCAATCCGCGCAACACGCCTCCAGCGACATGACCCACAATAATCGCCGCATTCGACATTGGCGACACCAGCATCTCTTCGATATGACGACCGAATTTTGCGCCAAAGAACGATGACACGACGTTGCCATAGGAATTGGTAATAACCGACATCATGATCAGCCCCGGTGCAATGAACTGCATGTAATCGAAACCATTCATGGTGCCGATGCGCTGCCCGATCAGGTTGCCGAAAATAATGAAGTACAGTGTCATCGTTATCGCCGGCGGTACGATCGTCTGCACCCAGATTCGCAATACGCGAATCATTTCCTTGCGGATAATCGTGCGAACGGCCACGAGGTTCAGAGCGATATTCATTCCCTTTCCCCTGCGGCCTGCTTGCTATCAACCAGGCGCAGGAAAAGCTCCTCAAGTCGATTGGCCTTGTTGCGCATGCTCACAACCCGCAGCCCGTGCTTGTTGAGCTGCAGGAACAGGTCGTTGATGTCGTGCCCGGGACCTTTTTCGACTTCGAGCTCACCTTCATTCAGAAGCTTCGTCTCGAACCCTTCGAGGCGCGGTGCCGCACTTATTTCGCTGGACAAGGTCAGTACCAGGACCTCTTTCTGCAGCTTGCGCAATACCGTACTCATTTTCGCGTCTTCAATAATCCGGCCATCGTCGATGATGCCAATGTTCCGACAAAGAGACTCCGCCTCTTCGAGGTAATGCGTCGTAAGAATTATTGTCGTGCCGGCTGCGTTGATCTCCCGCAGGTAGTCCCACATCGATCGCCGGATCTCGATGTCGACGCCTGCCGTCGGCTCATCGAGGATCAGCAGTCGCGGTTCGTTTACCAGTGCCCGGGCGATCATCAGCCGCCGCTTCATGCCACCGGACAGGCTCCGTGCAACGTCGTCGCGCCGATCCCAGAGGCGCAACTCACGCAGGTATTTTTCGACACGCTGGCGTGCCAACTTGCCCCCGATCCCGTAGTAGCCCGCTTGATTTCTGACTATATTGCCGACCGTATCCCAGAGATTGAGATTGATTTCCTGCGGCACCAGGCCGAGACAGGATTTGGCCGATTCGAGGTCATCGTCGATGTTGTGACCGAAGATTTCGACTTCGCCTCCGCTCTTGTTAACGAGCGAACTGACGATACCGATAGCCGTCGTCTTTCCCGCGCCATTCGGGCCCAGCAGGGCATAGAAATCGCCTGCGGCGACATTCAGGTCGATGCCCTTCAGGGCAGTTTTGCCGTTGCGGTAGGTCTTTTGGAGGTTTCTTATTGTCAGGGCGTTCATGTGCCCGCGCATTGTAGCGCGAGGCTGTCAGATCATTACAGCTTCTTATCGAGGACGCGCATTACGCCGGGCATCTTGCATGCCGCCGCCGGCAGTCGCACATAGTGCCCGGCACCGCTGTGTGTCAGGAGCGTCTGCAATGCCGCAAGATGTGATGATCGACGGACATTTTTGTCTGCGCTGATACCATCGGTAAGCAGTCGCGTACTGATGCCAGGCATATCCTTGAGTCTGGATTGCATCAGGTCACCTCGCGCACCCACCCGGTTGAGTAAGCTAATCAACGGCAATGCAGTCATGCGCTCACACCATGCGATCGGCGCGCCGCTGACAATGCGAACGGCATACGGATTGCGGCGACCCAGTTGCCAGAGGAAGCTTAGTGCCGCTATCTGCAGGCTGCAGAGCTCGGGGCTCGAGAGCTCGCCAGGGTCCATCAGGTCACCCTGCCTGCCCTCGACCAGCGCATCCTCCCACCATTCCGGCTCAGGTTCCCGTAGCGAAAACAACAGGAACGGGGCGGCGGCCAACCGACCGCATTGCGGCCCTTTCAGGTCCAGGGTAGCCCGTATGAACGCGGTATTCAGTGCTGTCACGTTCGCGTAATCGTCCGGGCTGGGGCCCGGATAGTCCCCTGATTCGAGCATCTTGTTTCCTCCTGGCGCCTTTATGGGTCTTTTTTGGAATTACTATTGGTAGGCTTTTTCGACCATGTATGGATAATATACCCGTCTGATATACCATATATAGTCAATTTCTCCCACAAAGGATAAAAAATGAGGTTCACTGATGATCGCTATGCCGGCGAGCGCAGCCAGTTCGAACTGGCACTGCGCATGATTCGACACGAGGCCCGCACCCGGACCATCCGGGAATGCACCGGGCTTTCCGACGACCGCATCCGCAAGCTGTATTCAACCTATTTTCGCCACGGCGGCGGTAAGGACATCAAGCGTCGCCGCGGAAAATCGCCGCGACAGATTACTCGCTACGTCAAGAACTCCCGGAATCAGCTTCAGGCGACGACCCTGGTCGTACTGTTCTCAGCGGGCCTGCTCGTGCGTATCGACCCGGATGATGCCGTCCATCCCTGCTGGCCTCGTCCGGACGTGGAGTTCGGCCATCGTTTGTGTCGTGCCTACGAGACCTACCTGTTATTGCATGCCAATCCGCAGCTCAGTTTCGAGTGGGCCTGGAATCTGCTGCAGTGCATTTCGCACAACGATGAGCTGTACCTGGCCAGCTGCAAACTCTGCCACTCGATCTACGTACAGGACGCTTATGCCCTGGATCGGGGTACCTGCCCGGCCTGCGAGATAGTCAGTCACGTACATTAGTGAGGTACACTTCCAGCGTTTGTAATCCTGAAAAAACAAAAAGAGGAGATTGACCAAATGCTTAAGGAATTTAAAGACTTCGCGATGCGCGGCAACGTTGTGGACATGGCCGTCGGTATCATTATCGGTGCAGCTTTCGGCAAGATTGTTTCGTCGCTGGTGTCCGATGTCATCATGCCGCCGATCGGCGTTGTTATGGGCAGTGTCAGCTTCAGCGACCTGGCACTTACACTGGGTGAAAGCGGAGTAACACTCAACTACGGACTTTTCATTGATACGGTTATCAACTTCCTGATCGTCGCAATAGCGGTGTTCATGTTGATCAAGGGCATCAACACACTGAAAAGAAAAGAAGAAGAAAAGCCTGCCGAAGCACCCAAGCCATCGGCACAGGAAGTGCTGCTGACGGAAATTCGCGACCTGCTTGCCAAGCGATAGCCGACGCTTCGAGGTCCTAAGTGGAGAACCACAACGTCTTCGCCGGCGCTTTCGTCGATCGCAGCGGCGAAATGCGCAAGGACACCGAATGGCTGGAGAGAGCTCTGGGCCAGGCAGACACGCATTTCGTTCCGGTCTGGGGCGACAGGTGCCTGGTTGGCGGCGAGCCCCTGCGCCTTAAATTGCTGCCGCGACACCAGATCGAAAACTACCTCGACGAACACAACCTGGTATTTCTCGGCCTGTATCGCGGTAAACCTGCCTTCGCTGTTGCAATTGCCACGAGCGAATCTCCGCCGTATGCGGAGCTGGGCGAGTTCCAGGAGCTTCGCTACCTGGGTTCAGTGTTGCCGGCGGACGAGGCTAATCTCGCGGCACACGCCCGCGGTCTCGTCCTCTGGCACAACTCACAGCTGTTCTGCGGCAAGTGTGGTTCCTCTGCTCGACCCGATTCCGGCGGCAACTCAAGGCGCTGCGTCAATACCGACTGCAACCGCGAGATCTTTCCACGAGTCGATCCTGCCATCATCGTCCTGGTTGCCGACGGCGATCGCTGTCTGCTGGGCCGGCAGGCAGGCTGGCCGGAGGGGCGTTACTCCACGATAGCCGGTTTCGTCGAGCCCGGTGAAAGCCTCGAAGACGCAGTTCGGCGCGAGGTCTTCGAGGAAACCAACGTGCGAGTTGCCGGCGTTCGCTACCACAGCTCGCAACCCTGGCCTTTCCCCTCGTCGCTGATGCTTGGCTTCGTCGCACAGGCCGAGATCAATAATCGCCACGAGATCCGCCTGAACGACGGTGAACTGGAGGACGCACGATGGTTCACGCGCAAGGAGTTGCGCTCGGGATTCCCGAAACTTCCGTTTCGCATTTCAATCGCGCGCCGACTGGTCGACGGTTGGCTTGACGCCGACGAAGTTGGCTAGGCATGTGCCTGGTTATCATCGGCTGGCAGCAGCATCGTGAATACCCGCTGATCCTCGCGGGTAATCGCGACGAATTTCATGCGCGGCCAACCCAGGAAGCACATTGGTGGCCCGATCAAGCCGATATCGTCGGCGGGCGGGACCTGCAGGCGGCCGGTACCTGGCTTGCGTTGCGCCGCAACGGACGCTTCGCCACCGTCACCAATTTCCGCGATGCCGAGCCACCGTCGGCCAAGTTGCGCTCGCGCGGTCACCTGGTCAGCGATTTCCTGAAAAGTGCAGACAGTCCACTCGACTATCTCAGCCGTATTGACGGCGCCGCTTACGGTGGTTTCAACCTCCTTGTCGGCGAAGGCGATACTCTCGCCTGGCTTTCCAATCGCAGCGGTCCTCCAAGGGTACTTGCACCCGGCATCTACGGACTCAGTAACGCCCTGCTCGATTCGCCCTGGCACAAGGTCCTGAGGAGCAAGGCCGCTCTCCGGCAACTGATCGAGGAGGACAGGGTCAATGCGTCTGCCCTGATGCGCTTACTGGGCGACAGGGACAAAGCTCCAGCGAGTGAAATTGCCGACGAGCACCTTTCCTTTGCGACTGCGCATGCAATCAGCGCACCGTTTATTGTGCTACCGGACTACGGCACGAGAAGCTCGAGCGTCGTGCTGGGGGAGGTGTCCGGCGCGTGGCACTTTCAGGAACGAACCTTTGATGCAACAGGCAAGGCGAGCGGCGACGCCACTTTCACGTTAGCGCCAGCGCGTCAGGAATAAATTCCGGACAGCCAGCGACTGATATCCGCGATCTCCTCCGGACACACAGCATGCGCCATCGGGTACTCGTGCCAGTCCACGGAATAGCCCACTTCGATCAAGCGGTCGGCCGACGCTCGCCCCCATTCCATGCGCAGTACCGGATCGAAACGTCCATGTGCCATGAATATCGGCAGGTCCTTGCGGCCGACGGCGTTTTCAGCATCGTCAGGCAATGCCATATAGGTCGACAACGCCATGAGACCGGCGATGGCATGCCCGGTTTGCAGTGCGGTGTGGATGGCTACCGCACCACCCTGCGAGAAACCGGCAATCACGATTTTGCTCACCGGGATTCCACGTTCGACTTCGCGGGCAATCAGTCTTTCGAGCAAGACGCTGCTCTTCAGCAAGCCCTCCCTGTCCGCACGACCCGCAGAATCGAAACTGCGTATGTCGTACCAGGAGCGCATCGCCATGCCGCCGTTGATCGTCACGGGTTGGACGGGCGCGTGGGGAAAGACGAACCGCAGTTGCAGCCCGGCAGGCA
>JAOUNH010000170.1 GCA_029881055.1 Gammaproteobacteria bacterium
GCCGTTCGGACGCCGCATCTCACGTATTTGGTGCAGGCATCAACGGAGTCCGAATGCACGCCGCTTTGGGCAGCAGGAAAGAGGCCATGGACGCTTTTCGGGCTTTCGCGGAGCGGCCACGTTACCCGGACTTCTGGCCGATCTGGCTGCAGCGCGACCCGGGCCTCGCCGCTATTCGCAACGAACCCGAATTTATCGAGTACATCGCCAAACTTCAGGATAAGGCGGCGGAACAACGCGAATTGTTGCCGGAACTGCTCGCTGCACAATAAAAAGGCGGCCCCCTCGCGATCAAATACGTCGCATCGACGAAGCCGGGGTTGAGCAAGTATCGGCCTATTCTGTTGAAAAACTCTGTTTTGCGAGCGGAGCAAAAATTCATGAAGAATTCGATTCGATCCTGCGCGCGAGCGCCAGTAATGGTTAGCGGCTCTTAGCTGCGCCAGGAGGAGTTTTCATGGGGATTGCATTACCTCCTCGTATCTACGATACGAATTTGGCGGCAGATCGCAAATGAAATGTTGCTGAAATTCAAAACGGAGTTTTTCAACAGAATAGGCCAATACTTTCCGCTTGAGCTCCCAGGGTGATCTACTGAAACTTGCCGCTCGCGAATGGCCGCTTTTGCTGAATGGCGAGGTCTGCTTCACCCTCGATAGGAGCCGCTCGAACGGCTGCTTTGGGTGTATCATTGATTTCCGCAAATGACCCGAAGAAGACATTGACTCGCAGTCGGTTACGAGTCGTTGCTGGCCGATCCGGAGTATTGAAATCGATCTAGACAAGCTCAATAAGTGGCTCACCTTGGTGGCAAATATCGCGATTCTCGGTGGCCTTATCTTTCTTGCATTGGAGATTCAACAGAACACCAATGCAATTCGGTCTACGGCAGTTCAGGAGGCCACAAACGTCGCGCGCGAACACCCGCTAATGTTTGTGCAGTATCCTGAAGTAAATCGTCTCGCAATGGCTGACTACGACTCTTTGAGTGAGGACGACCAGCAGCGTCGATTCTGGCTTGCCGTATCGTTTTGGCATGGAATGCAAGGCCTCTATCGACAGAACGAACTGGGTACTCTTCCTGAATCGGAGTGGGAAGTTTGGGTTCGCGTAATCTGTGCAAATTATGAACGGTCGGAGCCTCAGCTATGGAAACGTACGGCTGCAACGCATTCCTCCGACTTTGTTCGGTTTGTCGAAAACTGCGAGCCCGGATACGCAGACTTACTCCCAAAATAGCGGCTGTTTCTGGTCGGTCTCAGCCATTTACACGGTGAAGTACTTAGCAGGGTTTTGAATAAGGTGTTTCCGATGAATGAGCTTTCCACCAATCTTGCGGTTCTTTGTTTGGCGGCAGTGATTGCTACTGGCTCAATCTCAAGAGCTGCGGATTCTGACGAATCGTCAATTCATGATACTTACAACGCATGGGTCGAAGCATCTAACGAGAGGGACATCGAGAAATGGTCGACTTTTCTTGCAGAGAATCCCTATTTTTCGCCAGCGGATTCGCCACCCATTTCCGGCACAGAAGAAGTGATCGACTACTACAAACGGTCATTTGCTGATCCGTGGTTTTCGCTCGATTGCGAACAAGAACAGGTGGAAGTATCCGCATCGGGGGAAATGGCTTGGTCCAGTGGCATATGTAAGGCGACTTTCACCGGCCCAGGCGGGGAGAAGGCCAGAGGCAGAAGCCGTTGGTTTAAAGTTTGGGTAAAGCAGTCGGATGGCTCGTGGCGATGTCGTGTTAATACCTGGAAGTACGTGAATTAGCCTAGACGGGAATGTCCGGTTTTGGCCGAGCTGAGCCGGTGGCGTGGATCTGATTCGACCGGCTGCTTCGCCCCTGAAAGCCGCCAGTCGTCTGATTTGAGGTAATATCTCTGCTACTGACCCAAAACAGACCTTCGCGTTTTTACCGCGACTCTGGCCAGAGGCTAACTTCACATCTCATGAAACTTAAACTTTCCGAGCTTGCCAACATTGCCGAAGTCATTGGTGCTTTTGCAGTTGTAGTGTCTCTTATTTACGTTGGCGTTCAGGTGAACGACAGTAACATTGCTGTTCGATCGGCCTCCGTTAATGATGCGAATGTCGCGGTGCAAGAATGGTACCTGCAGATCGGCTCGGATCAGCAAACGAGTCGCCTGTTCTACAGCGCACTTATGAGCGATGAGGCATTGCCGAACGAGGATGAATTTCAATTCATCATGATGTTTCATGGCGCCTTTCTCGCCTTCCAGAGTAGCTATTTGATGGCCGAGGAAGGCACCATCGATTCGGACTTGGTGGATGGCCTGACAGGCGCAATTCTGGCGGTCAAAGACACACCAGGCCTGAGACGCTATTGGCGGCAACGCCGCACTACTTTGCACCCCCGATTCGTTCGCTACGTGGACGATTTGCTGCAAGTAAAGGGGGAGACACCTATGGAGGTTTATCGCTTTCCGAAGTCCGACGAGGCAAATCAATAGGTATGCCCTGACTGTCCGCCTCTGGCCGACTGGCGAAGTTCGCCAGGATGAATTGCGAGGGGCCGGTGTGCGCCCGGAAGCCGCCGGCCACGTGTTTCAGGCTATAATTTCCGCCACTGACCCCAGGCAGCCGTCCATTCAATGGTGCTTAGACTTCATCTAGTCTAAGTAAATCCCAGAATTGACAATGCTAGACGTAGGCGGACAATCCGTGCCGAGACAAAGGCAAATCCAGCCAAAGCTGGTGACGCAAAGCCACGGGTCCTCGCCTCCTCCGCGACGCATTCTGCTACGCCACGAAGGATCCCAAGATCGCCGGGCTGCCGAGGCAGCTGGATTAAGCGGCGGTCACCTCTCTCGTACGCAAGAGCCGCGAAGGAGGAAAATCATGCTCAAATCAAGCGTCCTAATTTGTGCACTGTTGACACTTGGCGTCACTACGACAGTGGGTGCTGGCGAAGAGGCACGACCAAACGCTGTTGTGGATGTCGAGATGCAATGCAACACCATGGTTGGTGCATTCGAGGTTGACCCGGCAGCGGCTCGAGCAGTTCTGCCAGCCCAGTATGAGCTGGCCCTGCAACCGAGCGGGAACGCACTTGTTTATCTGCAAGCATCGAACTGCGGAGGCTCGGGGAACGGCGATCTTCTCGGGGCGTTCGACCTTGCTGACGTATGGCTGGCAATCGAGGGACCTTTTGACGTAACCCCCATTCCTGGGGCGTACGCCACAATCCCGACCATTAACGTGTACGTTCTCAAGGCCCAGACAACGAGCAAGTGGATTAAGACTCACTGCGCTGCCATTCACTTTCCCAAGGAACTCATACGGTCATTGGAAGTTGGCGGGCCGATAGTGCCCGGACGGCAAGGCTATGTTGTCGAAATGACGGGGCGGGCCTACTCATGGACTGAGGTTTTCCCCTGCATGGAATACAGCCTGCAAAATCCGGCGTGCTGGATGTTCCCCGACCCGGCACCGAAGATTCCGGTAGGATTTCTAGAGCCACCATTTATGCTCGGCACGAATGTGCTGGGCTACATTGACCGTAGTCCGGGCAATGCGGCCAAAAAGGAGATGGGGTGTCTGATGGACGTAGCTGGGCAGGGAATCGTCCAGTTGCAACTCGACAAAAATTCAAATCTCGCCGAACTTGGCATTTTCCAAGATGGCCAGCTGGGCTTTTTCTGGGACTCGACAGCCACCTGTCATTTAGTCATGACCGCCAATTGATTTGTCGTCGTCAAATGACGGCAATATGGAGAGCGGGCCCAACGTGCGTTGGGCCCATTCTTAGGGCCATAGGTTTCAACAAGAATCGCCATTCTCGCAATGGCCTTGTCGCCGTGCATCGCTAACGAATGGCCGCTTTGGCCGTTAGCTGCCCCTGAATTTGGGGCTTTTCCTCCTGATTTAATGTCCGCTATCGGTAAGACCGGACATTCAGCCAGGCCGAATCTCCGCTTTACGCGCCGAACAGGACATTAGGCTAGAATGACCGAAAAGGGCCGCTTGTGAACCCTTTCTGGTCGCTGGGTACAACTGCGTCGAATCGAATATCAAAGGTCTATTCGCTAACAAAAATGTGAGGATCGGATAATTATGTCGCCCCGTCTCAATTGGCGTCTTCTGCTAGGGGAGTTTATTGTCATCGTGGTCGGTGTTCTGATGGCGCTCTGGGTAGATGGGCTCCGGGAAGCTCGCTATAACGCGGCGCTGGAAATCGAGTATATTGCGTCGTTTGTGACCGACCTCGAAGCCGACCTGGCTCAGTTTGATGAGACCGAGGCTTGGATGCGCAGATCGGAAGCGGCCGCGGCGACCGTGCTCGCGCTCTATCAGGGATCAACGCCGACGGAGAACGCAGCAGACCTTGTCATGGCGGTCGAGACGGCGGGCTGGCAGGCATGGCCTGTCATCACGCGAAACACGATCGACGACCTAAAGTCGACTGGGAATCTTCGCCTAATTCGGGACAAAAACTTGCGGCGCGCGATCGCTGCCTACTACACGATTATCGAGAATGTCAGCATTCCCAATGCGAATATGCGAGAACGGATATGGGCCCAGTATGATGCCCGAGTTCAATACGTGCTGCGACCCGGTGAACGAATGGCCGTGCTGCAGCGGCCGGAAAGCTTTGGTCACGGGATTACGTCCGATGCTTTCGAAGCTGGCGAGCTACCTTCCGTTGAGGGGCTGATCGTTGCGCTGAAGGCGTACCCGGAGTTTGAGCGCACGGCAGGCGAGGTTTTATACCTGACCATCAGCATGCGAGCTGGTCTCGGGGCCATGCGTGTAGCGGCTCTGGACCTAAAGGCCGAACTCGAACAATGGCTGGCTACCAGCGATTAGCCGAGACCTGTGCGATGGACGATCCTGCTTGTCTACCGCGTAGCTAATTCATCGTCTTCTTTTGGCCGTTCTGAGACGGTCGCCACGAGGCTGGCTGAGAGGCTGCTTTACTTCGCTTAGCAGCCGGCCGAGAATTCTGAGTTAATATGACGGCTACTGACCCACAGCGGACTTCGGCTAAACCTTCCGCTATTGCCAACAACCTGTCTGTCTATTGATCTGAGTGGGCAATTTACCAAGTGAAGACTCAACGATTTATCGGGAGCGATATGAATGGATAGGCCTGTGTTGATACGCATGTTCAGCGAAGGACTCCTAATTATTGTCAGTATTCTTTTGGCCCTTTCTGCAGACGCATGGCTTGACTCACGGAATCAGGCTGCCCAACTTGACTCGCACGTGGTAGCGCTGGGCCGTGACTTCGATACGATGCTGGAGCGAGTTAATGCCTCACATAACGCCGCAAAACGCGGAGTTAACGCTGGCAGACAACTTTCAATTTTCATGCAAGATGGCTCTGAAATAGACCCTGAATTAGCTCGGGAATTGCTCTGGCATCTTGTTTTCTACGAAGTTTTCACAGCGAGCCCTGGCGCATACCAAGCGTTAGTTGCGTCGGGAAACCTCGAGCTTCTCCAGAATGATCGATTAAAAATTGAACTCGCAGATTTTTTCGGATCATTTGAAGATGTACGGGCAAGTGAGAAACTGTTGCTTGAGACTCAAATTGTTTTTTTTGCATCCAATACTTTTAGTCAACTAGCCGGTTGGCATCGCATGGGTCAGGCAGGCATTCCCGTGGCAGGCGATTTCCCTGTCGACCAATGGTCTGGTTCCGACGAATTCATGAACGCGGTGGGCATCTACACGGTACGCCAGGCCGACGTGCTGGAAGATTATCAGTATCTGAAAAACCGCATCCA
>JAOUNH010000171.1 GCA_029881055.1 Gammaproteobacteria bacterium
TCGCGACGATCAGGCGGACCTCGTCTATCTGACAGAAAAAGACAAGATTGAAGCGATCGTCGAAGATATCGTCGACTGCAGCGAACGTGGTCAGCCTGTACTCGTCGGCACGACCTCGATTGAATCCTCCGAGGTTTTGTCGTCGTTCCTGAAGAAAAAGAAGATCAAGCACGAGGTGCTTAATGCCAAGCAGCACGAGCGCGAGGCACAGATCGTGCAAAACGCCGGACGGGCGGGAGCGATTACGATTGCGACCAATATGGCGGGTCGAGGTACGGACATAGTACTCGGCGGAAGCTTGGCCTCAGCGCTGGCGGAGGCCGGCAAAGGGGCTGATACAAGCGCTATCGAAAACGATTGGCAGCAGCGTCACGAAGCCGTAGTTGCAGCAGGTGGTTTGCACATTATCGGCACTGAGCGCCACGAGTCCCGTCGCATCGACAACCAGTTGCGAGGCCGTGCCGGGCGCCAGGGTGACCCCGGATCGAGCCGTTTCTACCTGTCGATGGAAGACACATTGATGCGCATTTTTGGAGACCCGGAGCGCACCAAGAGCTTGCTCTCTCGTGCCGGTATGCGGGAAGGAGAGGCGATCGAGAGCCGGCTTCTGTCGCGGCAGATCGAACGTGCACAACGGAAGGTTGAGGCACACAACTTCGACATAAGAAAGAATCTCCTCGAGTACGATGACGTTGCCAACGATCAACGTAAAGTCGTTTATCACCAGCGGTCCGAACTGATGGAGGCCGACGATATTGAGGATTCGGTTGCTGCAATTCGTGAGGAAGTCGTTGGTTTGACCGTGAACCAATACATTCCAGCGGGTAGTCTTGATGAGATGTGGGATACCGAGGGACTGAGCCAGGCACTCGAATCCGAATACGGTGTGCACGCCGATGTCGGCCGCTGGGTTCGCGAAGACAAAACTCTCAACGCGGAAGGTATTGCCGAACGATGCATCGAAGAAGCAGCCAAGGCGTATGAGAAAAAGGTCGCGAGTATGGGCGCCGAGCTTATGCGTGGCGTTGAAAAGCACGTCATGTTGCGCCAACTCGATTTTCACTGGAAAGAACACCTGGCAAGCATGGACCACCTGCGCCAGGGCATCGGACTGCGCTCCTATGCGCAGAAGAATCCAAAACAGGAATACAAGCGCGAGGCATTCGAGATGTTTGGCACGATGCTTGAACAGGTCAAGCACGATACTATCAGCATACTGTCAAAGATCCGCATCCAGGGTGAGGGTGACCTCAACGAGGAAGCCGAACGCAAGAAGGCCGCTGCGGCGATGAAATTTCAACACGCGGACGCCTCCGCACTCGGCGATCGGCAGCAAGGTCAGCAACAGGCCGCCCGCGCACCCGTAGAGACCTTTGTTCGCGACGGCCGCAAAGTTGGCCGCAACGAGTCCTGCCCCTGTGGGTCGGGCAAAAAGTTCAAGCAATGTCATGGCAAGCTCAATGCGTAGTGTTCTGTCTTGAATCACTTCGATGTTGCTGCGGGAATACTTTGTGATGCTTCCGGCCGTGTGCTGATTGCGGAGCGCCGCGGTGGCGGGCCGTTTGATGGTTTGTGGGAATTCCCGGGCGGAAAGATCAGACCGAATGAGACGTCCAAACAGGCCCTGTCCAGGGAGCTCGCGGAGGAGCTTGGTATAGAGGTAACGGCGTACTCATCATTCATGAACCTGAGGCATGAATACGATGACAGAATTGTGACTATCGAGTTCTTCATCGTCAGTGAGTGGAGGTCCGATCCCGTCGGTCGCGAGGGACAGGAGCTGCGCTGGGTGCCGACGGGCCTGTTGAATGCCGAGGAATTACTGCCTGCTGACGTACCGGTGGTCGCTGCGCTGCAGCAGCGCCACTAGCAAATGGACAGCTGAAAGGGCACGTCGTGACCGGTCTGTATTGCGCGCCGCTCGACAGTTGACCATTCCAGAAATCGCACGGTAAAGCGGTGCTGGCTGCCGCTGATTTCCGGAAACAGGGATGAGCCTTTTGCAAGGCTGACGCGTAATAGCCGACAGTTGTCGTCTTTCTGCATGCTGTGTTGGTACATGCCATTGACAGCCTGTTTTTTGCTCGGCCGGGCACTTTCCCGAATCAGCCAAAGCACCTCGCTGGCACCGTCACACAGCGGGCTGACCGACTGAATCCACTCCGTCATATCCTGCTGCCGTCGCGCTATCGGTTGCCGCAGCCAGTGGCTGTACTCGGGCAGGTCGAATTCACAGGTGCCGCCCGGAATCGCACTGCGATGTTTGATCGCGTTCAGAAAATCGCTTTCCTTGAGACGCTGGAGGTAGCTGGTACCAATACTCGAAATCTCGTCCCGGCTTACGGACAGGTTACGCATCAGCGTATCCAATCGGCCACCGTCCACGCCGCTGTGGCTCTGGAATCGTTTCAACGCAGCGATCTGGTGGTCGAGTTCGCTCAGAACTTCGCTGCGGACATCGCCGCGGGACAGGATGGCGAGGATTTCGAGTAGAGTCGAAATGGCTGCCCGCGTCGCCCAGTCACTGTCCCTCTCACTATTGCGGATCATAGGGTGGTAAAGAAATTCGAGGCGCAGAAAAGTCCGCATACGCTCGGATAGCGGCTGCTCGTAGTGCGAGACTCCGGGAGCGGTCTGCACAGCGATTGTTCCAGCAGGTTTGACCATCGGCCTATTTTGCGCCACGAAGTGCTGGCAGGCAAATGGCCCTGGACGGGTTCCGGAATTGTGGGCCAATACAATGTTAAGCCGATACCCGTCACGTTAGAATGACTGTCGGTAGTAATGCCTGGGATCAGTCAAAGATGGATCTTGCCTCTTTGTGGAACGAAAAAAATAGTCAGACGCTTTGGTTGGCCGGAGGGTGGACCCTCCTGTTCATCGTGGCCGTTACTGCCTATTGGCCCGGCCTGAGCGGCCCGTTTATCCTGGATGACTTTGCCAGTATTGCGGCTCTCGGAAAACACGGGGGTGTGGTCGACTGGCAGTCATTCAAGGCCTTCGTGCTGGGTGGTAACTCGGGCCCGACAGGCCGCCCCGTTTCGCTGCTGACATTCCTTATCGACGGCACCAACTGGCCTACTGACGCGGCTCCTTTCAAGCGGACTAACCTGATCATCCATTTGATGATTGGCGGGCTGCTGGGTATTCTGACAAAGCAGATATTGTGCCTGCTTCGGTTCGAGTCTCGCGAAGCTCGAACTTTGGCATTGGTTTCCGCCGCTTGCTGGGTGCTGCACCCATTCCTGGTATCAACCACGCTCTACGCAGTGCAGCGAATGGCCCAGTTGTCTACCTTGTTCGTAATTGCCGGCCTCATTGTGTACATTCACGGCCGCTCGTTTTTGCTGACGAACAAAAGTAGGGCCTACCTGCAGATGAGTTTGGCAGTGCCGACTTTTACTCTTCTGGCGCTGCTGTCCAAAGAGAATGGAATACTGTTGCCTGTTCTGATTGGTGTGATTGAGATCACCGTTGTCGCAAGCCAGCGTGGGCGACTTGGCACAATCAGTCCTTACTGGAGCGGTCTTTTTATTGGGCTGCCGACGCTGGTGATTGCTGCGTATCTCGGTAAGCAGTTTTTCAGGCCTGATTTTTTTGACGTCGTTCCACCCAGGGATTTCAGCCTGTACGAGAGACTGCTGACGCAATCTCGAATTCTCGTCGATTACCTGCAAAACTGGTTCATTCCGAAGCTCTATACGACGGGTGTCTATCAGGATCATTTCGTGAAGTCGATCGGGATACTGGCACCGGTTACTACGATCGTGATGTTCGTATTTCACGCTTTCGCGATAGGCTTGTCGGTGCTATATCGTCGTAAGCAGCCCCTCTTTGGGCTTGCAGTATTGTTCTTTTACGGCGGTCACCTGCTTGAGTCTACGGTGCTGAACCTCGAGTTGTATTTTGAGCATCGCAACTATTTGTCGGCCTGCTTTCTTTTTCTTCCGTTGATACTTTTTCTTCGCCGGCATACGCATAAACGCTTTTTTGTAGGCATAGTTTTTGGTTTTCTCCTGATGTTGGCCGGATTTACGCGCTATTCAGCGACCGTCTGGGAGAGCGTGCCGAGCATCGTCGAGGCGTCCGCGCACAAAGCGCCAACGTCTGCGCGAGCGCAAGCTGAGTATTCGAATATCCTATTCAATGCAAATCGTCATGAGGAGGCGCTGGAGGTTATCGAAAGGGCCATCGAGAATCGTCCGGACAGCGATACCCTGTTGCAGCTCAATCGATTAATCATTCTCTGTAATATGAATAGGTTGCATCTCGATGAGTTGCAAAAGGCAATTGAATTGGTATCCACTATTCCTTTCGATCCGCGACTGCTGAAGGCCTATAACGAGTTTGCGAGAGTTGTGAAAGAGGGTCGTTGCCCGGCTGTGCCCATCGACGCGCTGCAACCAATGTTCACCAGAATGCTGGACGTTCCGCGAAACGCGGACCCAAGGTCGCTGGCCTATTCTCACATCCAATACCTGGTTGGCTACGTCGCTGTTTTCTCGGGAAATCCGCAACAGGCACTTGCCGCGTTCGAACGGTCCCTAGGCGCGAGGGCTGGTGCAAGCCACGCTATGGCGATGGCCGCCTTAATGGCGTCTGGCAATTATCACGAGGAAGCGTTGCGTTTGTCGGATCTCGCGCTGTCGTATCTGGCTGATGAGGAGGAGTCAATGGTGATCGGAACTCGAGTCAACAGAGCCGACATCATGGAGTTTAGGGTAACCGTTCAGACTGACCTTGAGAACTCGCGAAGTCTCGATAGAGTTGATCCAGCTCCTTAATTTGCCCAGATAATCGATCGAGATCGCTGTCATTTAGGATGACATCGTCTGCGATTGCCAGCCGGTCTTCGCGCCTTGGCTGCGCGGCCAAAATGCGATTGGCTTGCTCGGGTGACTCGGCATCGCGTGCGAGCAGGCGCTTAAACTGCAGGTCGGGGTCGCAGTCGACGACGAGTACCCGATCAACGAGTTCGAGCAATTTGGATCCTACGAGTAGCGGCACTACTATCAGTTGATAGGGGCCGCCAAGTGCGTCGGCCTGTCGCCGGGTTTCACGGCCTATTGCAGGATGCAGAATCGCCTCAAGGTCACGCCTGGCCTCTTCCGATGCAAAAACGATGTCGCGCAGAGCGCGTCGGTCGAGACGACCGGTATCGTCGATGATATTGTCACCGAATCGATCTCGTATTTGTTTCAGTGCCGGTTCACCAGGCCTGACGATCTCCCGGGCGATGACGTCAGTATCGATCACGGGGACACCAAGTTCGGCAAACATGTTTGAGACCGTGGTTTTGCCACTGGCAATTCCGCCGGTCAGGCCAATTCGAAATGGATTTTTACGGTCGGGATCGATCACTCAGAACATCATGTCCATGTAGGTATTCTTGATCACGTCGCCCCACAGCATGGTGATCCAGCCAGCGGCGGCGAGATAGGGGCCGAAAGGTATTGGAATACTGCGATCCTTGCCCCTGGCGACGATCAATATAATGTTGATTATCGCCCCAACGACCGCCGACATCATGATGATCATCGGCAGCTGCTGCCATCCCAGCCAGGCGCCCAAAGCGGCCAAAAGCTTGAAATCACCATAGCCCATGCCATCCTTTCCGGTCACCAGTTTGAAGAGCCAGAAGACACTCCAAAGACTGAGATAACCCGCTATAGCCCCAACGATGGCGTCTCTCGGGCTGATGAACAGGGTATCCGCGCCCGACATCGGGTGGAACAGG
>JAOUNH010000172.1 GCA_029881055.1 Gammaproteobacteria bacterium
ACTTCAATCAGGCGACGACGCCGAATAATCGGCCGACGGCGGCCGTCAGCACCATCGCCAGAACGCCCCAGAAAGTCACTCGCAGTGCGCCTACCGTGATGGCCGCGCCGCCGGCGCGGGCCGCGAGACCACCGAGGACCGCCAGGAATATCAGCGATGAAGCAGCTACGGCCGGAATCAGCCGTGTACCGGAAACAGCCCACGCCACCAGCAGGGGCAATGACGATCCTGCGATGAAAGTGATCGCAGACGAAAATGCAGCCTGCACAGGGCGCGCGCTGACTATTTCGGAAATACCAATTTCATCCCGGGCGTGCGCACCGAGCGCGTCGTGCGCCATCAGTTGCTCGGCGACCTCCATCGCTAAAGCACTGTCCAGACCGCGGCTCTCGTAAATTTCCGCGAGTTCAATTTTCTCGAGCTCAAAATTGTGCTCAAGCGATCGGCGTTCCTGCGCTAAATCGGCGTTTTCGGTGTCGGTCTGGGAGCTGACAGAAACATATTCGCCAGCAGCCATCGACATCGCGCCTGCGACCAGCCCGGCGACACCCGCAAGCAGAATGTTTTCGTGCAGCGCACCAGCTGCCGCAACGCCGATAATCAGGCTCGCGGTGGACACGATACCGTCATTGGCGCCCAGAACGGCGGCGCGCAGCCACCCCACCCGGTGTGCCCTGTGCGATTCATGGTGACTCATGTTGACTCTCTTCGGATTCGTTGTGACTGGCGAAATCGGTAACTTCGGCAAGCTCGCGGATGACTGACGTTGCGAATGCGCCGCGAGTCAATCCGAAATTGAGCGTCAAACTATCCTCACCAAGCTGCCACTGCAAGTCGAGCACTCTCAGGCGCAGGCTTCTGCGCGCAGGCTGCACCCTGGCGTTGGCAAGCGCCAGGAGCCAGGCGTCATGGCCGGGTGGAGCGGCATCCACCGGCGCGCCATCGCCCCACAGCAGGGCGGTCGGATGGATGTCGAGCATCCTGCAGCGAGCGTGCAAGACCTCATCAGGAACGTCGACCGCGAAGACACTTCCGGATCCGTCCAGATTTGCCACATCCCCGGGGACCAGCGTGTTCCAGGCGTTGTCGGCGACACGGGACGCCAGCAGCTCATTGAACAAATAGGAACGCGCACTCGATATCGCGATGCTGCGCTTGTGTCGCGGCAGCCGCCTTCCCGCCGCCCATTGATCCGCCAGAGCCACATTGCTGCCGCCATGACCGAATCGCTGTTCACCGAAGTAATTCGGCACGCCCTCCTCGCGTATCTTCCGCAGGCGCTCCTCCCCAAAGGGGTCAGAGCCCTTTTGTGATCCTTCGCCCCCAAAGGCGCCAGAAACCCTTTGTTTTGGCCCTTTCCAAAAGGGGTCAGAGCCCTTTTCCATACTTGCACCCCCAAAGGGCTCTGACCCCTTTGGAGGGACGCGCAGGACTATGCGGAAGCGATTGCTTTGGTGGGCGCCGCGGCGCAGCTTGCGGGCGTTTCGCGTTTGCTCAACGATGCGCACAGCGTCGAGTCGAAAATTGTCCCAGTCGGGCTTGTTCCAGCGCGGTACGCTGAACCATTGACGGGTAACGGCGTGTCGATCCTTGAGCCCGGAATAGCCGACGTCTTTCGCGGGTACTGCCGCGAACTTCGCCAACTGCCGTGCCAGCCACTCCGTGTTGATACCAGTCTTTTCGACAAACAGGAAATCGTGTTCACCGTCGCCCGACGGCTCAAAGCCGAGTTCCTCGGTCACCTGGAAATCCTGCGGGTGGCGGCGAAGTGTCGCCGCAAATAACGGTAACCCGTGCGCTCGGGGCCAGTCGGGCAGTGGCATGGGATTGACTAACCCGAGGTATGGCTAGTCGGTACGACCTGGTAAAAGGTTTCGTGTTTGCCGATCATCCCCAGGTCCGTACGCGCGCGTTCTTCCGCAGCATCAACTCCCTGCTTGAGATTGATTACCTCGGCATCCAGGGCTGCATTGCGTTCGCGCAGCGTATCGTTGAGTGCGCGCTGTTCAGCGACGGCAGAACGTAATTTAAGCGTCTTGCGATAACCGTCGTCGGAGAACCAGAGTTCGGTCTGCAGACCGAGCCCGGCTATCCCCAATATCACTAACAGCCATCGTAAACTGAACAATGCTATCCCCTATTCCGTACCCGGAGAGTTATCCGGTCACCTGGACCGAAAACGCCTCGCGAGCCGCATAACCTGCATCCGCACCCAGTTCCTCTTCGATTCGCAGCAACTGGTTGTACTTCGCGACCCGATCGGACCGGGACAATGAACCGGTTTTGATCTGTGTCGCTGTCGTGCCTACTGCGATGTCGGCGATCGTGCTGTCCGAGGTCTCCCCTGAACGATGCGAGATCACCGCGCTAAACCCGGCTGCGTCTGCCATAGCAATCGCATCAAGAGTTTCGCTTAAGGTACCGATTTGGTTAGGTTTTATCAATATAGAATTTGCGATATTTTCATCGATGCCGCGCCGCAGTATCGACGTGTTGGTAACGAACAGGTCGTCCCCGACAAGCTGGATGCGATCGCCGATGGCATCCGTGAGCAGGCGCCAGCCGTGCCAGTCACTTTCGTCCATGCCGTCCTCGATCGTAATTATCGGATAGGCATCAGCGAGTCCCGCAAGATACGCGCAGAATCCTTCCGCGTCGAATTGCCGGCCCTCGGATTCGAGGTCATATACGCCGTCTTTGTAGAACTCCGAACTTGCGACATCCAGTCCGAGCAGAATGTCTTTGCCGGCACTGAAACCGGCTTTTTCGATCGCTGTCATGATCGTGTCGAGCGCCGCGCGATTCGACGGCAAATCGGGCGCAAAACCGCCCTCGTCGCCAACAGCCGTGTTAAGACCCTGGCTGTTCAGCACGCTCTTCAGACTATGAAAAATCTCGGCGCCATAGCGCAAGGCCTCAGTGAAGCTCGGTGCACCGACAGGAAGAATCATGAATTCCTGGATATCAACACTGTTATTGGCGTGCGCGCCGCCATTGATAATGTTCATCATGGGCACCGGCATGGTCGTGTTGCTACCGAGGTGACGGAACAAGGAAATGCCCTTCGAGACCGCCTCCGCTTTCGAAACAGCGAGCGAAACGGCCAGCAAGGCGTTCGCGCCGAGGCGGCTCTTGTTCTGTGTACCATCCAGATCGATCATGCACTGATCTACAGCCCTTTGGTCCGCGAAGTCCTTGCCGAGCAGCGCATTGCGGAGCTCGCCGTTAACGTGACCGACGGCTTTTCGCACGCCTTTGCCAAGATATCGGGATTTATCGCCGTCGCGAAGCTCAACCGCTTCGCGTGTGCCGGTCGATGCGCCCGAGGGGACACCGGCGCGCGCCGTACTGCCGTCCGCCAGGCGCACATCCGCTTCCACTGTGGGGTTGCCTCGTGAGTCGAGAATTTCCCGACCACGTATATCACTGATCCTGATCATTGTTACTCCGGGTTGGGGACCCCGAGACCGTAGTCTGCTTCGAGGTAGGGGCTACTCTTAACACTTGAGTCGATCGCCATGAGCATTTCAAGCAGTTGTTTCATCTTGTTGAGTGGCCATGCATTCGGCCCGTCGCTGAGCGCCTTTGCGGGATCCGGGTGTGTCTCCATAAAAAACCCGGCAACGCCGGCCGCCGCCGCGGCTCGCGCCAGCACCGGTATGAACTCACGGCGACCGCCGGATGACGAACCCTGCCCACCCGGCAACTGCACGGAGTGAGTCGCATCAAAAACGACGGGCGCCCCGGTACCGCGCATCACAGCCAGACTGCGCATGTCTGAAACCAGGTTGTTGTAACCGAAACTGAAACCACGCTCGCAAACCATGATGTTTTCGTTACCGGTCGATTTCGCCTTGTCGACAACGTTTTGCATTTCCCAGGGCGACAGGAACTGGCCTTTCTTGATATTGACGGGCAATCCCGTCGCCGCGGTTCGCAGGATAAAGTTGGTTTGCCGGCACAGGAACGCCGGCGTTTGCAGGACATCAACAACATCCGCCACTTCGTCCATAGGCGTGTCTTCATGCACGTCCGTCAGGACAGGAAGATCGAGCTGCTTCTTGACCTCACTCAGTATGCGCAGGCCCTCTTCCATGCCGGGGCCGCGAAATCCATCGCGCGAACTGCGATTCGCCTTGTCGAAAGAAGACTTGTAGATGAACGGAATCCCGAGTGCCGACGTGATTTCCTTGAGCGTGCCCGCCGTATCCAGCGTCATCTGCTCGCTCTCGACCACGCAGGTTCCTGCGATCAGAAAGAACGGCCGATCGTTGCCCACCGTGTGGCCGCACAGCTTCATGCCTCTGCCGCCTCGGGTAGTTCGCCTTCACTGTGCTTTCGTACTGCGCTGATAAAACTCTTGAACAGCGGATGCCCGTCACGCGGATTCGACGTGAATTCCGGGTGAAACTGGCTGGCGAGGAAAAACGGATGTCCCGGGATTTCCACCATTTCGACCAGGTCGTCGACGGACAGCCCGGTAAACTTGATTCCCGCTTGCGACAACTGCTCACGATAGTTGTTATTCACTTCGTAGCGATGTCGATGGCGCTCCATGATGTCCGTGCTGCCATAACTTCTCGCCGCCAGCGAACCAGCCTGCAACGTGATGGCCTGGGCTCCAAGACGCATCGTTCCGCCCATGTCCGATTGCTCGCTGCGCTGTTCATGACCGCCCGCGTGGTCTTGCCACTCGGTAATCAGCGCGATGACCGGATGCGGCGTGTCCTTGTCGAACTCGGTGCTCATTGCGCCCTTGAGGCCCGCGAGGTTACGGGCAGCCTCGATCACGGCGACCTGCATACCCAGGCAGATGCCGAGGTACGGGATGCCATTTTCACGCGCGTATTGAACGGTAATAATCTTTCCCTCGATACCGCGATCGCCAAAACCACCTGGAACCACGATACCGTCCATGCCTTTGAGGCTCGCAACGCCGTGCTCCTCGACCTCCCGCGATTCAATGTAGTGAATCCGGACGCGCGTCCGCGTGTGGATGCCGCCGTGCTGCAGCGCCTCGACCAGTGAAATATAGGAATCCTTGAGGTCCATGTATTTTCCGACCAGCGCGACATTGACCTCGGCGGTCGGGTTTTGCTTCGCTTCAACGATCGCATCCCATTCGTGAAGGTCGGCTGGTGGCAGATCGAGTCCTAACTGTTTCGCGACGATCTCATCGAAACCCTGCTCGTGCATCATGGCGGGAATCTTGTAGAGATCATCTGCATCCCAGGCCGAGATCACCGCTTTCTCCTGCACATTCGTGAACAGGGCAATTTTCTTGCGCTCCTCGGACGGCAACGGCTTCTCGGAACGGCACACGAGTATGTCCGGCTGTATGCCGATCGAGCGCAACTCTTTCACGGAGTGCTGCGTCGGCTTGGTCTTGATTTCCGATGATGTCGAGATATAGGGCACGAGCGTCAGGTGTACGTAAACGACGTGGTCGTGTCCCAGTTCGATGCCCATCTGGCGTATTGCTTCAAGGAACGGCAGCGACTCGATGTCACCGACCGTACCGCCGATCTCAACGAGACAGATATCCGCGTCACCCGCGCCCTTTCGGATACCCTGCTTGATCTCGTCTGTGATATGCGGAATGACCTGCACGGTCGCACCGAGGTAGTCGCCCCGCCGCTCCTTGCCAATGACGCTCTCGTAAATCCGCCCCGTGGTGTAGTTGCTGTGCCGCCCGCTCTTGGCAGTACGTACGAATCGCTCGTAATGGCCGAGG